>JANNNG010000318.1:0-2550 GCA_031398425.1 Hyphomicrobiales bacterium | reverse complement strand
CAGGCACGTCCACATCAACCGGCCCGAGCCGTTTCCGGACAGTGAGGACGGCGAGGTTGAATATGAGGCATTAAGAACTAGATGGGTTTTCAGCTAGGGCTGCTTTGGCCAATACTCCACCTCAGGCAAGTCCTTGAAATGTGCATCGGTTGTCAGAAGTTCCACATCTTGCATCTGCGCAGTGGCGTAGATGATTGCATCTGTGCTGTGAAGCTTGTGCGTTGCCGATAATTCAGCAGCGAAAACAGCAATTGCTGTGGTCAGTTCCATGACCCGGCAGTCGCCCGTAAAAATCAGTATGCGATTTGCGTCTTCACTCGTTCGTTCGCGGGCTAACCATTTATAGATCTCGTATTGAACGACGGTTGGTACAATGATGTCCTTTGGAACCAGCAGCAGCGGTTTAAGCTGCCGCCCCAATTCAGTGCCGCTGAGAATTTCAATCCAAATGCTGGTGTCAATGACGCGCATCAATAACGATCATAGCGGTCACGATAGTCAGTCGTATCAGCACCTTTTGCAATACCGAAAACCTCGTCCAAAGTCGGCACCGGAACTAACATGTAATACTTTCCATGGGGAACAAACCCCAACCTTTGACCCGCCCCCCAACCTTGAGACTCCCGGATTTCTTTCGGAATAGAAATTTGGAACTTGCTTGAAAGTGTCACGGCGGCCATTTTCTTACCTTTCTTGATCGATTAGAAATCGTAAGATAACACTAATTTCATGCAGTTTCAACTGCCGCCCCTACTCCGCCGCCACGCGCGTTCCCTGCACCCTCGCAAACTCCGGCAACCAATCCCCATGCGCCGCCAGCAACTCATCCGTCAAGTCCCAGATCTGCTGCAGGTCCAGTTCCGCTGCCGTATGCGGGTCCATCATTGCGGCGTGATAGATGTGTTCGCGGTTTTCGGTCATCAGGGCTCGGACGGTCAGTTCCTGCACATTGATGTTGGTGCGCATCAGCGCCGTCAGCTGCGGCGGCAATTCGCCGATCACGGTCGGCTGAATTCCACGATCATCAACGAGGCATGGAACTTCTGCCGCGCAATCTGCGGGCAGCGAGGTGATGCAGCCATTGTTGCGCTGATTGCCATAGATCACCGAAGGTTCACCCGTCCACACCGAGTTCACAATCGAAGACGCATACTCATGTGATGCCTTTACATGAATCTCCGCCGAGTTGCGATAATCATCCGCCGTCTGCTTCCAGCGTGCAATCTGTTCGACACAACGTTTCGGGTATTCATCCAGTGGAATACCAAACTTCTCTATCAAATCCTCCCGTCCATCTTTGATGAAGTAAGGCGTGTACTCCGCAAAATGCTCGGAACTCTCCGTCACGAAATAGCCAAGCCGTTTTAGCATTTCATAGCGAACCTTGTTGGGGCAGCGCAGATTCTCCTCAGGTGGTTTGGGGAAACGCCCTTGCGCGTAGCCCTTCTGCAAGGCCGGATAGAGATCCACATAACTGCCATCTCTCTGCCGATGTTCGAACTTCAGAAAGAACGCCATGTGATTAATGCCTGCCGCACGGTATCGAATCTCGTGCAACGGAATATCAAGGTCATGTGCAAGTTCATGCGCCGTGCCCTGCACCGAGTGACACAGTCCCACCTGCCTGATCCTGGGGTATTTCGCCGAAATCGCCCAGGTGTTGATCGCCATGGGGTTCACATATTGCAACAGATGCGCATCCGGGCACACCTGCATCATGTCCTCGCAGATCGACCACAGATGTGGCACCGTGCGAAGCCCGCGCATGATGCCACCCATACCCAGCGTGTCGGCAATCGTCTGCCGCAATTTATATTTCCTGGGCACTTCAAAATCAGTAACAGTGCAAGGCTCGTAACCGCCGATCTGGAATGCCACAACAACAAAATCAGCTTTCTCCAGCGCCCGCCGTTGGTTGCTGTGAGTCTCTACCCGCGCCGACACGCCAAGAGTATTGATGATTTTCGAAGCCACAATTTCCGATTCAGCCAGGCGCTCTGTATTCACATCCATCAAGGCAATTGTGGCACCCGAGGTCGCGGGCCGCTGCAGGATATCGCCCACAATGTTTTTCATGAAAACGGTGGAGCCAGCACCAATGAAAGCAATACGGGGATGTCCAGCCATACGGGAATGTCCATTCTGCAGAGAACGCTTCTTGTCCGGACATTGAGTGCCAAATTGCGGAAGTTCAACCGCAAATCCCACTGAAATCTTCCGGAAAACTAAGATGAAATGCCTCGCCCGTTAGCGATCCGGAAGCTCCAATCACTGGTCGAAATCCAATCGAACGGGATTCACTTGGACGCAGAGACAGCGTAGTGTCTGAACTCATTGATTCGTCGGGGCGAATAGGGGCGTGGGTTTGAGCAAAGACTGGCCGTGGCTTTTTGGGGTGGCGCTTCTGGTGGGCGTCGCTTTGAGTATCGCAGCTTATGCATGGGGGTCTGGCACCACCACCGTAACCCTTTTGTCCATGGCACTCATCGCCTTGGGCTTGGCGCAGGCTGCAAGCCTCGTGCGCAATCAATTGCAGGGCAGCGATGTGAA
>JANNNG010000302.1:0-4503 GCA_031398425.1 Hyphomicrobiales bacterium | reverse complement strand
ACGAGATTGTGTCACAGCATCACCTCACCGAATACCCTTGGGGCAGAGGCTCACCCTTCGGTCAACTCAAGGAATTGCGCGGCCTCATGGTCAGCCTTGGCTTCACGAAACTGGGCTTCACACCGCTGCATTATGTTGAATGCGAATTGCACCATGAGGTCAAACTGTTTGAGCGTGTCTTTGACGGACATGTGACGTACACTTGGCAGCGCAACTCCGGTGAAACGGGAACCCACCGCTTTATAAACCGCGTTGGTGTCATCAACCCGCCAAAGCTGGCAAGATACTTCTCCAGCGCTATCCACCGCGAGGTCAAAATCTCCAATCTCTACATTGCGGGCTTGCCAGCATATGAGGGTATCGAGCGGCTCAGCGAACTTGCAAAGCAGGGCATAACAATTTATCCTGATCTGTGAAAAACCCATACTTATCAACTCGATCATAAAAAGGAACGGCCTTGCAACCAGATCAGAAACAGTCCCTCATGGGCACACTGGAAACCGTTTTCCGCAGTGAACTGGACCAGCCAGACCTGAAACTCGTGGCGACCGACGACATGGACAGTGTCACCGGCTGGGACAGTCTCGCCCATGTTCGCATCATCGCCGCACTTGAAGCAGAGCTGGGAATGCAATTTGATCTGGAAGAAATCGACGAAGTTGCATCGGTCGCAAAACTTTTGGCAGCGTTGCAAAAACACACTGCAGCCTGATGACGCGGGAGGTAGCCGTTAGCATGGCTGCAATGCCTTGGCTGCCCGCGTCCGATGATGCGGCGCGAGCCAGTTTGGCAAAGGCACTGGAAGATCAGACTGCGCCTGACTTCGGAAAACTGCGACATGCCATGAACTACCGATGGCAAGAAGCGGATCTGCGCAGGGTCGGCAAAACGATGGCGCAACTGGCCGCGACAGCAAGCCTTGCCAAATCCGAATTTCAGGCAAAGACCATTCTGGTCCTGTCATCGCAGACATTTTCCCACATGGCCGATACGTTGACGGGCATTGGCCTGCGTCATGGTCTGGTTTTTTTGCCGACAGTCGTGGAGTACGAAGATGCGCTGCTCTGGCTCGATCGTCATCCGGTCGAAGTCGTATTTGATTTCGCAGTCGTGCTGCAGGACGCAAAGTCACTGGGACTGAACCCTGCCATCGGAATGCCCCAGTCTGAAACCAGTGCCGCCCGGAAAGCCATGGTCAGAACCGGCGAAGTCCTCAAAAAACTGGCCAGCACGCACGCATCGCAAGTGATTGTGCAAACCGTCGTCGAGGACATCGCAATCCCGTTTGCCAACATGGATCACAGCCTGCATCATGCCCATCGGCAACAGGTTGCGACCTACAATGCTGAACTTGCCCAGTTTGCAGTGAACAACGGCTTCATCCTGCTGGATACATCCGCACTTGCAAGTTTCATCGGCCTTTCAAACTGGTGGCCCGGCCGCTATCGGCACATGGCAAAACTGCCCTTTGCCATGGCGAATGTCCCGATCTTCCTTGACAGTCTGGCCCGCATCGCAGCAACCGTCAGTGGCAAGTCACGCCGCGTCCTGGTGCTCGATCTCGACAACACGCTGTGGGGCGGTGTCATTGGCGATGATGGCATGGAAGGCATTTCCCTGTCCCAGGGCAATGCCATGGGTGAAGCCCACCTTGCCATTCAGAATTTTGCCCAACAATTGAAGCAGCGCGGCATCGTGCTCTGCGTGTCGTCCAAGAACACCCATGACATCGCCATCGACGTGTTTCGCAAACACCCCGACATGATCCTGCGGGAAGAGGATATCGCGCTGTTCAAGATCAACTGGATCGACAAGGCTGCAAACATCAAGGCCATGGCTGAAAGTTTGAACCTCGGACTTGAGGCCTTCGTGTTTCTGGATGACAATCCGGTGGAGCGCCAACAGGTGCGCGATGCACTTCCGATGGTCATGGTGCCGGAGCTTCCGAAAGACCCATCGGACTGGCCGCTTTATCTGGCCGGTGCCGGCTGCTTCGAACAGACAGCGCTCACCCAGGAAGATCTCAAACGCAGTGATTATTACGTTGCGGAAGGTCGCCGTCAGGAAGCGGAAGTCAAAGCTGGCGACACCGAAGGTTTTCTGCAATCTCTCGATATGGAACTTGTGGCACAAGGTTTTGACAACTTGGGACGCAAGCGCATCGCCCAGCTGATTTCCAAATCCAACCAGTTCAACCTCACGACGCGCCGTTACAGCGAGACTGAAGTTGCGGCTTTGGAAACAGATGCTTCGGCGATCACCATGCAAATCCGTTTGAGTGACAAGTTTGGCGACAACGGCATGATCAGCGCCGTGGTTGCGACAACCTCAGGCAAGTCAGCCACCATTGATCTCTGGATCATGTCCTGCCGTGTCATCGGGCGCAACGTGGAAGCCGCCGTACTGTCTCTGCTGGTTCAGCAGCTGAAAGACAAGGGCGTCGAAACACTGACAGGCATATACGTGCCAACGCCGCGCAACGATCTTGTCAAAGATCATTACCGCAAGCTGGGCTTTGCACCCGCCGCCATGACGGACGACGGCAAAACACTTTGGGAACTTGACATCATGGCCTATGAGCCTGTCAAACTGCCATTCACGAAACTTGTCTACACCCCTTGAAGGTTAAAGATGACACGCACAATTGATAACCTTGACACCCTGTTGCAGCGCCAGCTTGAACTCTATCCCCATCACAAGAAATTCCTGGATCGTCGCTTTGCCGAAATCAGCAGCGCGGAAAAAGCCCGCTGCGAGCGCCTTGCCCTCGACGTGATCAGGCTCGCAGGTGACAAGCTGGACGATTTTTTGCAGGGCTATGAATTCATCTGCAAAATCCAGAAGGAAGAAGAACTCTATTTCCGCCGCCATCAGAAATACCGGCTTGAAAAATTCGTCGACGCCAACGAACAGGTCTATGCCAACAAGCCCTATATGCTGAACTACATGCGGGGCCTTCTGGTCACGCAGATGTTCTGGTCGAACCACACTAATTCCATCGGCTTCTATGAAGACAACTTCATCGCCAAGCTGAAGCCCTCAACGCACCTGCTTGAAATCGGTCCGGGCCATGGCCTTTTGCTGGCCCGCGCCATCGCGGCACTGGATGAAAACCATGTGACAGGCTGGGACATTTCCGAGGCCAGTCTTGATGACACAAAACAGGCCCTCGTCAAACTCGGCAACACCAAAAGCTACAGCCTGCAAGCCCGCAATCTTTTTGATCAGGGTAAGGAATTGTTTGATGCTGTTGTCTTCTCTGAGGTTCTTGAACACCTGGAACAGCCCAGGGAAGCCATGCAGGCCATCCGGGGTTTCATGAAACCAGACGCCCGCATCTATATCAATGTACCCATCAACAGCCCCGCCCCAGACCATCTCTTCCTGCTGAAGTCACCGGAGGACGCCGTGTCCTTCATTGAATCCTCTGGCTTCCAACTGGTGGATCATGCCTTCCATCCCGCCACCAATTACAGCCTTGAACAGGCCCGCAAACACAATCTCACAGTCTCGGTGTGCCTGATTGCAAAACCAAGCTGATATGTCGCTGCGCCTCGACCATGTCGGCATTCTGTCTCCCGATCTCGACAAGGCAGTCAAGGAATTGTCCGCAACCCTGCCCATCATCGCCATCAGCCAGCGCTTTGATGATGAGGGCTTGGGCGTCTCTGTACAATTCCTGCGTGACGAGGCAGGCTTTGTTGTGGAGGTCATAGCTCCCTTCGGAGAGAATTCGCCGGTGGCCCGCGCGGTCAAGGAACCCAACAGACTGAACCAGATGGCCTATCGCTGCGCCGATATCAAATCCGAGGCCACACGCCTGCGCAAGCAAGGCGCAGTCCCTCTGGGTCCAGCCAGAAGCGCCATGGCCTTTGACGGTGCACTGGTGCAATTCCTCCTGTGCAGGCCAGGCTTCATCATCGAACTCATTGAAGGCAAGTCCGACGCACGGATCTATGAGGCTGTTTCCAAGCAGAGTTAACCAAAGACGAGACAAAACACGTCTAGGTTTGTTGCACGTTCATGACTGAACTGATAGCTCTTCGAACCGGACAATCACGAGGGACCTGAACCATGCCGGACCTGTTTGAAATTGGCGACGCCTCTTCAACTTTGCCAGGAGCACAGCTGGTCCCCGTGAACAACGTGCTGCAAGGCATCATTGGCTCAAACGCGGATGTTGATGTCTACAGATTCGACCTCGTGGCGGGCCAGGCCTATGTCGGTGCTGTAGTGGGCAGCGGCAACAATTGGCTGATCTCGCCCAATCTTAAACTCTACAACAGTGCTGGCACGCTTCTGTCTGATGTGTCCGGCGGCTTGCCCAACCAGAACGCGCTGATCAAGACAACGCCACTGACATCCGGCACCTATTACATTGCCGTCAGTTCCCAGAATGCAGCAACACAGGGGCAATACAGCCTGTCTCTGACAACCGATGCAAAGGCACTTGTCGATGTTGCCATGGGTGCGGGCGTCATCAATTCCAGCACCTCCTGGAAC
>JANNNG010000296.1:0-7658 GCA_031398425.1 Hyphomicrobiales bacterium | reverse complement strand
GAACGGTTTAAGCCAAAACAATGCTGACGAGAATCGCGTTCATAGCAGGTCTGAACATCGCTGCGAGATAGGAAAGTGGTGTTGGTTGTTTTCGTGATGGTTATATTAAGTCAATAATATCAGAATGTTATATGGAGAGCATAAGTCGTGCCAAGAATCCTTAGCCAATTTTGAAAGCCTTTACATGTCCCGGTACGTCGAGACCAGCCATGACTCTCGGGCACGGCAATGCCTGTTTGACCACGGTGCTCAACGGCACCACCCCTGCCCAGATCGGCAGTGCATAGTCCTCCTCGTCATCCCCCGGCGGACCGGTTCGCACCTTCGCGGACACGTCCTTCAGCTCCATGCCCAGCACCGTCGTAGCCTTCAACTCCTTCGCCTGCATGGGTCGCAACAAGTCCCAGCGACCGGGGAAGTAGTGTTCCACCATGGCTTTCAGCCGCGCTTCCTTGTCTTCGGCGAGCGCCACCTTGTGCGCTAAACCAAAGGCCATGACGCTGCGATAGTTGCAAGAGTGGTTGAAGGCCGACCGCGCCATCACCATGCCGTCGAAGATCGTGACGTTGACGCAGACTTGCGCGTTTTCCGAATGCTCCAACATACGGCTCGCCGATGAACCGTGCCAGTAGAGATGCTGACCCTCGCGCCATTGCAGCGTCGGCGTCACCACCGGTTGACCGTTGAACACATAGCCCACGGTGCACAATGGCTGCGCATCGAGAATGGCATGCACCGTTGCCTCATCGTAGTGAGCACGTTTGTGCATGCGCTTGAGGCGCGTGAGGTCAGATGGAGCTTCGGGCATGACTTTTCCTTCGTTGTAGAACCGGGATGCCCGGACTATGGTATAGCGGAAAGCACCAATCATGCCACCATCCAGTAGACCACTTCAGACCGCGTCCACCGTTGATCTCGGCATTGACCGGGGCGAAGATGAACCGATCCAGCAACAGATTTCGAGACAAATCCGCGAACTGGTGCTGGGAGGCCGATTGAAACCGAAGGCCAAACTGCCATCTTCGCGGGCGCTGGCGGAACAACTGGGCGTGGCCCGCGCCACTGTTGTAGAAGCTTTCGAGCAATTGATGGGCGAAGGCTATATTGAAACCCGCATGGGCTCCGGCACCACCATTGCAGCAGAATTGCCAGAGAGTCTTCTCGCCGTAGGGCGCAAGCCTGCAAGGCTTGCGTCGCAAAAGCGCCACACGCGAAACGCCGCCAAGCCCTTTCGTTCGGGACTCGTAGACTGGGAAAGCTTTCCGCACGACGAATGGGGCCGCATTCTCGGTCGCTATTGGCGCAACCCACCGATAGCTCTTCTCGAACACACCGACGCATTCGGCTGGATGCCCTTGCGCGCTGCGATCTCGGCACATCTGTTTGAATGGCGCGGACTTGAATGTGACCCCACCCAGGTCATCATCACAGCAGGCGGCAGCGATGCCTTCGATCTCATTCGCCGGACCGTGGCTGAAACCGGCGACCAGATGTGGCTGGAGGAACCAGGCTATGCCACGGCACGGCGCGTGTTTTCGATTGGCGGACTGGACGTCGTTCCCGTGCCTGTCGATGATGAGGGCATGTGCATCACAGAAGCTCGGAAACTTGCGCCAAATGCCAAACTCGCCTTCGTGACGCCGGCGCGGCAATACCCGACCGGGGTAACCATGCCATTGCAGCGCCGTCTCGAACTGCTGGAATGGGCAAGGCAGGCAAACGCCGTAATCGTCGAGGATGACTATGATAGCGAGTATCGCTACGTGGGGCGTCCCTTGCCCGCAATGATGAGTCTCGACCGCGCACAGCGCGTCATCTATTCTGGCACGTTTTCGAAAGTGTTCTCCCCCATCATCCGTCTGGGTTTCATCGTGGTACCTCTGCGGCTTGTGGAAAACTTCCAGGCTGAACGCAGCACCTACGGCTATCCGCCATCGCTGCTGGTGCAGCCAGCGCTGGCACAATTCATGGAGCAGGGTCAGTTTGCCGTGCATATCCGCCGCATGCGCAGGCTCTATGCCACGCGGCGCCAGGCCTTGCTCGATGTGTTGCAGCCCCACCATGGAAAACTCTTTTGGGTGGACGCACCACCGTCCGGACTCAGCATCATGTTGCGCTTGCACGACTCAGTGGATGACAATGAAATGGTTGCAGAAATGCAATTGGCCGGTTGCGAGGTTCAAGCCCTTTCAACCTATTACGCTGGACGCAAGAAGCGGCGCGGATTGTTGTTGAGCTTCGCTGGTTTTTCGGAAAGGGAGTTAGTGGCGGCGGCGGGGAGATTGGTGGAGGTACTGCAAGCTGGCCATCAAGATCCCAATGGCCGCAATTCCTTTAACAGCTTTTCCCGTATCGCTCGCGCATAGTCATTAAAATCCACAGCGCGAATGGCGAAACTTTCTGCGCCCGTGATGACGTGCTTCTGGTAGTATTCAAACAACTCCGGCTGTTCGGACTCGATGGCAAGACCATTGACGGTGACGCCAGAGGCCTGGGCCAGGTCGCGGGCCGCCTCCAGATCCAGTCCGCTGTTGTCCTCACCATCGCCTGAAACATCAATCACCCTGCGTTGCCCCTCGAAGTCATTCGCTTCGAGAAGGGCAAGGCTGTCTTCGATCGCTGTCGCAATTGACGTCGTGGCCGCATAGAAACTGCGTGTACCCCGGCTCGCGCGATAGCCAAACGCCTTGGCTTGCCGAGGCGTTGTGATGTGCGTGAAAGGCACCACAATGCGGCTTTCACCGGGTCCGCCCCATTGGGTCACGGCAATCGCGACACCCAAGGGCGCCAGATCCCTGATGGCTTGCAATACCGCTTCGTCTTTGAAAGCAGCGGCCAATCCGCGGATTTGCAGGGCAAACTCTTCTCGGTTCATGCTGGCAGAAGAGTCAAGCGCCAGCACAAGTTCGATTGCCACAGGCTGTGACAGACTGACACTCGACAACGGCCCAACCGCCGCCACAAATGTAGCAGAGATCAAAGTCTGTTTCAGGAGTTTTCCGATCATGCCACTGCTTGTCCGTTGGTTGTTCATGCTGGCAGCATTGCCAGGGCTCGCGCAAGTGGCACTTGCAACTGACATTCAGGTGATTGATGCCAAGGCCCGTGCATCCTTGACGCCGACAGCGACAACAGCTGCGATTTACGTTTCCGTGAAAAACACAGGTTCAACGGATGACCGGCTGTTGTCACTTTCAACGCCAATTGCCGCGTCGGCGATGATCCACGAGACAACCTTGGTCAACGACATCATGAAAATGCGCATGATTGAAGGAGGGTTGGTCATCCCAGCTGGTGCAACGCTTGAGATGGGGACCGGCGGCACCCATGTCATGTTGATGGGGTTGACAGCACCTCTGAAGCAGGGCGACACAGTTGTGCTTGATCTGGTTTTTGCAAAGGCGGGAAAGATCGAGGTCAACGCGCTGGTGGGGGGCGCTGCCGAATGAATTCCCTCTCCGTCGGCGCGAGACGGAGAGGGAAGTCACCCCCCGGTAACACTCATGTGCCTGGACACCGCAGGCTTCCGATGATCCCGGTCAATGATGAAATCATGACCCTTGGGTTTGCGCGTGATAGCTTCGAGAATGGCCCTCGTCAAAACTTCATTGCCTTCCGAAGCCCGCAATGGCGTGCGTAGATCAGCAGCGTCTTCCTGGCCCAGACACATATACAAGGTGCCCGTGCAGGTGATGCGCACGCGGTTACAGCTTTCGCAGAAATTATGGGTAAGGGGTGTAATGAAACCAAGCCGTCCTCCGGTTTCCCTGACGCGTACATAGCGGGCAGGACCGCCTGTCTTGTAGGGAATATCATCCAGCGTGAAGTGGTCCATCAACCCGGCCCGCACCTGTGACAGAGGCAGATACTGTTCCGTGCGGTCACCATCGATGTCACCAAGCGGCATGGTTTCAATCAGCGTGAGGTCCATGCCTTCGCCGTGGGCCCAGCGGATCATCTCCGGAATTTCGTGCTCGTTCAAATCCTTCAAGGCCACGGCGTTGAGTTTGATGGACAAGCCCGCTGCTTTCGCCGCAGCCAGACCCTCTTTCACCTTGGAAAGATCACCCCAGCGCGTGATCTGGCGAAACTTTGCGTCATCCAATGTATCGACTGAAACATTGATGCGCTTGACGCCGTGCCCTGCCAATTCACTGGCATACTTCGCCAACTGGCTGCCATTGGTCGTTAGCGTCAGTTCTTCCATGGCACCAGATTTCAAATGCCGCGACAAAGATTCAACCAGCGACATGATGCCCTTGCGCACAAGTGGTTCACCGCCCGTGAGCCTGATCTTCTTGACACCCAATTCCACGAAGGCTGTGCAAAGCCGGTCCAGCTCTTCCAGCGAAAGCAAATCCTTCTTGGGGAGAAACGTCATGTTTTCCGCCATGCAATAGGTGCAACGGAAATCACAGCGATCCGTCACCGACACCCGCAAGTAAGAGACGTGGCGGCCAAAGGGGTCCACGAGATTGGCACTGTTATTCATCACTACAATGTGAGGGCTAACGGATGAAAGGTCAAGCACACTGGCTTTTTGTTTACGATTTGCATGCTAGACTGAGGCGATGGATTTGCGTCGCCACCTGCTTCGCTTTGTATCCGCCATCGGCTTGTGGAGCCTGATGTTCGCTCCCGCTGTGCCTGAAGACAACCGTGTTGACGTGGCGCTGGCGCTTGCAGTGGATGTGTCATACAGCGTCGACGGCTTTGAACATCGTTTGCAAATGGAAGGCTTTGCACAAGCCCTGCAAAGCGAAGAAGTGATGCAGGCCATCAAGGGCGGAAGGCACCAGCGCATCGCCGTCATCGTCTATCAATGGTCCGACGCCGACAACCAGCAGGTCATTGTGCCGTGGACGATCATCGCATCGGAAGCCGACGCATCGCGCGTCGGCAAGAATTTGTCAGAGGGCCGCCGCGAGGTCAAGGAAGGTGGCACGGCGATTTCAGCGGCCTTGATTTATGGTGCGGATCAGTTCGCAAACGCGCCCATGGCCGAACGCCGCGTCATTGATCTTGCCACCGATGGCCGCAACAACATCGGCCGCCCTACTCATGTGGCGCGAGATATTGTGCTGGCGCAGGGCATCACTATCAATGGCCTTGCAATTTCCAACGAGTGGAAACAGTTGGCGGTTTATCTTGAGAAGCAGGTCATCGGCGGCAGCCTGAGTTTCGTCGAGGAAGCCAAGACCTATGATGATTTCGGTGCAACAATGATGCGGAAACTGGTGCGCGAGATTACGGGACCAGGGATGACGTAAGGCCCCCATCGCCCTTCGTGCACTTCCCCAACAAGTTGGGGAAGACCAAGCCGCGAGTCCTACCCCAATTCATTGGGGAAGTGCCCGAAGGGCGATGGGGGCCTACCCTTTCAAAAGCCAGGCGGTGCCACAAACCCGCGCCACTCCTTTTCCAGCAACTCCGCAAAACGCAACGCCGTATAATCACCATAGCTCCGCGTGATGATCTGCACACCGAGCGGCAAACCATCCGATGAAAGCCCCAGTGGTGCCACCGTCGAAGGCAGATAGAAATTGCCAGAATAGCCCGCCCAGAAGCGCTGGTCGATGGTGGACACCTGTTTGCCGTTAACGTTGATGAGGCGTTCGTGCCGTTCGCCCACCTGGTCGTGCGGCCAGGCTGCCGAGGCCGCACAGGGGCAGAGCAACACGTCCCAGTCATCAAAGAAAGCCTCCCATATCAAGCGCATCTGGTGGCGACGTTCATTCGCCTTGAGCCAAGCCCCATGCGAAAGGCCGAAGGCTCGCGTCATCATGGCGACATAGGACTTGTCCTGCAGGTCCAGATTTTTCGCCTTCGTCGCAGCCGCATCGATTTCCTCAACACTCATGCGCTTGGTGGCGGTGGCACGGAGCAGGGTGATGAAGTTCTCGTAAGCCTCGGCCTCATCAAGTTTTGGTGCAGCTTCCAAGGACAGCTTCTTCACCTTGCGTTTCAGAAACTGCCCGAGCGATGTCAACGCGTCCTGATAGCCTTGATCAACGTCACTGACGGGGCTTGACAACTTGATCGCCACACGAAAGTCCTTCAATGTTGTCTGAGGTGCTTGTGGCAATGTGAAGTTCAGACCGCGTCTCTCGATGCCCTCGCTGCCAACAAGGATGCGCATCATGGCCGTCAGATCACGGGCAGAACGCGCC
The DNA here is from genome assembly GCA_031398425.1 of Hyphomicrobiales bacterium. Lineage (GTDB taxonomy): Bacteria > Pseudomonadota > Alphaproteobacteria > Rhizobiales > Aestuariivirgaceae > Aestuariivirga. The sequence continues at coordinate 1,488 of JANNNG010000296.1, read as the reverse complement.
ATGGGCCCCGCCACCGTGATATCGCTGATCGACACGGATCCCGGCATCAGATGGCCGCGATAGGGAACAACGCCATAGGTCGGTTTATGGCCGTAGACGCCGCAGTAATGCGCAGGGTTGCGGATGGAGGCACCGATGTCCGACCCCAGTTCCATGGCCGACATGCCCGTTGCCAGGGCCGCCGCTGCCCCACCCGATGAACCTCCCGGCGTTCGCTCCACATTCCAGGGGTTATTGGTTGTGCCATAGATCGCGTTGAAACTTTGCCAGTCCGCGAGGGCCAGCGGCACGTTGGTCTTGCCGAACAGCACGGCTCCCGCATCGGTCATGCGTTGCACGGCGACGGCAGTTTTGCCGGCGATATTGTCCTGCAAGGTCACGTCGCCCCAGGTTGACGGAGTTCCCGCCCAGTCAAAACTTTCCTTGATGGTCATGGGCACACCGTCAAAGGGCGACAGCGCGACGCCGCGCCGCAATCGACGATCCGACGCCGCCGCCGATTTCTTGGCGCGATCAATATCCGTGAAGATCACGGCGTTGATCAGGTCATTGTGCCGGGCATATTGCGTGAGACAGGCCTGCAGCAACTCGCGGGCGGAAATCTTGCCAGAACGCAGCATGCGGCCTTGTTCAAGCGCGGATTTGAAGACGATGTTTTTCATTATCACAGACTAGCCATGTCATTGTCACATGCAAGCCATCCCGCGACAAATCAACAGGAGTGTTCTAAGCCACCGCCATGTCGGCGGCACTCACGCACTCAAAATGGATTGGCTATGGCCTGACGTTCATCGGGGCCGCTCTGTTTTCCACCAAGGCGATCTTCATCAAGATGGCTTACCGCGAGGAAGTCAACGCTACGTTGTTGGTGGCCTGGCGCATGATTTTCTCAACGCCGGTGTTTGTCGTTGTGGGTGTGCTGGCGCTGATGTTGCAAGCGAGAAGTGGCAAGCCCATGCCCACCCAGCGCAACGTCGCCGGAGCTGCCGTGGCGGGTGCGCTGGGCTATGGCCTCTCAGCTTATCTGGACTTCAAGGGCCTGGAGTATATCTCCGCCCAGTTGGAGCGCCTGGTGCTGTTCACCTATCCGCTCTTCATCATGTTCCTCGGCGCTGCGTTCTTCGGCCAGCGCATCACCCGCCACGGTATCATCGCCTGCGTGGTCACCTATTTTGGATTGGCCATCGTCATCGGCCTTGATCTGCCAGAGGGTGGGCGCAACACGCTGATCGGTACGTCCTTGGTGCTGGGCTGCGCCATCACCTTCGCGCTGAACCAGCTCTACGCCAAGAACCTGATCACCGTTCTGGGCTCCATCGTCTACACCTCGATTTCCATGGTAGCCGGTGGCTTTGCATCAGTGATCATCCACGCCGCCAGCGACGGCGACTTCGGCGCCTCACCAACGTTCCTCTGGTACGCCCTGGGCTGTGCCGTCTTTGCCACCGTGTTGCCGATCTTCTGCATCAACGGCGGACTGGCCCGCAC
>JANNNG010000285.1:0-6928 GCA_031398425.1 Hyphomicrobiales bacterium | reverse complement strand
CTCACCATCAATGAATGGTCGGTAGCAGCAGGAGGCCATGCGCGTACCGGACTGGAAGACAATGTGCGACTGGACCGTGACAGGCTTGCGCCTTCGAATGCAGCGCTGGTCAAGCGTGTCGTTGAACTCTGCGGAAAGCATCAGCGCCCTGTGGCACGTGTTGATGAAGCCCGCGCCTTGCTGGGTCTGAGACCATCACATCATCCTGCCCAAAGTCTTTCCGTTTGAAGTTGATGACTGCCCAATTCGTCATTCCCACGAAAGTGGGATCCAGACTTTGAACTGGAGAACACTCCAAGTTCCCAAACCAAGAACGATGATTTAACGGGTGCTGAAAGCATACTCCATGATCTCCGCTCATTCGACTGGTCAATATGTGAAATCAGTCTCGTGCCGTGACAGGCAGGACCTTGAGACTCTCGCGCCATTTACCCAAATACTGTCTAGACTGCCCGCCCGCTTTTTTCACTTGTAATTTCCTCGGCAGTGGCGGCAGGCGGGTTGATCAAGACTCTGCTACAATTCAAAAAATAAAGAGCCGTCACAGGAGAACATGAGAAATGGCCAACAGACTCTCAACAAGCTACCGGATGAACCGGGTTTTCCGTGATGATCGCGCGGCACTCGTGGTGCCGATTGACCATGGTCTGGTGTGGGGCCGAGTGCCTGCACTGGAAGCACCCGTTACCGTCATGCGGCGTTTCATTCCGCAGGATATCACGGGCTTCATGGTGTCCACAGGCATTGTGAAACAGTCGGAAGTCGATCTGGCCAAGGCCCCCCATCTTGCCCGCATTCTGGCGATTGACGCATTCTGGCCCACAGGTGCTCCTGAAACAGGCACAGGTGCCATGGTGACGGCCGTTGAAGATGCGTTACGCATGGGTGTTGATTGCATCAAGATGCTGCTGCCGTGGAATGTCAACGATGTGGAAAAAATTCAATACTGCAAGCGCATCGGCAAGGTCATTGGCGAGGCAGCAAAGTGGGACATGCCAGTAATGGTCGAGCCTGTCTTCCTCAATACGCCACGCAGCAAAGAAATTGTTGAAGCAGAACTGGAGGTGGCGCGTGTCGGTTTTGATCTGGGTGCCGACATCATCAAGATCACCTTTCCGGGCGCTGATGCAACAGCGAAACTTTGCGCCGAACTTGATATTCCCATTGTCGTTGCTGGCGGGCCGATGAGCGGTGACGCCAAGTCGACATTGCGCGACATCAGCGATTGCATAGAAGCCGGTGCACAAGGCGTCGTCGTTGGCCGCAAGATATGGCAACGACCGGAAGCGGAGGCTGCTGACATGATCAAGGAAATCGCTGAGATGACGCGCATGCGCTACAAGCGGCGTTGGTAGACGCCTTCACCCCATGGCCGCAATTGACGGCGGGATCGGCATTGGATCTCGAACAGGAAGGTCACGCTGGTTGGAGGGAATGGAGCATGGCTTCTATATGTCCAGCGCCTCAATATTCGCGAATGCATTGCGCAGCGCCTTTGACCATTCGGCTGACAGCATTTTGAAGTAAGGGTCTTCCAGCTCGATGCGCTTGGTGTGTTCGATCCGGAGTGTGTCTGCTTCATAGGTCAGGAGATCGATGGGCAAGCCGACGCTCAAGTTGGATCGCAGAGTTGAATCGAAGGAGAGCAGCACCATCTTGGCGGCCTCGCCCAGTTCCATTTCCGTGCGCGCCACGCGGTCGAGGATGGGTTTTCCATATTTGTGTTCGCCGATCTGAAAGAAGGGTGTGTCAGGCGTGGCTTCGATGAAATTGCCGGCGGCGTATATGTTGAAGAGGCGGGGGCGTTCGCGCCCGATCTGGCCGCCGAAGATGAAGCTCGCGGCAAAGGATTCACCGTTGGAAGAGAGATGTTCGCCATCAGTGCGCTTCACATGACGGATGGCGTCACCCACGAGATGGGCCGCCTGAAACATGGTGGCCACGGTGCGCAGTGAATCGCCTTCCACTTCCGGATGCTCGATTTGTTCGGAAATAACACTCACCACGGCTTGCGTGACTGCAAGATTGCCCGCTGTCAAGAGCACAAAAATCCGCTCGCCAGGATATTCCCAGCTATAGAGTTTCTTGAAGCGGCCCACGTTGTCCACGCCGGCATTGGTTCTTGTGTCTGCGGCCATGACGAGGCCCTTGTCCAACAGCATGCCGACGCAATAGGTCATGTAAATCGAATCCGAGGTTTTCCCAATGTCATTGTTCCGAGATTTCCACGCGCACTTCAACCCTCAATTTTTCTTCGCCAAAGCCACCGCGCCGGGTTCCGCGTACCGGTGCCACGGCAGGCGCATCAAGGCCTGCGGCCACGCGGACGTACTGGTCTGTTGGGCATTGGCCATTGGCGGCGTCAAAGCCCACCCAGCCCAATTCGGGAACATGGAGTTCAGCCCAGGCATGAGCCGCTGTTGATGATGCGCCAACGCCAGTGACCAAATAGCCTGTGACATATCGGGCCGGAATTTTCATGGACCTCGCCAGGGCAATCATGATGTGGGCGTGGTCCTGGCACACGCCCTTGCCCGCGTCATAGGCTTCTGCGGCCGTGGTATGGGCATCCGATGTACCGGTTTCATAGGCGACATGGCCGTGCACCGCCTGCATCAGGCCATGGGCCGTTTCGAGTATGGGTTTTTTGCGGTTGAAACTTGCGCCGAGTTTTTGCAGCGCGTCGCTGGTTTGAGTGGGAGGGGTGACGCGCTGGAATATGGCCTCGGGGGCAAAGCCTGCCAAACCGCGCACCACGCCCTGGGCGTCAAACGATTCAACGTCGCCCTCTGCGATGATTTCCATGCCGTCGGCATCAGGCGCCGACGTCACGAGATGGACCCAGTTGCCAAAGCCATCGACGTAGCGCAGCGCGTTTTCAATGCCGGGGCAAGTGACACTCCACGACAGACAGCGTTGCGTGGCAAAGTCTGCGGGTTGCAGGTGAAAGCGCTGCACCAGCGAGCGCGGTGCATCTTCATAGGTATAGTGCGTGACGTGGCGAACGTGGAGGCGCATGGGGTCTCACGGAAAATTATAGGTGTGCGCGATGTCCATCGAAAGCGCGTTGTTGCCGTCAATGAAGTCCTGCAGGTATTCATGCAGGCCGGACTGGAAAATATCCTCCATGTTTCCATGTCTGAGTTTGCGCGCCATGTCAGCGGCCTTGGCATGACAGTCGTAGGGTTTGCCGTGCAGCGTTGCAAGGCCTGACAGGGCGATGTTGATCCACTGATAGCTGAACAGCAGGGAGCGCGGCATTTCTTCGCGCAGGATGAGGAATTCGGCAACCAGCCAGGGCTTGTAGTTGCTGTCGCGATAGAACCAGCGATAGGCGCGATGGGCGGAAACACTGCGAAGGATTTGCGCCCACTGATGGGCATCCAGGTCGGAGCCCACATCGGAGGGCTTGGGCAGCAGGATGAAGTATTTCACATCAAGAATGCGCGCCGTGTTGTCAGCGCGTTCGACGAAATTGCCAAGCTGGCTGAAATAATAGTTCTCGTTGCGCAACATGGTGCCCAGGATGGCCCCACGGAAGGACATGGAGCGTTGCTTCACCCAATCAAGGAAGACGGGCAGTCGGTCTTTCGTCACATCAGCAGGCTTGATGGTGACCAACTCGTTCCAGGTGGAATTGATGCTTTCCCACACATCGCGCGTGAGTGCTGTTCGGACCGCACGGCCATTGTTGCGGGCAGCGCGAACCACGGATCGGATTGAGGTTGGATTGCTGTCGTCGAAGATCAGGAAGTTGATGACGTGTTCAGCCGTCACCTCCTTGTGTTTCAGCGTGTAGGCTTCCTCGCAGGCAGCACTGAGAAGGGTTGATCTCCATTCGTCGCGGTGGCCTTCAATGCGGCCGGGCATCAGGGAAATGCGGTGGCCGACTTCAAGCAGGCGTGCCATGTTTTCAGCGCGTTCAAAATAGCGTGACATCCAGAACAGCGAGGAGGCTGTGCGACCGAGCATCAGGCAGTCCCTCTCCGTCTCGCTACGCTCGACACCTCTCCCGCAAGCGGGCGAGGAGAAGGTTTTCGTACCTCGCCCGCTTGCGGGAGAGGACAGGGTTTTCGTTCCTCGCCCGCTTGCGGGAGAGGTGGCACGCGGAACGCGTGACGGAGAGGGACCGCTGTCATCCCATCAATCCTCCAGCACCCAGGTGTCTTTGGTGCCGCCGCCCTGGCTTGAATTCACGACCAGTGATCCCTTCTTCAATGCAACACGCGTCAATCCCCCGGGGGTGATGCGCACGCGGTCTCCTGACAACACAAAGGGACGTAAATCAACGTGGCGGGGGGCGACGCCTGATGCAGTGTAGGTGGGCACGGCTGACAGGGCCAATGTCGGTTGGGCGATGTAGTTGTCGGGGCGCGCTTTCAATTTGGCGCGGAAGGTTTCGATTTCCTTCTTTGATGATGTGGGGCCCACCAGCATGCCGTAGCCACCGGAGCCGTGTACTTCCTTCACCACGAGCTCGGCGAGATTTTCAAGCACATAGTTCAGCGATTTGGCTTCAGCACAGCGCCACGTCCGCACATTTTTCAAGAGTGGCTTTTCGCCGGTGTAAAATTCGATGACGTCGGGGATATAGGTGTAAATCGCCTTGTCGTCGGCAATGCCGGTGCCCGGTGCATTGACGATGGTGACGCGGCCTGCGCGATAGAGATCAAACAGACCGGGCACGCCGATTGTGGACTCATGCTTGAAGCTCAAGGGATCAAGATAGGCATCATCGATGCGACGGTAGATCACGTCTACGCGCTGGGGTTCTTGTGTGGTGCGCATGTAGAGGTAGCCGTCCTGCACGAAGAGGTCACTGCCTTCGCAGAGTTCGGCTCCCATTTCATCGGCGAGAAAGGCGTGTTCGAAAAAGGCCGAGTTGTGAATGCCGGGTGTGAGCACCACGATGGTGGGTTCCCCCTTGCAGCCTGCAGGCGCCACGCTTGAGAGCGTCTGTCGCAACAATGACGGATAATTTTCAACAGGTGCAATGCGGTGTTTCGAAAACAATTCCGGAAACAGGTGCATCATCGTTTCGCGGTCTTCCAGCATGTAAGATACGCCTGAGGGTGTGCGGCAATTGTCTTCGAGCACGTAGAATTCATTCTCGGCGATGCGGACAATGTCGATGCCGATGACGTGGGCATAGATACCGCGTGCGGGAGCAACGCCAACCATTTCCGGCACGAAGGCGGCGTTGTTGATGATAACGTCAGCGGGGATGCGTCCAGCGCGCAGAATTTCCTGGCGATGATAGAGGTCATGGATGAAGGCATTGAGTGCGCGTACACGCTGTTCGATGCCTGCTGACAAGCGACGCCACTCGGAAGCCGCAAACACGCGAGGGATGATGTCGAAGGGAATCAGGCGTTCCGAGGCCTCATCATCGCCATAGACGGCGAAGGTAATGCCTTGCCTGCGGAAACGGTTTTCAGCCTCGCGGGTAGCGCGTTCCACATCTTTTTTCTTGAGGGTCTTCAGCCAGTCTTCAACCTCGACATAGGGCCCGCGCGTGGCCTGGGCCTTGTCCAGCATTTCGTTGAAGATTGTCGCCATGCCTACCCCTTCAACCCACAGCTTGTGTCAAGCCGCCGTGTTTTTCAAGAAAGGAAACGACATCTGAAACGCCCTTTTGTCGCAACAGGTCGGTGAAAACATAGGGGCGGCCCGCACGGGCCTTCTGTGTGTCGCTTTCCATAACGGCGAGATCTGCCATCACATGGTGGGCGAGGTCGGCCTTGTTGATGATCAGGAGATCGGATCTGGTGATGGCCGGGCCGCCCTTTCTCGGGATTTTTTCGCCTTGGCAAACGGAGATGACGTAGAGTGTCAAGTCAGCAAGTTCAGGCGAGAAGGTGGCGGCCAGATTGTCGCCACCGGATTCGATGAAAATCACGTCAAGGTCAGGAAAGCGCCTCGTCATCTCGTCGATGGCGGCCAAGTTGATTGAGGCATCTTCGCGGATCGCTGTATGGGGGCAGCCACCGGTTTCAACGCCCATGATGCGGTCTTCCGGCAGGGCTTGCAGTCGGTTGAGGATGAGGGCGTCTTCCTTGGTATAGATGTCGTTGGTAATGGCCGCCACGGAATATCTATCCCGCATGGCCTTGCAGAGCTTTTCGGTGAGCGTGGTCTTTCCAGAGCCGACGGGGCCACCGATGCCGACGCGTAACGGTCCCCTGCTCATGTCCGGAATATCCTGGGTTCAAGGGTTTCGTGTTTCATGGCAGCGATGTCCGATGCGATGCAGCAGGAGCCGAGATCGTCCAATGATGATGCTAGCGCGCGTGCGGCTGTTGCGGAGATGAGCACTGCAAGATCGCGCAAGACGCGAAGGCCTGCGGTCTGGCCGAGCGGCACGAGACGTACTGCGACAGACACCAGGGCCGCGCTGAAGCCTTGCAGGAACGCTGCGAGGGCCTGGTCCTGCGGGATGGTCATGTGCTTGCAGGCGAGGCCTGCGGCGACGGGATAGGTCATCGGGTTGTCATCACCGCCAGCACGAAAGGCCCCCCTCCCCCCTTCGGGGTGCTCCCCCAACACGTTGGGAGAGCACCCCGAAGGGCGATGGGGGCCTTCCATCCACACCCGCGCTGCAATGTTGAAGTTGCGGCCGAGTTGTGTAGTTTCAGCGTAACGTTCGGCAGAGCCTGCAAAGGCCAGCGCCAATTCGTTGGGATTGCCATGCCAGCACTGGGCGAAGAGAACAGCATCGTTCCAGCCGGAGCCGGATTGCAGGAGATCGCCGATCCATTCTTTGACTTCGTTCTGCGTTGCCACGCGGCCGTCGGCAATCGCCTGTTCGAGGCCGTGGCTATAGGCGAAGCTGCCGATGGGGAAGGTGGGGGACATCCAGTTCAGGAGCAGTAACAGCGACGCGTTGTCAATGACCATGGGCATAGGCTCCATGTTCGGGTGTGAAGGT
>JANNNG010000275.1:0-13268 GCA_031398425.1 Hyphomicrobiales bacterium | reverse complement strand
CGTTTTACGTCCCAACAGCACCGGCGCAGAGCCTCAAACGAACCAGGAGTAAGGCTCGAAAGACCGATCACGAATGAGCAGAGACACGGGAAGCCGAGGGTTCACCCTCTATCTGGTTGCCCAGACCTTCCGTACAGCCACCAGCCATGTGCTTTTGGATGTCGGGCTTATGACGGATGAGGGCGGGGATTGCAAGCGGCGTATAAAATTGGGTCTTCCTCAAAATTGCTATTGACATTCAATCCTATTTGTTCTATATTTGTTCCTGTCGGAGGTAAGGCCCTTCAACCTGCTGATTGATATCGTGAACCAGCCCTGGAGGGGCTTAAAACCTCCAAAACGCCACCTGCGCCAGGCAGATGGTGCAGGGACGCCTGCATCCATTTGCAACCCACAAATCGTCATTCCAAACGCGAAACGTAGCGAAGCGGAGTGAGCGATTTGGAATGACGGAATTTTCGGTATCATCCAACAAAGCCGGACCCCCCTTAAATCTGGCCCTCAATTGACTTTTCGAGCAGTATGATTTCGTCCTGGGTCAGGTCGAAGGCGGCGTAGACCAGTGTGTTGACTTGGGCTTCTGCGGCTGCGATTTGTGCTGTCAGTGCTTTGACCTTTTGCGCTTCAGCTGTGAGATAGTCATCCCAGCCTGAGCGTTCCTTTGGCGGGAGTGTGGTTTTGAAGGCTTTCTTGATTTCGGCTTGGAAGCTGGTGAAATCAAGCTGGTGCCAGTTGTGGAGTTTTTTGTTAAGTGCCGATCCATGTCCGAGATCGGAGGAGATGCGATTTTCAACAGTTGAAACAATTTGCAATTTTGCTGTTGAATTGTCAGTGCAAGCATCAACAAGTGAAGACAACGTTGATTTTTGAGATGCTGACAAATCCGGCAAAACCAATGTCGCCACATATTGCGCTTCTGCTTCAATATAGCCGCCACGCTTGATGCGGGCAGTTGCTGAAAGTTGCCACCAGCCAAAAGTGCTGTTCAGAAATGCCAGCAACGACGCATCAGTTGACGATAAAAAGAAGCACTTGTTGTTCAGCAAGAAATTGTCGTTGTCGAAAGCAAATGAAGGTTTGTCCTGAAAATGCGGCCACGCGAGCTTTGGTGAAAGCAGACGGTCCTGATACGCCACCTGCGCCTGTTGCAGTTCAAACCACTCCTGCTCCGTCGCCCGTTTTTCCAGTGCTGCCTTGAACGGCAGCAAATGGTCTCGGACGGCGGGGTAGTCTTCGATTTTGATTTTGGCTTTGGGGATGTTGATGAGGAACAGGCCCTCAGGCTCCACCCGCCAGCGCTTGATGTGTTCGCCTTTCAGAAATGGCTTCAACAGGTCCACCGATTTTGCGTCACGTGCCACCAGCGCATCCCGCGTTGGCGTGTCGATGATGAAGGCCTCATTCAGGCCGGTTTTGATGCCATAGAGCGGTGCGCCATACACCTCGCCCAGGGTTTTGCGGCCTGAGGCTATCTTGTCGCGCAGCCTGGCCAGCGCATCACCCTCAAACTGCCAGGAGGTTCCCGTCAACCTGGACCGTGGCATGGCTTGGGCTTGTGCGTCAAAAGCGGATGACAGGTCGGTTGGCAGGTGCTTGATGTTGAAGAAGCGGAGATCACCCTCTGGCGTTTCACCCTTCGCCAGCTTTTGCGCTGTAATGATGGCGGGATAGGTTGTGACCCCCTCAAACACCTGCTCATCACCAAAATCAATCACGGCTTCAATGGCGGTTTCCTCGGCCATGAATCGCCGGAGATTTTCACCCGACCCGGTGCGGAAAAACGTGGAGGATGAAATGTAGCCAAGCCGCCCGCCGACTTTCAGAACGTCCACCGCCTTCTCGAAGAAGTAGGCGTAAAGATCTGTGCGGTCGTCGGCAACTTCATAGTGTTCGCTGAGATAGGGCTTCTGGTCGGTCAGATATTCCATCCGCACATAGGGTGGATTGCCGATGACAATATCAAAGCCGCCCTGATTGGCAATGTCGGCAAAGCGACCATTCCACTTAAAGGGCCGCTCGGCATATTTCACGTCGGCAATCAGGCTGTTGCCGTCGCGCACGGTTTCATCAAGGCTGGCCAGACGGTGTTTTTGCCGCGCCGTTTTGAGCCACAGGGAAAGGCGGGAAATTTCAACGGATTCAATATTGAGATCGACGCCAAACAGATTGCGCCCTAGAATTTCATCAAAGGCATCAATGTCGGGTTCAGCGCCCAGCTCGGCGAGGCGTTCGAGAACGCGGGCATATTCACCTGCCAAGGCATCAAAGGCCGCAGCCAGAAATGCGCCGGAGCCGCAGGCGGGATCAAGAATGGTGAGGGCGCGAAGGGCTTCGAGATAGTCTTGCCAGAATTTTGTTTCAACTTCGGCACTCGGCCAAAGGGTTTCATCGTCAGATTTGGGCAGGGAATCGCGACCGGTATATTGTTTCAGTAGAAGGTTGAAGCGGTCGGTCAAAGTGCGGCCAATGGTGTGTTCCACCAGAAAACGCGCAATATGATCGGGGGTGTAGACAACGCCCTCTTTCTTGACTTTGCCAACTTCCGGCGCGGGCTTGCCTTCAGCTTCCGCCCGCAGTTTTTCCAGATCGGTGATGGACTGCTCAAAGATGCGCCCCAGAACCGTGACCGGGATTTCATTGCCAAAATCCCATTGTTCGAGGTCGGCAATCGCTGTGGCCAAATGATCGGGAAGCTTGAGCGCGTCGACTTTGGCGTCAGGTGCAAACAAGCCGCCATTATAAGCCCAGATGTGAAGTGGATGACCACTGCCTACGTCCACGGCTTCAAACAGGTCTTTGAAATTGTTCCACAGCGGTATTGGTTTGATGGTTGCAATTTGCGTGGCAGCCGTTTGCAAAAGCCGCGGCGGCAGCAACCCAGTGCCACCACCAAAGGCCACAAACAAAATCCGGTCCAACAGTTTTTGAACAGGCTCAATGGCCAAACGACGGTTCAACTTGGGGCCATCCGCTGCGGTGGTGACGTAGGTCAGAATTTGATCACGCAAAGCCTTGTATTGTTTATACAGATCATCGGTGACGGTTTTGAGAGCATTGTCGGTTGCCAGCAACAGTGCTTCGGTTTTCCCGGCGAGCAATTGCTTCGCGTCGAGCAATATATAGAGCCGCCGCAATTCGTCCGGGTTATCAAGGCGTTTGAGATCGAAGGTCTCATAGCAATCGCGTCCGCGTCCAAAGCGGTAAAGCCGGATTTCGATGCAATTCGATACCAATACCCAGGACACACCGGGTGCGTCCATGGCGTAGCCCCAAGCCTGCTGCACCGGGCTTTGGCCACGTCCGGGAACAATGGCGTCGAGGTTTGTAAATGATGGCCCCTTCATTTCCAGAGGGGCAATCAGTTCATCGCCGTGCCTGTCGGAGAAGTTTCCGATCGCGGCATCGGCTGAGCCTGTACGAATGCCTTTTTCGATGTGCAACGAGAATGTGCTGTCGGGGTCATAGCGCGAATAGCCCAGCACCGTTCCAAGGATTTTCGCATAGAAAATGTCGCGAACGCTGGTTTCTTTTTGCTTCGCAAAGCCCGCACTCTTCGCAATCCGGGCATAATCCTTGGCGGCAGCAAGTTGGTCTGGCGTTGGGTTGAAAGCCGTCGCCTTGATGGCGTCCTGCAACACCCGTGGCGTCACCAATGGCACCCGCGCAACCTTGCGCGTCTGGCTCTTTGCAGGGCCAGAACCGGAACCATAGGGCAGATCAACACCGGCTGAGAGGAAAAGGTCAGTCACGAATCCTTAATAGAGACAATCCCGGCCCAGTCCAACTGGCAAGGAATAGATAATAGCATTGACAGCAATGATAACAGTGACAGCAATAATAGCAGTGCTATCATTGACGTCATGGCCAGTATCACGATACGCAATATAGACGACGAGACGAAAGCCCGTCTGAGCAGCAGGGCGGTTCAGAACGGTCGTTCCATGGAAGAAGAGGTGCGCGTCATTTTGGCGAAGGCCGTGAATCCAGCGGCTCAGCGCAAGGGGTTAGGAACGGCCATCAACGCATTGTTCAATGACATTGGTGGGGCAGATGACCTTCCAATCATGATGCGCCCAGCCAATCGCCCCCCTCCGGATTTTCAAGATTGGTAGTCCTTGACACCAACGTCCTTGCCGAATTGACGCGACTCGCACCGTCGCCGGAGGTTGTGGCTTGGGTTGACCAGTTTGACGAGACAGATATTTTTGTTGCTGCCATTTCCAAAGCTGAAGTGAAATTTGGCTTGGAGACCATGCCTGTAGGCAAGCGGCAGCGGGAACTTGCTCAAAAATATGAACGGCTTTTCACGACGCTATTGTTTCGAAGAGTGCTTCCGTTTGATGACCAGTGCACTGGGACGTTTGCCCGTTTTGCGGCAAGTGCTGAAAAGCGAGGACTGGGAATGTCAACAGCCGACCTGCAAATTGCCGCCACGGCTTATTGTTTCAATGCATCTGTAGCCACCCGCAATGTGAAAGACTTCGACCACGAAGGATTGCGCATGATCAATCCGTGGGGCGATTGAGAGGACATTTCAACTCTTTGTTACGTCAGCGTTGCACTGCCTACACATTCGAAAGCGAAAAGGCCCTCGTCAAAAACCTAACGAGGGACATTACCATGAAGCTTTCCATTTCCACTTTGTCTGCCATCGGCCTTGCACTGGCAATTGCCTGCACCGGCATTGCAACGGCTGAAGCCAAGAGGGACATCTACATCAAGAAAAAGTCATCGAAGACTGCGACTCCGGCTTCCTTCATCCAGAACGGCTATCGTTTCAAGTGCTCCAAATGGGGTGACTGTGGCAACTACAATATTTCGTTCTAAAGACCTGTGGCAGCGGCGTGGTATCAGCCATACCGCTGTTTCACATGCTGGATGAAATATTTTGCGTTCAACGGTTCTCCCGTCGCCTGACGCATCAGTTCCGGTGTTGAAGCTGTTGAGGCTTTCCCCCAGATGTGATTGCGTCGCCATTGCGAGGTGAAACTGAAATCACCCTTTGCAACATCGTCATTGGCGTTTGGATGTTCGCGCATGATCGCTGCCCACTGTTGTGCGGCCATCATGGCACCCAGCGTATAGCTGGGGAAATAGCCAAATGCACCCGCTGGCCAATGCACGTCCTGCATCGGGCCGTCCTTCATGTTGTCTTTGGTCGGCAAGTTCAGATACTCCGTCATCTTCGCGTCCCACGCTTCAGGAATATCAGTTGGCCTCAGTGCTCCACTGACCAAGTCCTGTTCCAGTTCGAAGCGCAGGATGACATGCATGGGATAGGTCACTTCGTCGGCATCCACGCGGATGAGGCCGGGTTTGACCTGATGCACATGGGTCAGCAGATCTGCTTTTGACCAGTCCTCGCCGAAATGTTTTTTGAGCAAGGGAAGAGCCCAGTCCCAAAAGGCGGGGTTGCGGCCAATCTGCTTTTCCACAAACAGGCTTTGGCTTTCATGCATGGCCATGCCGCGCGCTGCCCCGCTTGGCCAGTGGCCCCATTCCTTGGGCAACCCTTGCTCATAAAGCCCGTGCCCGGTTTCATGCATGATGCCCATGAGGGCCGACAGGAATTCATCGGTGCGGTAGCGCGTGGTCATGCGCACATCCGACGGCACACCACCGCAGAATGGATGATGCGAAATGTCGAGACGGCCATGCTTGAAGTCAAAGCCCAAGGCTTGCATCACCTCGAGGCCGAGCGCCCTTTGTGCGTCGATGGAATAGTGCGCGGCAAGTGGTTTCAGCGATTTTGATTTCTGTTTGTCGACAGCGGCGGGGATGAAGTCCTTCAGGAACAGCTTAAGATCGGCAAACACCGGCGCAATCTCCGCCACGCGGGATCCTGGATCATATTGTTCCGCCAAAGCATCGTAGGGCGAAAGTTTCAAGGCATCGGCCCGCAGCGATGCTTCTTCGCGCATGGTGTCGATGACAGCAGAAAAGCTGGGCAGGAAGCTCTTCCAATCACCGCTGGGACGCAGCTGCCGCCAGAGTTGTTCACAGCGCAGGCGCTGCTGGGTCTGCTTTTGGACAAACTCCGACGACAGGCAGGTGCGGTTGATGTAACTCCGCTTGAATTCGCTTATTGCAGTTTTCTGAATTGCACTGTTGTCCTCGTTTTGGGCGTCGTGAATGAGGTCGGCGATGTGGGGTGCTGCTGCCATCTCATGAAGCATGCCCGTGAGAGCGGCCATGGCTTCAGCCCGCTTCTCGCCGCCGCCTTCCGGCATCATCACGGCTTCATCCACAGCCAGCATCGACAGGGCATGGGAGAGTGAGTCAAGTTTGCGACAGAGGTCATCGAGTTTGGCAAAGGACATGGGTGTTTTCAACTCAGCAATTTTGGTTTGCGCATATCTGTTCCGGATTGATGTATCAGACAAGCCGGAAGGATGCAGAGTGATTTTTACGAAAACCGAAGTTTCAACCCTTCCCCCCGACTTCACCCGTCACGAAGTGGAGACATGCCAGGGGTGGGGAATGAGGCGTTGCGGCTGCTTGACCTTGTGATCCTCCCCTGCCAAACGCTGCGCCATGACTGACCTTTCGCATATCCGCAATTTTTCCATTGTCGCCCATATCGACCACGGCAAGTCCACTCTCGCTGATCGCCTGATCCAGCTCACGGGGGCGGTGTCGGACCGGGACATGCAGGACCAGATTCTGGACTCGATGGATCTGGAGCGCGAACGCGGCATTACCATCAAGGCCAATACGGTGCGGCTCGACTACACGGGGAAAGACGGCAAGGCCTATGTGCTCAACCTGATCGACACGCCCGGCCATGTGGATTTTGCCTATGAGGTGTCGCGCTCGCTCGCCGCTTGCGAGGGGGCGCTGCTGGTTGTTGATGCCTCGCAGGGTGTTGAAGCACAGACACTGGCCAATGTTTATCAGGCCATCAATGCCAATCTTGAAATTGTGCCCGTGCTCAACAAGGTGGATCTGCCGGCGGCGGAGCCTGATCGCATCAAGCAACAGATCGAGGATGTGATCGGCATTGACGCATCGGACTCGGTTTTGATTTCAGCAAAGACGGGACTTGGCGTGCCGGATGTTCTGGAAGCCATCATCACGCGCTTGCCTGCTCCCAAAGGTGACCGAGAGAAGCCGCTGAAAGCGCTTCTCGTTGACAGCTGGTATGATGCCTATCTCGGCGTTGTGGTTCTCGTGCGCATCATTGATGGCGTCATGAAGAAGGGCATGCGGGTCAAGATGATGGGGTCTGGCGGCAACTACAGCATCGAGCGTGTGGGCGTGTCGCGGCCCAAAAAAGTTGTGGTTGATGAACTGGGGCCCGGTGAAATCGGCTTCTTCACGGGGGCTATCAAGGAAGTGGCGGATACGCGTGTTGGCGATACCATTACCGATGATCGCAATCCCACAGCCGAAGCGCTACCCGACTTCAAGGAAGCGCAGTCGGTAGTGTTTGCGGGGTTCTTCCCTGTTGATGCGTCGGAGTTTGAAGACCTGCGAGAGGCCATGGGAAAGTTGCGTCTGAATGATGCATCGTTCACCTATGAAATGGAAACTTCCGCCGCATTGGGTTTTGGTTTTCGTTGCGGATTCCTCGGACTGTTGCATCTCGAAATCATCCGTGAACGGATTGAACGGGAATTCAATGTGGAGATCATCACCACGGCCCCGTCGGTCATCTACAAGATCAATCTGCGCGATGGCAGCCATGTCGACATGCACAACCCTGCCGACATGCCGGATGTATCACTGATCCTGACCATGGACGAGCCATGGATCGAAGCCACGATATTCGTGCCAGACGATTATCTGGGGTCGGTACTGAAACTCTGCGAGGACCGTCGCGGACGGCAGAAGCAACTCACCTATGCAGGTTCCCGTGCCATGGTGGTTTATGATCTGCCGCTGAATGAAGTGGTGTTTGATTTCTATGATCGCTTGAAGTCGGTGTCGAAAGGCTATGCGTCCTTCGACTACAAGATGACGGAATATCTGCAGGCCGATCTAGTGAAGCTCACCATTCTGGTGAATGAAGAACCGGTTGATGCACTGTCCATGGTGGTTCACCGCACAAGGGCCGAACAGCGCGGCCGTGTCATGTGCGAGAAACTCAAGGACCTGATTCCCCGCCATATGTTCAAGATCCCCATCCAGGCCTCCATCGGCGGCAAGGTTGTGGCGCGAGAAACGCTTTCGGCCATGCGAAAGGATGTCACGGCCAAGTGCTATGGCGGCGATATCTCGCGCAAGCGCAAACTTCTGGACAAGCAGAAGGAAGGCAAGAAGAAGATGCGGCAATTCGGCAGGGTCGATATTCCACAGGAAGCGTTTATTGCAGCGCTGAAGATGGATGAGAATTGATCTCGATCATGTGTCCATCCGGGTCATGCACATAAACCTGGTGATAGCCTGCCATGCTGTTACGCTTCACCAGCATGCGCAGCGGATGATCAATTCCCACATCTTCCCGGAAACCTGAGACGGCCAATTCACTGACCAACGCTTCTATGTCATCCACCCGGAAGGCAAAATGCACATCGTCCGTGTCGATGTTCTGATGGCGGCGGTAGGTTCCGTCGGCGCGGTCAATCAAATGGATTTCAACAGCATCGCGGTTGAGCCAGGCACCCGCTATATTGAAACCTGGTCGAGCAATCACTTGAAAGCCCAACTTGTCCCGGTAAAAAGCGATCGAAGCATCAATGTTTTTTGAAACAAGTGACACATGGTGCAGAAATGAAGCGCTCATGACGATGGTTCCTGCTGGATGACATACATACTGGCTTGAGTTGCGCTGATGCGCAAGAGCGGCCGCGTGATCTAGACTTTGTTTAGAATCGTTCTAATATACAACCATGAAATCCTTCTCCGACCTCACCGAACAGGAACTCCTGGCCCTTGCCATTTCGTCTGAGGAGGACGACGCGCGGGGTTATGCGGCTTTTGCCAATGCGCTTTCACCCACCTATGCGGCCTCGGCCAAGGTGTTTCTGGAAATGTCGCAAGAAGAGTTTGAACATCGGGACCGCCTGACCAAGTTCTATCGCAACAAGTTTGGTGATTTCATTCCCCTGATCCGGCGCGGTGATGTGCATGGCTTTGTGCAGCACAAGCCGATGTGGCGCGTCAGCCGGGACGGCATTGAGGCGATGCGCAAGCATGCCGAGGTGATCGAACTGGAGAATGCGCGATTTTATACGCAGGCCGCATCACAAGCGACGGACCTTGGCGTGAAGGACCTGATGTTGAAACTTGCCGCCGCTGAAAAGGGCCATGAGTCACTGGCGCGCAAACTGGGGCTTGAGCATGTGACCGACGATGTCACCGCCGATGAAGGCCAGGCTGAGAAACGCCTGTTCGTTCTAGAAGTGGTGCAGCCCGGCCTTGTGGGCTTGATGGATGGGTCGGTATCCACGCTGGCACCCCTGTTTGCGGCGGCCTTCGCGACAGGCAGTACCTGGGAAACTTTTCTGGTGGGGATTGCGGCCTCGGTGGGGGCCGGCATTTCCATGGGACTGGCCGAAGGCTTGTCGGATGATGGCAAACTAAGCGGTCGCGGACGGCCGATGATGCGCGGGCTTGCGTCGGGTGGCATGACGGCGGTGGGCGGGCTTGGGCACACGCTGCCCTATCTCATTCCGGATTTCTTCCTGGCCACCGTGATTGCCATCATTGTTGTGTTTTTCGAATTGGCCGCCATTTCGTGGATCCGCTGGAAATACATGGACACGCCATTCCTCAAGGCCACGTTCCAGATTGCCGTCGGTGGTTTTCTGGTCTTCCTTACCGGGATCTTGATTGGAAGTGCGTAACGTCCAGTATCGACCCGTCCTCTTTCAGAAAAGGTTCCGAAGGTACCCGGTCCAAGAGATGCAGGACGGTTTCGCTGGGGCGGCAGAGCCTGGTGCCCTTTGCCGTGCAGACGAGGGGGCGATTGACCAGCACGGGGTGCAACAGCATGTGAGCTAGAATGCTATCGTCGCTGACACCCGTGTCGAGCAGGCCCAATTCCTTCGCGGGTGATTTGGTTTCGCGCAAGGCGTTGCGCGGCGTGAGATTGGCGGCGGCGAAGAGGGCGAGCAGTTGCGAGCGGGTCCAGCCGTCTTTCAGATATTCAATGATGGTCGGCTTATAGCCGCAAGCTTCGACCAAGGCCACCACATTGCGGGATGTGCCGCAATCGGGATTGTGATGGATCACGATGTTCATGCGAAGATTTTCCGTGCCACCAGAATGGCAAGCAAGGCCCCGACGCATTGGACTGCCATGAAAGGCAGAATGCACGAAGGCGCAATGCCCGCAAACGTGTTGGTCAAACTGCGGGCGACGGTGACTGCGGGATTGGCAAAACTGGTGGAGGCCGTGAACCAGTAGGCGCTGACAATATAGAGCGCCACGGCTTGCGGAACAAGATCAGACTTGTGGCGCAGCAGACCGAAGATCGTGAGCAGGAGTCCAAATGTGGCCACGGCTTCAGCGATCCATTGGCCGTTGCCCCAGCGCAGTTTGGTCGAAACCTGAAACAGGGTTTGATCAAACATGGCGTGAGCGAGGATGACGCCAACAATGGCTCCAGAAATCTGCGCAAGCACATAGGGTGCGATGCTTGATTTCGGCAGGCGCCGGGTGATTGCCATGGCGATTGTGACAACTGGATTGAAATGTGCACCTGATACGGGTCCGAAGACATTGATCAGTACAAAGAGCATTGCACCGGTGGCAATTGCATTGGCAAGGAGTGCGATGGCGGTATTTCCGTTGGAGAGACTCTCGCCCATGATGCCGGACCCGACAACGGTCGCCAGCAGCATCAGAGATCCCAGGAATTCGGAAAGTGCCTGTTTTTGCATGGGACGGTCAATTGCATCAGATTTGTGACAGTTGCAACAAAGGTCCCTCTCCGTAACGAGTTCCGCGTGCCACCTCTCCCCGCAAGCGGGCGAGGATATTGTTTCCTCGCCCGCTCGCGGGAGAGGTGGCATCGCGAAGCGATGACGAAGAGGGACTTCACGCAAGTATCTTTTGATCTCCAAAATTATTCTTGCATGATGCGCCATGCAGGGGCAACGTTAGCGGCAACAACAACAAGAGCACGCGAACGGGCACGTCTTCCGGGGAAAATGCAGGAAAAAGCCGACAGTGAGTTGGTGCGGCGGCAGAACCGCCGGTTGGTTTTGACGGCACTTCGACAACAGGGGCCGCAGGCGCGGATCGAGCTTGGCCGGGCCACGGGCCTTTCACCGGCGTCCATCACGTCGATTGCCTCGCAGCTGATAGCAGAAAACATCCTGGAAGAATTGGAAACAAAGTTGCCACTGTCCACGGCGACGCGTCGTGGTCGACCCATTGTGCGGCTTGGCATCACGTCGGCTGCTGCCCATGTGCTGGCTGTCAACATTTCGATTGATGCGTTGCGTATGGCCGTTGCCGACTTCAATGGTCAAATTGTCGAACGCAGTGTGATCCAACTTTCCACCTACAAAGCGCGCCGCGAAACGTTTGGAAAGGATGTGGCGGAGGCCATCGCTGGGTTTTTGGCGAATGGCGATTTCAAACCCGGGGCCATTTCCCGTATTGGCATTGCCGTCCAGGGACTGGCGGATGACAAGGCGGGCACGCTGGTGTGGTCGCCAGCCTTTTCGTCAAAGAACATTCCCCTGGTCGCACCCATTGCAGAACGTCTCGGCGTACCTTGCATGCTGGCCAACGACGTCAACATGATTGCCGAGGGCTATCTCGCTGACAACCCGCAATCGAGTATCGGCACCACCGCTGCGATATTCACCGGCTACGGTGTCGGCATGGGCCTCATCATCGACGGCGCTGTCTATCATGGCGCCACGGGGGGTGCGTCGGAGTTCGGGCACATGAACCACATTCCCCATGGGGCGCCCTGTCGCTGTGGACAGCGCGGTTGCATTGAGGCCTATGCGGCTGACTATGGCATCATGCGCGAGGCCCAGAGTGCTGGGGCTGATGCTGTGCCGCACGAGGCCATTGACCCCAAGGCCATGCAGGCCCTTCTCAATCGCGCCAAATCAGGAGATGTGGCGGCAGTGCGGGCCTTTGAGAAGGCAGGCGAAGCCCTGGGCTTTGGCATTGCGCGACTGATGGCCATTCTCAATCCTGACCGCATTGTCATCGCTGGGCCTGGGCTTTCTGCTTCGCAGATCATTGAACCTTCATTGCATCGTGGTATCGAGGCGGGGGTCATTGAAGAATTGCGCCGCAATGTCGCGATTGAATTTGTTCCCTATGAAACAGACATGATCCTGCGCGGTACAATTGCCGCCTTGCTGCGCGGTGTGGATGTGGAAATCACCGCCATGGGACTTGCGGTGCGTCAAGAGTCTGTGCTTGAACTTGTGACGTGATGACGGAACATCCCCTGCTTGAAGCCCGCTCTATCGTCAAGGTATTCGGCGCGCTGCGCGCCAATGATGATGTGTCGCTGAAAGTCATGGCCGGTGAAATTCACGCCTTTCTTGGCGAGAATGGCGCTGGCAAGTCCACACTTGTAAAAATGATCTACGGGGCACTGCAGCCCACGTCGGGACAGTTCCTCTGGAATGGTTCAACTGTGCAGGTGGCCAACCCGGCGGAGGCGCGCAGGCTTGGCATTGGCATGGTGTTCCAGCATTTTTCACTGTTTGAATCGCTGAGTGTGGCAGAGAATATTGCGCTCGCCATGGATGGTGCGTTTGACTTGAAGGCGCTCTCGGCAAAAATTGCTTCCGTATCGCAGGATTATGGTTTGCCGGTTGATCCGGTTGCTATCGTCGGCAATCTGTCTGTTGGTGAACGCCAGCGTATCGAAATTCTGCGCTGCCTTTTGCAAAACCCAAAACTGCTGATCATGGATGAGCCGACCTCGGTGTTAACGCCGCAGGAGGCTGAACAATTGTTTGTGGTGTTGAAACGGCTGGCTTCCGAGGGCTGTGCGGTTCTCTATATTTCGCATCGGCTGGAAGAGGTGAAGGGTCTGTGCACGGCGGCCACAATCCTGCGCCATGGCAAGGTGGTCGCCAGTGTTGACCCGCGCCACGAGTCCGCTGCGAGCCTTGCGCGGTTGATGGTGGGGGTTGACGTGCAGGCGGTGCGGCACAACACCAAGTTCATGCGCGGGCGCGACCGGTTGGTGCTGAAGGAGCTGTCGCTGCCCGGCGATGGTGCCTTCGGTGTGGCGCTCAAGAATATTTCACTGTCCGTTCATTCAGGTGAAGTGGTGGCGATTGCAGGTGTGGCCGGCAATGGGCAGGGCGAGTTGTTTGATGCACTGTCTGGTGAGCGGT
>JANNNG010000243.1:0-2456 GCA_031398425.1 Hyphomicrobiales bacterium | reverse complement strand
CAGCATCATCGGTGAAGAAGGTGTCGTCGTCCGCTTCAATCTTGATGATCTCAACTGGACGCCGGAACTGTGGGAAGAAATCATTTCACACTATCCCTATGGCGTGCGCCCGTTTGACAGCCAATATGATTCACTCACCAACGCCACCAAAACCGAAATTCCCTATGTGCGTGGAGACTGGCTGGCGTTCTTTGGTGCACGTCCGCTGCTCTACAATCGGATTCTGGGTTTGCCTGACACAGCACAGGAACTGGAGCACAACCTTGGTGTGAATGTTGCCGAAAACATCCGGAAATACATCGCCAAGCGTGCCGGCTTCAAGATTTCGGGAGTGAGTGCGCACAATCGGTTGATCGAGCGCCACCCAATTTCCACAGGCTATTTCTGGACCTCCTACGACTTTGGCGGAACGGTGACAAAGCAGAACCTGCTGGAATTCCCGCTGGGACCGAAAGGCGTGTTCGGTGATGGTTACAGCTACGGCGATGACTTTGCTTTCCATCACGATGGAGGCGAGTCGATTTTCAGTCTGCCGAATGGTTATCAAGCCTATTATCTGAACAAGGCCGACGGCACCTCGCTCGAAAAAGGACCAACTGAAATTGTTCGCGACCTTGCCCGGAAGGACCTCGCTGTGACCAATGGCATTTCCTGCATGGGCTGCCATGACCAGGGCATGAAGAATGCCACCGATGACGTTTTGCACCACATCGTTGACAACAGGTTGTTGCCAGCGGAAGCCCGTGAAGCGGTGAAGGCGCTCTATCCTGAAAAGGACGATATGGACAAGCTCATCGAAAATGATCGCAAGCGCTTCCTGAGCGCTCTGGTCAAGTCCGGTGTTGATCCAAAGCTAAAACATGAAGCTGATGGTGAACCCGTCAATGCGCTGTCCAACCGTTACGAACGCGACATCGACTTGAAAACAGCGGCCAGCGAATTTGGCGTGCCGCCGGACAAGATCCTGAACTATCTCAGCCACGGTGGCCAGATTGGCGGGTCGTTTGCTGCGCAGATTTCGCAAGGCACGGTGCAACGCGACATCTTCGAGAAAGAGTTCGCCGACCTTGTCGAGTTTGTCGTCGACGGCAAATACATCCAGCCTGTGAAAATTGCCTATGACTACAAGGAAGTGAAGCAACACGAAGTGATCGAAACACCGATTTCGGAATACAAGATCACTCTGCACTCGGACAAGCCAGCGGCCTATGTCGGTGACAAGGCTATCTTTACGGTGCACTCCACGAAGGATTGCTACCTTACGCTGATCAACATCAGCGGCAAGGACGAAGGTGTTGTGATCTTCCCGAACAAGTTCAGCCAAGACAACTTCATCAAGGGGGGTGAGAAATTCACCTTCCCGACGGAGAAGGATGGCTATGACTTCAAGTATGAAGACAAGGGCACCGAAACCGTCATTGCCTTGTGCGATGCCACGGGCAAGTCGTTGCCTGATATTCATGCGGATTATAGCAAGGAAGACTTCACCACACTGGGTCGCAGTATTTCCGTGAACAAGAAGATCGACAATGTGGCAGCCCCCAGCAAGGAAAAGAACAAGCCTGGCAGCGGTGGCTTCACAGCCGATGTTGTGCGCACCGGCATCAAGATCAAGGTGGAGTAGAAACGCAGGAGACCGGTTGCCTTCAGGCAAGCGGTCTCCGAACCATGCGGTTCCTGAAGATCAGGGACGGTTTGCGAGAAAATGCAAACCGTCCCTTTGCTTGTGATCTACTGCTTCAAAGTCGCAATGATCCCCGGCAACTTCGCAGCCAGGTCCTGTCCGGGGCATGCAGTCTGTGCCTTGTCCTTGTGCATGAGGATGGCAGAGGGCTTGATGCCATGTTTGGCCATCAGCCATTGCAATGTTGATTTCAGTGATGCGACTTGTGTGTCGCTCAAAATTTCGTTGTCGAAGTTTCCTTCAACGACAATCTGAATGTAACCCGCAGGATCGTAGTGTGTGTTGGTGTCGCCCACAGCATTCACATCGCGACCTTCTCCCACCTCACCGTTGGCGGCGATGTAGAAGTGATAGGGCACGTCGGGCCAGGCAGGTTTCATGCGGCCATCGGCCAGTTTTTCTTCTGCCTGCGAAAAGCGTTGCAGGCCCTTCAGCTTCGAGGTCAGCGACGCTTTCAATTTCATGGGCGAGCCCGTGTGGTGCACGAGGATCGCCACCGGCTTTTGCGTTGTCATTGGCAAAGATGGCGAATTTGCCTTCCAGGCATCACGCGTCAAAAGCGTGGGTGCTTCATTCGCAAATGCAGTGGATGCAAACACCATCAAAGCAGCAAGCAGACTACTGCAGCTGCTTTGCATAGGCATCGCCAAAATAGTTTTGAACATCGACTGCAAGGCTGAGCGCCGATCCTCTCGAGTCCGCAGCAATCACGACGACATAGAGGCCCGGTGTCAGGCGACCATAGTTGCCCGTGTCGATGAGCTGGGCATCA
>JANNNG010000197.1:0-5235 GCA_031398425.1 Hyphomicrobiales bacterium | reverse complement strand
ACCACGCGGGTGTTGATACCTTTCTTGTCCAGCATTTCCTTCGCTTGAATCGCGATTTCGACTTCGGAACCGGAGGCGAAGATGACGGCTTTTGTCTTTTTTGCGTGGCCTGCGATTTCATAAGCTCCGCTGGCGCAGAGATTTTTGGCCGTGTAGGTCAAACGAGCGGGTTTCAGTTTTTGTCTTGTCAGCACCAGTGTTGTTGGCGTAGTTTTGCTTTGCAATGCGATTTGCCAGCATTCGGCGGCTTCTACCGCGTCGCATGGGCGCAGCACGGTGTGATTGGGAATGGCGCGGCATGCGGCGAGATGTTCCACGGGTTGGTGCGTCGGGCCATCTTCACCAAGGCCAATCGAGTCATGGGTCATGACGAAGATCGAACGGATACCCATCAGTGATGCCAAGCGCATGGAGGGGCGGCAGTAATCTGTGAAGCAGAAGAAGGCACCACCATAGGGGATGACGCCGCCGTGCAGGGCCATGCCGTTCATGGCGGCGGCCATGCCATGTTCGCGGATACCCCAGTGCATGTAGCGGCCCGCGTAGTCGGCGGCGCTCAGCACTTTCAGATCTTTGGACTTGGTATTGTTGGAGCCTGTGAGATCAGCCGATCCACCAAGGGTTTCGGGTACGGCGGGGTTTATCACGTCCAATGCGTTCTGCGAGGAATTGCGCGTGGCGATGTGGGGCGGATTCGCGGCCAAGGCTTTCTTGTAATCTGAAATCACCGTACCAAAGTTTGCAGGCAGGTCACCGCTGAACAGGCGGGTGAGTTCGGCCTTGTGTTGGGATGCGGCATGGCGGGTTTCCCACAACTTGCGTGCGTCCGCACCCTTGGCACCAACGGCACGCCAGGCGCTCAGAATATCAGGAGGAATGACAAAGGGCGCTGCGTCCCAGCCCAGCTCCTTGCGGGCCAACGCAATTTCTGCGTCACCCAGGGGTGAGCCGTGGGCCTGATAACTGTCCTTCTTGTTGGGTGAACCAAAGCCGATGATGGTCTTGGCGGCAATCATCACCGGTCGGTCGGACGTCTGCGCTTCCGTCAACGCACGTTCCACATCGGCCTGGTCCAGACCATCGCAGCGGATGGTTTTCCAGCCGCTGGCTTCAAAGCGTTTCATCTGATCCGTCGAATCCGACATTGATACGCGACCATCAATGGTGATGTTGTTGTCGTCCCAGATCACAATAAGGTTGGCGAGCTTCAGATGGCCTGCAAGGCCGATGGCCTCCTGCGAAATGCCTTCCATCAGACAGCCGTCGCCGCAGATGACGTAGGTCTTGTGGTTCATCAACCCATCACCGAACCTGGCATTGAGGTGCCGCTCGGCCAACGCAAAGCCCACGGCATTGGAAAGCCCCTGCCCCAGTGGCCCAGTGGTGGTTTCAATGCCGGTGGCATGGCCATATTCCGGATGGCCTGCGGTGATTGATCCGAATTGCCGGAAGTTCTTGATCTGCGCGATCGTCATGTCCTTGTAGCCCGTGAGATGCAGCAGGCTGTAGAGCAGCATCGACGCATGACCAGCCGAGAGGATGAAGCGATCACGATCCGGCCAATGGGGTGCTGTGGGATCAAACTTCAGAAACTTTGAGAACAGCACTGTTGCCACATCAGCCAAACCCATGGGTGCTCCGGGGTGGCCGGAATTGGCTTTCTGCACCGCGTCCATGGCGAGGGCGCGAATGGCATTGGCCATGATCTGGGGGGACACGTCGGTCATTTTCGGGCTCCTCGAAAAGCAAACTGCACTCTCACCCGTGATAACACCGGGCCACCTTGAGTCAATCGTTTGGGCACCGCGATTTATGAGCATTTGCTTCTGAAGCAAATCAGCACTATCATGCAACGGATTGGGATGGCTTGAGAATTTGCATTCCGGGTGCAGTGGTCGTATAGGGGCAAGATGGCTGAAGCGCGTAAATTTGATGAAGCACTGGTGCGTTTTGAGCGTGCGATTGCGAAAGTGGAACAATCCACAACCCAGCGGCGGGATACTGTAGCCCGGCTGGAAGTGCTGGAAAAACAGGCGGTTAGCCTACAAGTTGAACGGCAGCAACTGGACACGGACTTGGGACGCGTGCGTGCCAAGGCAGCAGAACTGGTGGATACGTCCAAAAAGGCAGCAGGCAAGATTGATTCTGCCGTGTCCCGCATCCGCGCCGTGCTGTATTCCAACAGCGGGGGCGAATGATGGCGAATGTCGTCGTCAACATTGCTGGCCGCCCCTACACCATGCAGTGCCCGGATGGTGAGGAAGATCATCTCAAGGACCTGGCCAAACTCCTCGATACCGAAGTCGGTCGCATTCGCCAGAGTGTTGGTGCCATTGGTGATATTCGCCAATTGGTCATGGCAGGGTTAATGGTGGCGGACCGCCTGTCAGAGGCTACCCGCCGTCTGGAAATCCTGGAAGCCGATAATCAGACTTTGCGCGAATCCCGCAACACGGCCCTCGGCCAGATCAAGACGCTTGAGGACAACTTCTCCCGCGCCCTCGATATTGCAGCGGAAAAAATGGAAGAACTGGCGAAGTAGCGAAGCTTCAGCGCGGTGCGCCGGCACCCGCACCATTGCCACCACCCATGCCGGGACGGCGGGGCTTTTCAATCTTCTTCGGCATTGGCAGCAGGCCTTCACGCTGCATTTTCTTGCGGGCCAGCTTGCGGGCGCGACTCACGGCCTCGGCTTTTTCGCGGGCCTTCTTGATGGACGGCTTTTCAAAGGCGTCCTTCATCTTCAATTCGCGGAAGATGCCTTCGCGCTGCATTTTCTTTTTCAGAACCTTCAAGGCCTGATCAACATTGTTGTCCCGAACGACGACTTGCAAAGTGGCTTACCTTTATCAAAATCAATGAATGACACGGCCAAAAAAACATCTTCGGCCTGAAATTTGGCGGCGTCGATATCACAAGCCATCACCCCTGTCGAGGGTAAATCCGGTTGATATGCCCCATTTTCCGCCCAGGTCGCGCTTGAGCCTTGCCGTAAAGGTGCAGCGCTGCCCCAGGCTCAGCCGCCAAGGCCGCCCAGATTGCAACATCCTCACCCAAAAGATTGGTCATCACCGCATCAGAATGCCGCCGTGTGGACCCCAGTGGCCAGCCCGCCACGGCGCGGATATGCTGTTCAAACTGCGAGGTCACACAGGCGTTTTGCGTCCAGTGGCCGGAGTTGTGCACGCGCGGTGCGATTTCGTTGACGTAGAGCACATCGTCACCCACGAAGAACTCGACCCCCATCACACCAACGTAATCCAAAGCCTCTGCCATGCGCTGGGCCACGAACACCGCTTCCGCTGCAAGCTCAGGCGAAATCGCTGCAGGGACTGTTGATGTATGCAAGATGTGATTGCGATGCACATTTTCCGTCACGTCAAAACAGGCCATGCGCCCGTCTGGCCCACGCGCCACCAGCACGGAGACTTCGGAAACAAAATTCACGAAAGTCTCATAGATCGCGGGCTGACTCTTGAGGGCGGCCCAGGCGAGTGCAGCGTCGTCCCGCGTGTTGATCTTGGCTTGTCCCTTGCCGTCATAGCCCATGCGCGTGGTTTTCAGAATACCGGGCATGCCCAACTGGTCGAGCCGCGCCAGCAATTCTTCAAGCGAATTCACACCACCAAAATCCGCAGTCATGGCCCCTAGATCTCGCGCCAATCGTTTTTCCTGAATGCGGTCCTGTGCGACCCCCAAGGCTTTGGAACCCGGACGCACCGGCAACAGGATTTCGAGATATGACACGGTGTCCACGGGCACATTCTCAAACTCGTAAGTGACCACATCAACCACAGAAGCAAAGGCCTTCAGCGACGCCCGATGATCATATTCTGCGACTGTTTGCGCAGCGGAAACCTGAAAGGCCGGACTGTCTTGCTCCGGCGCATAGATATGGCACTTCAGTCCCAGCGGTGCTGCTGCCAGCGCCAGCATTCGTGCCAATTGTCCCCCGCCCAGAATGCCGATGGTGGAACCGGGTGGAAGTGCTTCCACAGCCCTCATGCCTCGTCCTTGGGAACCAGGGCCACGCCATCCGTCTGATTCTTGCGCCATGCTTCCAGTCGGGCCGCCAGCGCCTCATCCGACAAAGCCAGAACCGCCGCCGCTAAAAGTCCGGCATTCATGGCCCCAGCCTTGCCAATGGCGAGTGTTCCCACGGGAACACCGCCGGGCATTTGTACGATGGACAAAAGTGAGTCCTGCCCCGACAGTGCCTTGGATTCAACTGGCACGCCAAACACTGGCAACACCGTCATGGCCGCTGCCATGCCAGGCAAATGTGCGGCGCCACCAGCGCCCGCAATAATGACCTTGAACCCTTTGGCCTTTGCGCCCTTGGCGAACTCATAAAGCCGCTCCGGCGTGCGATGGGCCGAAATAATCTTCACATCTGTAGTGACCCCCAAGGCTTCCAGAACATCAACGGAATGTTTCATGGTCGACCAGTCAGACTGGCTTCCCATGATAACGGCAACAGGTGGGTGCATGGCTGTAGTCCTGGTTTTGACGCGCTGCAATATAGTCCCCTCCCCCTTGTGGGGAGGGTTAGGGTGGGGGTCGCTCGGAACCAAGACGTCAAGGAAAACACTTTTCCAAACACAAAGTTCAGCGAGACCCCACCCTAACCCTCCCCACAAGGGGGAGGCTGAAGAAAGCTTCATATTGCATCGTTCAAAGAATTCAAATCGAGTTCAAAAAGCTCAAGCAATAATGTCCGGGATCAAGGCATTCTCGATCTGAATGATCTGATCCTTCAGTGCAAGTTTCATCTTCTTCAGCCGCCTGAGCCGCAGCTGGTCCGCAGCACCTGAGTGCTCCAGCGCCCGGATCGCTGCATCAAGGTCTGCATGTTCCTGCGCAAGCTGGCGCAGTTTCACCCGCATCTGGACTTGTTGCAGCGCATCCATGATTGGCCCTCGTCATCCCGTCGGGAAATCAACTATGCCCTTGAACATCGTTCGACAAGCCCCGATTTATGTGTCATGCTGATGTCGGACGCGCGTTGTCCGATTTTGAGTATCGGCCCCTCATTTCTAACCGGAGGAAATCGATGACTTCACCCACACTCACTGAGCTTATGGCACAACATCGTGTGCTGGAAACTGATCTGGCAGAAGCTTTGGACCATCCAGCCACAACGGATACCGAAATTGCCGCCATCAAGCGAAAAAAACTAAAAGTGAAGGACGAAATCGCAAAGTTGCAAAGCGAAACCCACATCGCCGCCTGAGC
>JANNNG010000226.1:0-73673 GCA_031398425.1 Hyphomicrobiales bacterium | reverse complement strand
ATTCAACATAATGCAGCGGTGTGAAGCCCAGTTTCGTGAAGCCAAGGCTGACCATGAGGCCGCGCAATTCCTTGAGTTGACCGAAGGGTGAGCCTCTGCCCCAAGGGTATTCGGTGAGGTGATGCTGTGACACAATCTCGTCAGCGGCGGGTCCCAGGGCACAGACTGATGCACGCAAGTGGATGCTGCGCTTGACGCCTGGCATGCGGCGGAACAGTTCTGTGACAAGGCCCGTGTTGGTGGGTGCGCGGTCGACATGAAATATTTTTGCAGGGTCCATGTTCAGGGGAAAGGCCGGCATCACCAGGGTGCCCCGGGGGCCCACCATGTCCAGCATCAGGTCAATGACTTCGATGGGCCGCATTTTCACGTTGTAGAATTGGGTCCATGAAGATTGCACCCAAACAACCTGATTGCGCCAAGTGCCCACCTGTTCGAGTGCTGTGCGCAAATCGTCTCTGGTGATTGGTTTTGTGTAAAGTTTTTTCTCGACGTTCAGTTTCAACGCACGGACATCACGTACGGCATTTTTTCCGAAGAGACGCTTGGCCGATTGTTTGAGTGTATTGGCGACGGACATTGGAGGAGAACACACTCTGTCTGCTTGGCAAAATCACGGCGGTCTCTAAGGGCAAATCCAGGCCCTGACAAGGTTTTGTTCCAACGCTTGCCATTCGCCGCCAAAACCACCATATAGCGGCCCGGAAGGTTGGTGCAGGCGTTAGGCTCGCCAACCGGGTCAGGACCGGAAGGTAGCAGCCCCAACGAGATTTTAGCGGGTTGTTGCCGGCCTTCCACTTTCCCCCTCGCAATCGGCTCACAGCCTGCGCTAAGACCAAGCCATGTCTGATCAGGCCACAGCTTCGAACCCCGCAGGTTATCGCGTTCTGGCGCGCAAGTACCGCCCGAAGACCTTTGCCGACCTGATCGGCCAGGAGGCGCTGGTGCGCACGCTCACCAATGCCTTTGCCACGGGCCGCATTGCGCAGGCCTATATGCTGACGGGCGTGCGCGGTGTTGGCAAGACCACGACGGCGCGTTTGATTGCCCGGGCCTTGAACTATCCTTCTGGTCCCAGCGTCGACATGGGCGAGATCACGCCCCAGTGCGAAGCTATATTGGAATCGCGCCATATTGATGTGATCGAGATGGATGCGGCCTCCAATACGGGCGTCGACAATATGCGCGAGATCATCGAGTCGGTGCGTTATGCACCGCTCGAAGTGCGCACCAAGGTCTACATCATCGACGAAGTGCACATGTTGTCTAAGAGTGCGTTCAACGCGCTTCTGAAAACGCTGGAAGAACCACCGCCGCATGTGAAGTTCATCTTTGCCACGACTGAAATTCGGAAAGTTCCCGTCACCATTCTGTCGCGCTGCCAGCGCTTTGATTTGAAGCGGCTGGACGCGGGATTGCTCACCGAGCACTACGCCCGCATTGCGAAACTTGAAAATACTGAAGCGGATGAAGAGGCGCTGCGGATGATCGCGCGGGCTGCCGAGGGCTCTGTGCGGGATGGCTTGTCGCTGCTGGATCAGGCGATTGCCTATGGTGATGGCACGGTTAAAACGGCCGACGTGCTGTCGATGTTGGGGGTCATGGACCGCACGCGGGTCATTGAATTGTTTGAGGCCGTGATGCAGGGCGATACCGAAAAAGCGCTGTCTGAATTTGCCGCGCAATATGATGGTGGCGGTGACCCGCAGACGATCTTGACTGATCTTGCAGATTTCACCCATTGGGTGACGCGCAACAAGATTGTGCCTGCCTCCGCTGCGCAGGATGGTACACGGAGCAGTATTGAAAAACAGCGGGGAGCAGCGTTTGCCAACAGTCTGACAGTGCCGCATCTCGCCCGCGCCTGGCAAATGCTGCTCAAGGGCATTGCCGAAACGGCTGTGGCGTCACGACCGGACCAGGCCGCTGAAATGGTTCTGATCCGCCTCTGCCACGCTTCGGACTTGCCGGTGGGGGATGACCTTGCAAGGCTTGTGAAGGAGCAACCATCCGCGTCTTCAACACCCACGCCGCTGCGCCGTGATATTCAGCGTACGGAGTTTTCCAGCGGCGCAGGTGGCTCTGCGGTTGCGTTGAAAACTGTAGAACCGCCCCGCGTTGAAGTGCCCGCATCCGCCCCGATGATGTCGCGCTTTGATGAGATCGTGGCTTTGGCCAACGAAAAACGCGACCTGAAATTGAAGTCGGACCTGGAGCGTTATGTACGGCCTATTTCAGTGTCCGATGGCAGAATCGAATTGTCGCTGGAACCCGGAGCGCCCACATCACTCACCAATGAATTGAGCCGCAAGCTGGAGGCCTGGACGGGACGCCGCTTCATGGTGCTGGTGGCCTCATCCGGTGGCGCTGCCACCTTGGCCAGTCAGAAGAAGGAAGCGCGCCTGACGGCGGACCGCGAAGTGCGCGAGATGCCCGATGTGCAGGCCATTCTCAAAACTTTCCCCGGAGCCGAGATCGTCAAGGTCCGCGACCCCGACAGCTTCACCACAATTGAAACCCCAACGGAAGATCAAGATGAAGAATCTCGCTGACATCATGAAACAGGTTTCGTCCATGCAAAGCAAGATGGGCGACATGCAGACCAAGCTCGAAAGTCTTGTCATTACCGGGCAGTCGGGGGGTGGACTTGTAAAAGTCACGATGAATGGCAAGGCGGCGTTACAGTCGGTGTCGATTGATCCCTCTCTGATGAAAGAGGATGAGCGCGAAATCCTCGAAGACCTGCTGGTGGCGGCCCATGCTGACGCAAAGGGCAAGGTTGAAACGGCGGCGGCTGAGGAAATGAAGTCGATCACCGGTGGAATGCAGCTGCCGCCGGGGATGAAGCTGCCGTTTTGAGCATGAAGCGCCAGGCCGGGCCTGAAATTGAAAAGCTGATCCAGCTCCTGGCGCGGCTGCCGGGGTTGGGGCCGCGTTCGGCCAGGCGGGCGGTTTTGCACCTGGTCAAAAATCGCGAAAAACTTTTGACGCCGCTGACTCGCGCGCTTGAGGATGCCCGGGAGAAGGTTTCGGTTTGTCGGGATTGTGGCAATGTCGATACGCTCAATCCGTGTTCTGTCTGCATTGACCCGCGCCGGGATCGCAGCCTGCTCTGTGTCGTTGAAGAAGTGGGCGACGTGTGGGCGCTGGAGCGGGCCAATGCCTGGGGTGGATTGTATCACGTGCTTGGTGGCACCCTGTCGGCTCTCGGTGGTGTGACGCCGGATGATCTGTCGATCGGTCAACTGGTTGATCGTGCCAGCGATGGAATTGTCAAGGAAGTGGTGCTCGCGACCAATGCCACGGTCGAAGGCCAGACCACGGCACACTACATCACCGAACGGCTGAAAGAACGCGGTCTTGCCACGTCTCGCCTGGCCCATGGTGTGCCCGTGGGCGGCGAACTTGACTATCTCGATGAGGGCACGCTCACGCAAGCCATCCGCGCTAGACGCCCGTTCTGATACGTCTCGTTAAGACTTCGATAACCAGCATTTGACCTTGCCGATGCTGACCGCCCAATCCGTCACAGTGCTTGCTCCTCCTGTTTCATGACCCCGGCCCTTGTGCCGGAATGAAACAGGAGAGACTTATGACGCGCGCATTGACAGTGAAAACCCTGTGGAAACGTTTTACCAATGACCAGAAAGGCACAATTGCCGTGATGATGGGCTTGGCGGTCATTCCGATGACGGTTGCTTCGGGTGCGGCGATTGACTTCGTGCGCTTCAATTCCGGGCAAACCCATGTGCAGGCCGCTCTCGATTCAGCGGCCCTTGCCGGCGCTGCCGCGAAGAAGGTAACGGATGCCAAGCGCGTTGAAATTGCCGAAGCCATGTTCAAACAGAACATGGCGAAAGGCCCCGCCAAGGGAATGACGGAAGATCCCGTGTTCAAGGTGGTCAAGGACAAGTTTGTCGGCGAAGTCAAAGTAAAGGTGCCGACAGCCCTCATGCAGGTTGCCGGTATCAATGAGATGGAGGGCGTGAGCCGGGCCGAAGTTGGTATCAATGGCGACAAGAAAGCTGAGATTGCCCTGGTGCTCGATTATTCCGGTTCCATGCGGGACCGCGTGGGTGGCAAGGTCAAGTATGTCGCCATGAAGGACGCTGCAAAAAAGATGGTCAATGACCTGAAGGCGAGCGACCCCGACAAGGTGCAGTTTGGCCTCGTGCCTTTCTCGCACCATGTCTACACCACACTGCCCGGATCACATGTGCTGGGCGGCACCGGCGCATCATGGACAGGTTGCACACAGGACCGTCCTTATCCCGCCAATCTTGGTGCAGCCACCCCCACTGTGTCTGTGACGACGAAATGGAACCAGCCCTGGGACATGGCGTTTGGCGGTGCTTGTGCTGATTACAAGTCGCGCAACCTGAAAACACTCGACCTGACAAAGGACTTTGATTCTGTCACGGGCCAGCTGGATATCATGCGTCCCTACGAGTATACGCACATCGCGCTGGGCGTGGAGTTTGGCTATCACATGCTGTCTCCCAATGCGCCATTCACAAGAGGCCAGCCGTTCAACGACAAAGAGACCAAGAAATTCCTGGTTGTGTTGACCGACGGCATGCAGACCATGTCTTCCTTCGGCCCTGGAGGTTCGCGCACCAAGGAAGATGGCGAGGCCAATCTCGAACAGCTTTGCAAGAATGCCAAGGCCGATGGCATCACCATCATGACCATGGCATTTGACCTTGATGACACCGACACGCGCAAACGCTTGCAGAATTGCGCAACCGACCCTGTGCGCGACTTCTTTGTTGTGAATGATCCAGCCGGTTTGTCCTCGGCCTTCGAAGCCGTGAAAACGGCGATTGCCGATCAGGTGTTCCTAAGCAAGTAACTCAGTTCAGATTGACCAGTCGTGGGCGGGGTGCTTCCAGTGTCTCGCCCAATGGCTTGTCTTCGAGATCAAGACTTTCGATGCGGGTGCCGCGCTTGGTGATCTTGTCGGCGGAGGCCCCGAGTTTTTCGAGGTCCGTATTGGCCATGTCGAAATGGCGGCGGAGATCGGAGGCGCGTTCCTTGAGGCGCCCCACGTCCTCCATCAGCTTGCCAACCTCGGCCTTGATGATGTGGGCCTGATCGCGCATGGTCACGTCCTTGAAGATGGCCTGCATGGTCTGCACCAGCAGCATCAACACGTTTGGCGAAGCGAGGATGACGCGGGCGCGGTGGGCCTTCTGCACAATATCGTCGTAGCCCTCATGGATCTCGGCATAGATCGATTCCGATGGCACGAACATGATTGCCGTTTCATGGGTTTCGCCTGAGAGGAGATATTTCTCGGAAATATCTTTCACGTGTTTGGCCATGTCGCCACGCAGGCGCACCTCTGCGGCTTTGCGCGTTGGGTCATCTTGGGCTGATTTGATGGCAGAATAGGATTCAAG
Source organism: Hyphomicrobiales bacterium (assembly GCA_031398425.1). GTDB lineage: Bacteria > Pseudomonadota > Alphaproteobacteria > Rhizobiales > Aestuariivirgaceae > Aestuariivirga. The sequence goes on along the minus strand of JANNNG010000226.1, from coordinate 68,271 downwards.
CGGGAATTTCGCATCGATGACCAATCGCAAGGTGGAGTCGGGCAGAATGATCACGCAATCAGGCCGCATGCCGTTGCTCAAGGTGGCCTGAAAGGCATAGGACGAGGCATGCAGGCCGTCCTTGATGATGGCTTCCATCCGGCCCTGACCGAAGGCACCGCGGGATTGCTTGTTGTTGAGAATGTCCTTGAGGCCCACCATTTCCGAAGAAAGAGAGGTGATGTTTTTCTGGGCCGCATCAATGACCGCGAGGCGTTCGTTGAGCTGGCCCAGCGAAAGCGCTGTGCGTTCGGCCTGTTCCTGCAGCCCTGTGCCCACGCGCTGGCCCACGGCGTTCAGGCGCTCATCCAATGTGCGCTGGAGATGCACTGTGTGCCCTTGTGCCTGCGTTGCAAAGCTTTGCAGCGACCCCATCATTTCAGCGAGCCGCAATTCGAGTTCATTTGTCCGGCGTTTCGACTCCTGCTCTGCTTGTGCTCGTCCGCGCGAGCCGCGCCAGACCATAACGACTGCAATGATCAACAGCAGCAAGGCGAGCAGCGCCAAGGCCGCTCCAACTTCAAACAGGGTGACGGCACGGCCGCCCAGAACGAACAGGGTGGAATCAAGAGTCATCATGACACTCTAACAGATTCGTGCTTTGTTCCCAGCTTTCGTTTGCGCCATGAAAAAGGCCCGCCCCAACCGCAACCGGTCAGAGCGGGCCCGTATGATCCGCTTGGAGCTCGGGACGGCGACAAGAGCCCAAAGCGGATCAATTCAAGATGCGGTGGAAGGAGGAAAGTACTTTTAGTCCAAGGACTTGAAGCTTGTTTCCGTATTACTCCGCCGCTTGCGTTGGAGCAAAAGTGCCTGCCAATCGGGGCAGGAAGGTCACGCTGGCAAGGCCGAGACTTGACCATTTCAAGGCAATTTTGCGGCGGCGTGACGGGCTAAGTCATTGAAAGTTGAAAAGCCACAAGGCATTTGAGGGACTTCACGCAGTGCAACATGCCTGCCCGTTTTTTGGTCAGTCCGAAATAAATTTGTCCGTGGCCCGCACCAGGGCGTCAGAAATCCCCGGTTCCATGGCCGTATGGCCAGCGTCAGGGATCATATGCAGTTCCGCACGAGGCCAGCGCCTGGCCAATTCAAAGGCCGTCGCGGGAGGGGTCACCACATCGTAACGCCCCTGAACGATTATGCCGGGCAGATGTTTCATTGTTTCGAGCCCATCAAGCAAGGCACCATCATGGGCCATGAAGCCCTTGTTGATGAAGTAATGGCATTCGATGGCGGCAAAGGCAGCGGCAAACCTGTCCTCGCCAAAATTTGCAACCCGCTGCGGGTCCGGCAGCAACGACAGGCACGAGCCCTCCCACTGACTCCAAGCCCTGGCATGTTGCAGCCGGACTGCTTCATCGGGGTCATGCAACCGCTTGTGATAGGCCGCGATGAGATCGTCGCGTTCAGTTTCCGGGATGAGGTCTTTGAACTGTGCGAAGGCTTCGGGAAACATCTGGCTTGCACCGCTTTGATAGAGCCAGCGTACTTCCCACTCCTGAATGGCGAAAATGCCCCGGAGCACAAGTTCGGTCACGCGGTGCGCGTGGGTTTGCGCATAGGCCAAGGCAAGGGTGGACCCCCAGGAGCCACCGAAGACTTGCCAGGTTTCGATCTTCAGGTGTTTGCGCAATTTCTCCATGTCGTCGACAAGATGCCATGTGGTGTTGTCGATCAGCGAGGCATGGGGTGTGGAGTTGCCGCATCCGCGCTGGTCGAAGAGAATGATCTGGTAGTGTTGGGGATCGTGAAAGCGTCGGAGAAATGGCGAGATGCCACCCCCCGGCCCGCCATGCAGCACGACGACGGGCTTGCCCTTCGAATTGCCGCAACGTTCGAAATAAATTTCGTGAACATCAGAGACTTCCAACCGACCACGGGCAAAGGGTTCGACGGCGGGATAAAGACTGCGGCGCTGGGAGTCATACATTGGCTGGGTTGAACATGCTTCTGGCAACGAGGCAAGCGAAGTGATTTCCAAAACAGGAAATCACCCCGCCCTGCCGAAGGGTCATCCGGATAGAGTGGCGGGAACTAAGATCTGACGAGTTCACCGCGCAGTGACTTGGCAATCAATTCTTGCGTATTGCGTATCCCATAAAGTGCTGCAAATGAGCCAAAGCGCGGTCCACGTTCTTCGCCCAGCAACACCTGATACAGCATGTTGAACCAGCTTTGCGCCACACCGATGGAACCGTCCTTTTGTGTTGTAGTGTAGGGGTCGCGGCGGCCGATGGTGTAGACTTCGGTCTGGATGGCCTCGGGGGTTGAGCCTTCGGGCAGCATGGCGAGGGCTGCTGCGAGGTCACGCAAGGCAGAAGCTTCTTCGTCCGTAGGCTGACGATATTGCTTGGCTGGTTTCACGAAATCCTGAAAATAGCGGATGGCGTAGCCCACGAGCGAATCAAGGCGCGGGTGTGTGGTCGGACTGAGTGCCGGCATGTAGCGTTGCAGGAAGGCCCACATGATCGATTTTTCTTCAGTGTTGGCGACGGCCGCGAGATTGAGCAGTAGCGAAAAGTTGACTCCACCTGATTCAGGCTCTGGCGGATGGCCTGCGTGTATGTGCCAGACCGGATTCATCAACTGGTCTTTCGGCTCGATCTGCCTGGGGTATGCGGCAAGGAATTGCGCATATTCATCGACGGCCCGGGGGATCACATCGAAGTGGAGCTTTTTGGCCTCACGCGGCTTGTTGTACATGAATTGTGCCAGCGAGTTCGGGTCCGCATAGGTCAGCCATTCATCGATAGTGAGGCCATTGCCTTTCGACTTTGAAATCTTCTGGCCCTTGTCGTCGAGGAAGAGTTCGTAGACATAGTGTTCCGGCGCTGTAGCACCGAGAATGATGCTGATCGCATCATAAACCGGCGCGTTGGTTTGATGGTCCTTGCCGAACATTTCAAAGTCCACTTCAAGCGCTGCCCAGCGCATGCCGAAGTCCGGCTTCCATTGCAGCTTGGTGCGACCACCGCGCACGTCGAGCGTCACGTCAGTGCCATCTTCATCAGCGAAGGTGATGGTGCCTTGCTTGGCATCGATGGCCTTCATCGGCACATAGAGGACACGACCCGAGATCGGCGAGATTGGCAGGAAGGGGGAGTAGGTGGCCTGGCGCTCTTCGCCCAGGGTTGGAAGCATGACGTTCATGATGGCGTCGTATTTTTCGAGCGCATGAATCAGCATGTCATCGAAACGGCCGGACTTGTAATAGTCGGTGGCGCTCGCAAATTCGTAGTCGAAACCGAAGGTATCGAGAAAGCGCCGGAGCATGGCGTTGTTGTGGTGACCGAAGCTTTCAAAGTCGCCGCCGAAGGGATTTGGCACCGACGTGAGCGGCTTGTGCAGATGGGGGATGAGAAAATTCTTGTCCGGCACGTTGTCGGGAATCTTGCGCATGCCATCCATGTCGTCGGAAAAGCAGAGGAGTCGTGTTGGCAAATCGCTCATCAGCGAAAAGGCCTTGCGCACCATCGTGGTGCGCGCCACTTCACCGAAGGTGCCGATGTGGGGGAGGCCTGAGGGACCATAGCCGGTTTCAAACAACACAGATTTCTGCCCCGACTTCTCCACCCGCTTCAAAATCTTGCGCGCTTCTTCGAAAGGCCAGGCGCGGGACTCGAGGGCTGCGGCGCGGAGTGCGGGGGAGGTGGGCATGGGAGAGGCTTTCTTTGCTTTCGTGGTGCATAGTGAATGCAGCCCAGGCACGTCAACGCCAACCTTGAAAATCTTCAGTAAGAAAATTTGGTGAAACAAAGCAAAAGCGCAAACGCTGTATCATTTTTGATCGGTTGCCGAATTAGAACGTGATCATTTTTGGTTGGCTCAACGGCAAACAGAGGGACTGTTTGCTCTTTGGCAAACTGTCCCTGAACTTGAAGTTTGGGAACAGCTTGCAATAAAAAGCAAGCAGTCCCCAACTGCTTCAACCAAAAATGGTCACGCTCTAGACAGCTCCACCCGCAAACTTCTTCAAGAACCCCACTGTCCGTCCCCAGGCCAGATCCGCGGCTTCCTTGTTGTACCTTGCTGCATTGGTATCGTTGTTGAAGGCGTGATTGGCGCCTTCGTACATATGGAGTTCGTAGGTTTTGTTGTTGGCCTTCAGTGCGGCTTCAAATTCGGGAATGCCCGCGTTGATACGTTCATCCAGTGAAGCATAGTGCAGCATCAGGGGTGCGGTGATCTTTGGCACATCGGCGGTGGGCGCCTGGCGGCCATAGTAGGCAACGCCCGCTGCGAGTGTGGGGTCGGCAACTGCTAGTGCGTTGACCGCTCCACCGCCCCAGCAGAAGCCCATGGCACCGGCTTTGCCGCTGCCTTGCGGATGGGCGATCAAGGCTTTGAGGGCGGCTTGTGAATAGGCAATGGTGTCTTCCGGTTTCAATGTGCCGATCATCTCCTTGCCTTTTTCTTCGTCTGTTGGCGTACCGCCGAGGGGGGCGAGATAGTCAGCGCCGAAGGCTACGAAGCCTTCCAGTGCCATGCGGCGGGTCACGTCCTTGATGTGGGGGTTGAGGCCGCGGTTTTCGTGGATGACGAGAACGCTGGGCAGTTTTGCCTTGGCGTCCTTTGGAATGGCGAGGAGGCCTTTGATGCCGGGGGCGATTTCGCCTTCGGTGAGGACAAGGCGCGGATCATCTTCCGGCACCAGGGCTGCATGGGCGTAGTTGTTTTCGAGTACGGGCAACAGTGCTGAAGCCGCCGCTGCAGAGCCTGCCATCAAGGTCAGCTTGTCCAGGAATGTACGGCGCGACATGCCGCCGTGGGTGTAGCTATCGAACAGGGTGATGATCTTTTGGTCCATGATGCCTGCAACTCCTCGTCGGGTGAATTTTGATCTTACGCCAGAATCTGGCAAAGGGGAGGCGTGCCGATGAAACTTCCCACCGCGATTGCGCATGGCAGGGGTGCTGCCCTTGATGGGGTGGTGCTCGCGCCCAGACCTGCCTTGGCGGCCTTGACAGCGGCACCGCATCTTCTGTGTCATGCCGGATTTCTGGTGGCGCGGCTTGCGCAGGCGGCTGATGCCAAGGCTGATCTCGGACGGTCAGCGCTGGATCCAAGGCATCTCGATGTGGCGGAATTGTTTTCCTTTGTGTGCCCAGCGCAAGCGGCGGTGCCGACACCGCGTGGTCTGGCGCGCGTATTGCGGATTGATATTGACGATAATGCGGCGGCTTTGAAAGCTGTGGCTGAGGCTTTGCTGCGGCGACTTGAAAACCCGAAGCAGGGATTGATCCGCGAGACGGCGGAACATGCCACTTTTCTGGCGCGGGCGAATTGGCCCTGGGCGCCGCATGTGATGAAGGCGCTGCTGAAGGCCAATCCGAAACTGGATGTGGGGGCCTTTGCCACGGGGTTGAATATCTGGGACCGGCTGGACGAATGGGAGGATGACGGGCCGCCTGCAAAGGGAGATCATCAGGAGGTGACACCACAGGAAGCCCTGTCGGTTTTGCGCAATGCGCTGGGGTCCGATGCTGAGGTGCGGCAGCAGCAGCGCGACTATGCAACCAAGGCCATTCATGGTTTTGCCGCACGGCAGTCTCCGGCGTTCAATAATATCTTGTTGGCAGAAGCCGGAACGGGTCTCGGCAAGACGCTGGGTTATCTTTCGCCGGCCTGGGTGTGGGCGCAGAAGAACAAGCGACCGGTTTGGCTTTCCACTTATACCAAGAACTTGCAGCGGCAACTGGACCAAGAAACCGTGCGACTGGTTCCTGATCCCGAGGAGCGGGCAGGCAAGATCGTCATTCGCAAGGGGCGTGAGAATTATCTCTGTCTGCTCAATATGCAGGAAACCTTTGGTCGCTTGCAGGCCCAGGGTCCGCGTGGTGCATTGCTGGCCGTGTTGCTGGCAAGGTGGGCGCGGCATTCGCGTGATGGCGATCTGGTCGGCGGTGATTTTCCGTCGTGGATCTTTGGGCTGTTTCCCGAAAATGGGTTCGACGGTGACGTAAAGCATCCAACGCCCCAATCGCTTGGTCTCACGGATCGACGCGGCGAATGTATCTATGTGGCCTGTGCGCACTACAAGCGCTGCTTCATCGAGAAAAACCAGAGGGCCGCTCGCAATGCGTCGCTGGTGATTGCGAACCATGCGTTGGTGATGCATCAGGCTGCGGTGGATTTTGCCTTGGGCGCTGCTGTCACTGACGAAGAAGAGGCGGCACCGGGTGGCTTGAAGCGCATTGTGTTCGATGAGGGGCATCACTTGTTTGATGCAGCGGATGGAGCTTTCTCATCGCATCTCTCAGCGCAGGAAGCGGCAGAGTTGCGGCGCTGGTTGCGTGGGCCTGAAACCGAGCGGCGGCGTGGCCGTGGGTTGGTTGATCGACTGGCTGATCTCGTTGGTGATGAAGATGGCAGCAACGCGCTGCTCGACGAGGTGGTGCGGGCGGCACGGGTGTTACCGACGGCTGGCCACATGCGCCGCATTCATGATGGACGGCCTGATGGCGTGGCAGAGGAATTCTTTGCGCTTGTGCGGCAACAGGTGGTGGCGCGGGATGAAAGCGAGTCTGGTTTCGCATTGGAAACGGCGTGTCTGCCCTTGATTGACGGTTTGGGTGAAGCGGCTTTGGCCTTGGCCAAGGCGCTGGAAAATCTCAAACGCCCCATGGAGAAATTGGCCAAGGCGCTGGCGGCAAAGCTTGATGATGAGGCGGCAGAATTATCAAGCCATGAGCGGGGTCGCATCGAAGCCATGTCGCGTTCGCTGCGGCGGCGCGGCGAGTTGATGCTGAGTGGCTGGCTTGCCATGTTGCAACGCCTGAATGGTCCACCCCACGTGTTGATGGTGGAATGGTTCTCGGTGGAGCAGCAGGGGCAATGGCAGGTCGATGTGGGCCTGCATTCCCACTGGCTGGACCCCACAGAGCCGCTCGCCCTTGCGGTGTTGCGGCCTGCCGATGGTGTGATCATTACATCGGCCACGCTGAAAGACCGCCCGCCCAATGTGCCTGATGACTGGGAGAATGCGGAGATGCGCACGGGAGCTGTGCATCTGCCGTATCCCGTGAGGCGCGAGCATTTCGACTCGCCGTTTGACTATCCCAAATCAGCGCGTGTCATTGTCGTCAATGATGTGGGCCGCGAGAGCATGGACCAACTGGCGGCGGCCTATCGCGAATTGTTTTTTGCCTCAGGTGGTGGTGCACTCGGATTGTTCACGGCGATTTCGCGCTTGCGCGCGGTGCACAAGCGCATCGCCCAGCCCTTGAGTGAGCGGGGCTTGCCGCTTTATGCCCAGCATGTGGACCCGATGGACACGGCCACACTGGTTGATCTGTTTCGCGCGGAACAGGATGCCTGTCTGCTGGGTACTGATGCGGTGAGGGATGGTGTGGATGTGCCGGGAGATTCGCTCAGGCTCATCGTAATGGACCGGGTGCCCTGGTCCACGCCCAATATTCTGGAAAAGGCCAGGAAGCATGCCTTTGGCGGAAATGCCTATGTGGATATGACGGTGCGCTTGCGGCTGCGCCAGGCTTTCGGGCGTCTGATCCGCTCGGATACGGACAAGGGATGTTTCGTGGTGCTTGATCCGCGTCTGGCGTCGCGCTTCTCGACGGCATTTCCCGATGGTGTTGCCATTGAACGGATGGGACTTGTTGACGCGATTGAGGTGGTGGGTTCGTTCTGCAATACTGCCGTCAAAGCAAACAGGAGCAGGTAATGTCGGGGACGATCAGCAATGAACAGGCGCTCATCTATGTCATGGTGATGATGTCGGGCGTCGAAGGGGCGATCAAGGCGGAGGAACTGGCGGAGATTGATGTGCTGGTCCACACGCTGCCGGTGTTCAAGAATTTTGATCGCACACGGCTGGCCACGGTGGCGCAGGAAGCCGGCGACATGCTGCAATTGAACGAGGGCATGGAGACGGTGCTGGAACTTGTCGCAGATCAGTTGTCACCGCCTTTGCGCGAGACGGCCTATGCGATTGCGGTAGAGGTAGCAGCCGTTGATCTGGCGGTGGGCAAGGAAGAGTTGCGGTTTCTGGCGATCTTGCGCGATGCTCTGGGGTTGGACAAACTGGTGACGGCAGCGCTGGAGAGGTCGGCGATTGCACGCTATCGGGGGGCTTGAGAGGGTTCGCCTGCTGAGACACCCCCTCCCCCTTCGGGGTACTCCCCCGCCTCCGGGGAGGGAGATAAAGATCTTTCTCCCTCGGCGTCTTCGCCGGGGTTGTACCCCTATGGGGGGAGGGGGTGTTGCGACAAACAAGATCTCACGCAAACACCCGCGCCCTGATCGCAGGCAGTCTTGTGGCAAACGAAATGCTCCGTACAATGAAGAATATGCTCAGCGCTGCCCATAACCCGTGGTTGCCGTAGGGTGGTTCCAACACATACCAGGCCAGCATGTAGGCCGCCAATGACAGCAGCATCATGTTGCGCATGTCGCGTGTCGCCATGGCGCCCGTGAAGATGCCGTCGTAGAGGAAGCACGCAGCACCGAGGAAAGGTGTGATGGCGGCCCAATAGAGGTATTGGTTTGCATATGTGCGGATGTCTTCATTCACTGTCATGAGGGCGATGAAGCCTGGGCCGGAGAACAGGATCAACAGGGATGCGAGTGCGCCGAACAGCATGACATATCCTGTCGAGAGTGTGATGGCTCTGCCATAACTCTGGCGATTCTTTGCGCCGATGGCCTGCCCCACCAGGGCTTCTGCCGCATAGGCAAAACCATCGAGCAGATAGGCCGCGACTTCGAACATGTGAAGGAGAATGGAATTTGCGGCGACCGTGGTGTCGCCATTGCGGGCGCCCCGCGCGGTAAACCAGGCGAAGGCGAAGAGCAGGCAGATGGTGCGGATCATCATGTCGGCGTTGGCGGTGATGAGGGACGTGATCTTTGCGCGGTTCAGCACTGCTGAGCGATCAAACGGTTGCCGCAATTCGCGCAGGCGCTGCAGCACCATGATGAGGCCCAGACCGACAGCGGCATATTCGGCAATCAGCACTGCGAGTCCGACGCCTGCTATGCCCATGTTGAAGTGGAGGACAAGGATGATGCTGAGCGCCATGTTGGTGAGGTTCAGGGCAAGCTGCGTGATCAGGGCAACCTTGGTGCGGCCCTGGCCGATGAACCAGCCGAGGATGGTGAAATTGGCAAGTGCTGCGGGTGCCGCCCAGATGCGATAGCTGAAATAGGTCGTGGCTGCGGCCTGCACATCTTTTGAACCGCCCATCAACGAAATGGCGAGTGGTTTGAGGATCGGTGATAAAGCGATCAGGGTGAGGCCAATGAGCAGAGCGATGAGCAGGCTGCGCCAGACAATGGCACCGACTTCCTCGGCGTGACCCGCACCTGTGGCTTGCGCGGAGAGGCCACTGGTGGACAGGCGCAAAAAGCCAAAGCCCCAGAACAGGAACGAGAAGATCAGCGAGCCGACGGCCACGCCACCGATGAGATGGGTTTCCGGCAACTGTCCGACGACGGCGGTATTCACCACACCGATCATGGGCTCTGTCACGTTCGACAGCATGATGGGAACCGCAATGCGCAGGATGGTGGCGTGATTGACGGGTTGTTGGGTGAGGGTTGTCATGAAAGCAAGGCCCCCATCGCCCTTCGGGCACTTCCCCAACGAGTTGGGGAAGGATCCGTGGTGATATCTCCCCCAACTTGTTGGGGGAATACGGCAAAGCCGGGAGGAGGGCGTTGATTTGTCATGTCTCCCGTTGCGCGTTTGTTCTTTGTGCGTCAAGGTCCACTGCAACATGGTTGATTTGCATCACAGGATTGGCAGCTGGTTTCAGGCCAAGGGCTGGACGCCGCGGACGCATCAGTTGGCCATGCTGGGGCATGGTGCGATGGGAGAGAGTGCCTTGCTGATTGCGCCCACGGGGGGTGGCAAGACGCTTGCGGGGTTTATGGCGACGCTGAATGAACTGGCTGAGCCACATGAGAGCGATGGCATTCACACGCTTTATATTTCGCCCTTGAAGGCTCTCGCGGTTGACATTGCGCGCAACCTTGAAAAGCCAGTGATGGAGATGGATTTGCCCATCACCATCGAAACCCGAACGGGGGACACGCCGGTTTCCAAACGCAAGCGCATCCGCACGCATCCGCCGGATGTTCTGATCACCACGCCTGAACAAGTGACGCTGATGATGGCTGATCCTGCGGCAGCACATCTGCTGCGCAGTTTGAAGTGCATCATTATCGATGAGTTGCATGCACTGGTCACCAACAAGCGTGGTGTGTTGCTGTCGCTGGCCTTGACGCGGGTACGGGCGCTGGCACCTCAGGTGCGATTGGTGGGATTGTCGGCAACGGTGGCTGACCCTGAGGCCTTGTGTGCGTGGTTGGCACCGACGGGATCGCCGCCTGTGCCGCTGGTTGTTGGCAAGCCCGGTGCGCCACCCACCATTCATGTGATGGAATCAGAAGAGCGCGTGCCGTGGGCAGGCCATATGACGCGCTATGCGGTGAAGGATGTTTATGCCGAAATATCGAAAGTTCGAATGGCGCTGGTTTTTGTGAATACACGCGCCCAGGCTGAGATGATGTTTCAGGAATTGTGGACGGCGAATGAAGCGAATTTGCCCATTGCCCTGCATCATGGTTCGCTGGATGTAAACCAGCGCCGCAAGGTGGAGCAGGCCATGGCGGATAATCGTCTGCGGGCAGTGGTGTGTACCTCAACGCTTGATCTTGGAATTGACTGGGGTGATGTTGATCTTGTTGTGCATATTGGTGCGCCCAAGGGGTCCAGTCGGTTGTTGCAACGCATCGGTCGCGCCAATCATCGGCTTGATGAATCGAGCAATGCCATACTCGTGCCGTCCAATCGTTTTGAAGTGCTGGAATGTGAAGCCGCTGTCGAGGCCGCGCGGGAAAATGCGCAGGACACGCAATATCCCTCCGTGATGAAACTGGATTGTCTGGCGCAGCACATCATGGGCTGTGCCTGTTCAGGGCCGTTTCATGCTGACGCGCTGTATGCAGAAGTGATTTCCGCTTTCACCTTTCGGCGCTTGTCGCGGGAAATATTTGATCAGGTTCTCGACTACTGCGCCACGGGAGGTTACGCGCTCAAGTCCTACACGCGCTATGCAAAACTGAAATTGCAGACCGATGGCATGTGGCGTCTCGCGCATCCGCGCATCGCGCAGGATTGGCGCATGAACATCGGCACCATTGTTGAGGAGGGCTTGCTCAAGGTGCGGCTGGCCAAGGTGCGGCGGGTTGCGGGAAAGCGGGTGGTGACCGGTGGGTTCCCGCTTGGCGAATTGGAGGAGTGGTTCTTGAGCCAACTCACCATCGGAGACACGTTTTTGTTTTCGGGCCAGGTGCTGCGTTTTGAGGGCATGGACGAATTTGGTGCGCTGGCGACGCGGGCACCGGGGGCAGAGCCCAAAATTCCGTCCTATCAAGGCGGCAGGTTTCCGCTCTCTACCTTTCTGGCACAGCGTGTTCGAGAAATCCTTGCGTCGCCAGAGCGCTGGAAACATTTGCCATCGCAGGTGCAGGATTGGCTCTCGACACAGCGCTTTGCCTCAGTGCTGCCGCGGGCTGACCAGATGCTGGTCGAAACGTTCCCACGCGCCGAGAAACATTATCTCGTGTGCTATCCTTTTGAAGGTCGGCTGGCGCAGCAAACACTTGGCATGTTGTTGACGCGCAGGCTGGAACGCTGGGGGGCGAAGCCCCTGGGCTTTGTTGCCACGGAATATTCCCTTGCGATCTGGATGGTCAGTGATCTCTCGCACATGATTGCGACGGGGCGGATTTCGCTGGGAAAACTGTTTGATGAAGACATGCTGGGCGATGATCTGGAAGCGTGGCTTGCCGAGTCCAACTTGATGAAGCGCACCTTCCGCAATGTGGCGCTGATTGCGGGTCTCATCGAAAAACGCATGCCCGGCAAGGAGCGCACGGCGCGGCAGGTGACGGTCAACACGGATCTGATCTATGATGCGCTGCGCACGCATCAGCCTGATCACATTCTGCTGCGTGCGGCGTGGGATGATGCGGCGGAGGGTTTGATCGACGTGCACAGGCTGGGGGCCATGCTGAAGCGCATCAAGAACCATATCCTGCACCAGCCGCTGGAACGGGTGTCGCCGCTTGCCGTGCCGGTTTTGTTGGAAATCTCGCGCGAATCAGTTAGCGGCGAAGCCCATGATGCCCTTCTCGCCGAAGCCGCCGACGCCCTTATCGATGAGGCCACACGGCTTGTCTAAGCAACACGCGATCACAATGGGTGGCCTCGCTTTCACGCCCGATATGTCCGGGGCATTGTTCTGTGCGGAGACAAGCCTGTTGCTGATTGCCGACTTGCATCTGGAACAGGGGGCGAGCCTGGCACGGCGGGGCCTGCACGTTCCGCCCTATGATACCGAAGCGACGCTGGCCATGCTGGAGCGGGTTCTGGCGAACACCGGTGCACGCAAGCTGATCTTGCTGGGCGACAGTTTTCATGATGCGTCGGCGCATGACGCGATCAGGCCGCAGGATGCAGAGCGCCTCCGCCACATCACGACATCGGTTGAAACCATCTGGATTTCCGGCAATCATGATCCCAAGGCGCATGATGCGTTGGGTGGCACCTGCGTGGATGAGATGATGTTTGGTGCGATCACGCTCAGACACATTCCCGCGCGCCTGAAAAAGCATGAGTTGGAAATTTCAGGTCATCTGCACCCCGGTGCTGCGATCACACAGCGTGGCTCCCATGTCCGCACTAAGTGCTTTGTGGGTGACCAGAAGCGGTTGATCTTGCCGGCCTTCGGCAGTTACACGGGGGCTGTCAACGTGCTGTCAGCAGCGTTCGCCGGGTTGTTTGATGAAACCGAGGCGAAGGTGTGGATGATCGGGCGAAGTGCGATGCACTGTTTTCCGTGGAAACGGTTGGGGTAGGGTTCAACACAGTCTTCGTCACGACTGTCGTGGCCAGGTATGTTCTGCGGCTGTCCGGTTGGGGAAATGCAGAGCTTTTTAATACTGACGAACTTTCCAGATTTGTCATGACCGGACTTGTTCCGGTCATCCATCGTGGTGCGAGAGAGCATTATCAGCTGAAATCACGCTTGCTGTGCCATGGATTGCCGGAATAAATCCGGCAATGACAATTTTGAGAGCTTGATCAAACAACGCGTTCAAGCAAAGTCAATCACGATGCGTCGGGCGAGTCGGCTTTCCAGGCTGGGTCTGTCACCGCGACCGTGTTTGCAACGTCGGGGGCGGTTTCCGGTTTGAACTCACGTAGTCGCCGTTCGGTGCTCGCAAGATCAGCGGAGGACAGGGTCTTGGCAAGTACGCCTGCACGCTTGTTGGCATCGGCGTCGTTCTGCTTGGCCGCCATGGAATACCAGAACAGTGCTTCCCTGGCATTGGCCTTGGTGCCAAGACCACGCTCGAGCAACACTGCGAGATTGAACTGGCTGTCTTTCAGGCCGTGCGCTGCACCCAGCGAAAACCATTTGAAGGCGCGAGCATAGTCCGGTTTTTTCTGATCGGTGTTGGCCGACAGCACGGCAGCGTTGTGCATGGCCTTGATGTTGCCAAGCGCTGCTGACCGCTCATACCAGCCCAGGGCGGCATTCATGTCGCGTGCCACACCCTTGCCGCGCTCATACAATGTGCCCAGGCGATATTGCCCCGGCGCGTTGCCGGCGGCGGCGGATTTGCCATACCAGTAGGCGGCCTTGGCGAAATCCTGCTTCACGCCATTCTCGCCATTGAGATAACGCGTGGCGATCACGAACTGGGCTTCCGCATTGCCCATGGCGGCGGCTTCACGCAATTGCAGCGAGCCTATGGCAGCAGGTGCCAGGGTGTCATCAGCGGCAGCATTGCCTGAAACGATGTTCGAGAGGGCATCGAGCGCTGGCTTTTCGACTGACCCTGTCAGCAGCGGGTCCGCGTCATCTGGGAGCAGCATGCTTTCAAGTTCAGCGGGCTTGGCCTGGGGTGGCTTTGCCTTCGAGGCATCAGGGGCCGGTACAATCGCTTCGGGTTGTGCAGGAGCAGCGGGGGCCAGTTGCTGTTCGATGGCGGCGGGCTGTGCCGGGCCTGGTGACTTGTTGGCCTGGCCCAGCATGTTGAACGTGAAGACAGACACGGCAGCCAACAGGGCGATGCCCATGATGATGTATTTGCGCTTGCGGGTGTCGTTGTTGTTGGCGGCCTTGAAGCCCGGGGGGTGTTGCAGATCGCCGTTCAGTGCGGCTGCGGGCATGACCTTCGGCGTTGCTTTTTTACCGCGCTTCAGGAAGCCGCCCAGCAGTTTTTTCGATGCTTCCTCGCTCGCTCGCGCTGCTCCGGGTGATAGGCCGGAAAGTACGCTTCTTGGCTGTGCCGAGGCTTGGGCTGCACGGCGGGCCGCAGCGATGAAGTCGTCAGCATCGCCAATGGCCGCTTGCGGGGGTGCTGCATCGAGTCCACGGGACTGCTGCACAATGCTGTCAAACGGATTGGACAGGGGAGGTTCTGGCTGCACTTGCAGAGGATCAATGGCAGGTGCGCTCGCTTCGGCGAAGGGGTTTTCATCCGAAGGCTTCTCATCAACAGGCGGATCCCAATCGGGGTGGGAGACGGGCGCTTGTGCAAAGGCGGGTGCGAAGGCTGGCGTTTCCGGCATCACGGGGGCATGGACCGGAGCATGGGCGGCGTGGGCCACGCGTTGACCGATGGCTGCGGTTTCGAGTTCCGCCAGCTTGGTGACAATCTGCTCCAGCGTTTCGTGCACGGCTTCCAGGGTTTCCTGGTTGCGACCTTCGGCATATTCCGACGCCTGGCGCACGGCCTGCAGGCCCTCATGCAGGGCCTGGATTTCCGGTGCGCCTGAAAGTGACACAGGCTGTGGCACCGCTGACATGACTTCCTGGGCCACGCGGTGGGCAGCACCGTCGGCCACGTCCTGCGTCCATTTGCGCTGCTGTTCGATGCTGTCGAAAAGCTGGTTCACAGCGCGTTCGATGGTTTCGAGCGATCCCAGTTGCGCTTCGGTGCGGCCCACACGGGACGCGATGTCATTGAGCCGCTCTTCGATTTCTGCACCTTGCACGCCCGCGCGATCGGTCACGGCTTCGCTGAGCTTGTAATCAAGCTCAGCCATGCGGCGTTCGAGTTCGCTGAGCTGGGGTGAATTGCGGGTTTGCGCCTGCTGCTGTTCCAGACGCTGGGTGATATCGAGAATGCGGCGGTCCATATCCGCAAGCGGGCGCATATCCGGCCCTTGCGCCACGCGCGTAGAGAGTTGTTCGACGGCGGCACGCAGTGCCATCACGTCGCCGCCACTGGCTTGCGCCTTGTGGGCTTCGTCGATGCGGGCATTGAGACGCTCGACCTCACCGCGCAAGCGCTGCATTTCCGCAGGGCCTGCACCCGATCCCGAGAGCGATGCCTGGGCTTCCTTGACGAGGCCGACGATGCGACTTTCAATGGCGCGGAGTTCCTGCTGCGAGGTCTGCACGGCTTGCGTCTGTGCTCGTGTGGCGAGGTTTTCGGCCGTTTCACGCACGGTGTCGATGCGGTTGGCGAGTTCCGTGAGTTCGGTTTTCAGAAGATCGGGCAAGGTGGTTTGTGTGGAACCGCTTTCACTGCGCTCCACACGTTTTGCCAAATCCGCCAGACGGGATTCGAGTTGCGAAAATGCGGGCGCCTGCTTGCTGACGGAATCCAAAGGTGCAGTTGCGGCTTTCTGCGACAGCGAGGCCATGCGGTCATGCAGGGACTTGAAATTGTCGCGGGTGCGCTTTTCCGAGCTTTCCATGTGCTCGACGATGTTGCGCACGGCTTTTTCAAGCGCCACGTAACCGGGACTTTCCTCGGTCCGGGACTTGCCGGCTTGCGTGATCTGGCGGCCCAGCACCGACAAACGGTCATTGACGGCGGTGAAGGCTTCAACGGTCTGGCGTTCGTTGGCGTCAACACGGCTGATGATCTTGTGCACAAATGCGTTGTCATCGCTGAGGCGTTGCTCGACGGGAGCAGCCACACGCTGGGCGGTTTCCGAATCGCGGCGCGACAGCCTGGAGAGTTGCTCGGCAATATCCTCAAGGCGACTGGCTGTGCGTTCGAGAGCGTGGCTTGGTGCCGGATTGGCGCGTGCGTAGGAATCTGAAACATCGTCGGCGGTTTCGAGAATCTTGCTGTTCAACCATTCGCCCAAGGTCATGCCAGAGCGGCGAGCGGCCACCTTTGCTGCTTCGCGCACATCGGGCTCGATGCCTTTGACACTCCAGGGCATACCAGGCTTCATTCCGTTCACTCCCCAAGGCCCCAGAAAGGCCCTTCAACCAATGGGCTGGGATGCCGTTCAAAGGCCCACGCCAGCAAAATTCGTGGCCCGAAAGTTAACGTTTTTGGTAAAGATTCAGTTAAGGTGTTGATCCACAGCTGAATTCAATCGCATCGCAGCATGGGAGAAGAAAGTTCTTGCCGCATTTTGCCTATGCCCACTCGCCGCTTGACCGCATGGCCCAGATCCGCAGCGAAACCGCCGAGGTGGAGAAACACAGGCTAAACCAGGCGACGCAATTTGTTTCAGTACATGGGGATGCCGTGTTGTTTCGCGGTGAGAAACTTGACGTGTCGCGGCCAAATTCTTTTCACGACGCCGTGTTTCTGGGCGTCGATGACAAGGCCATCCCATGGTTTGCTGTTAAAGCGCCGTTAAGTGATTCGTTGAAATCCATCCGTACAGTGATGATTGAGCAGCTGTTGCCGCGCGACTTGCTTTCGATCATCGCCCAGGCCCGCAGTCTCTTGCACTGGCACGAAACCCACGGCTTTTGTGCAAAGTGCGGTGCTGATTCGGAAATGCTGGACGCGGGCTATCGCCGCCATTGTGCGGGATGCGGCATCGATCATTTTCCTCGCACTGACCCCGTCGTGATCATGGCGGTGTGCCATGGCAAGCGCACCTTGCTAGGACGGCAAAAGGCCTGGCCTGAACACATGTATTCGACACTTGCTGGATTTGTGGAACCCGGCGAAACGCTGGAAGCCGCGGTGCGCCGCGAGGTGAAGGAAGAGGTTGGCATCACCGTGGGCGAAATCAACTATGTGGCGTCACAGCCCTGGCCGTTTCCCGCAAGTCTGATGATCGGCATGATTGGTGAAGCGCTGGATGATGTGTTGAGGATTGACGAAAGTGAAATTGAATCGGCGCGCTGGTTTGGGGCCGATGAGGTCAGGATGATGCTGGAGCGCACGCACCCGGCGGGTTTGCATGCCTCGCGGCCTGATGCGATTGCCTGGCATTTGGTGCAGGCTGCTTTGGCGAGGATTGGGGGGTAGGGATTTACCCCAATTTCTTCTTCGCGATTTCCGCGCGGTAGGGGCTGGCGGGATAGGCTCCCAGCACACGCACATAGGACGTGAAGAAGCCCAACTCTTCCAGTGCCAGCTTTACATTCGCATCATCGGGGTGACCTTCGATATCGGCATAGAACTGTGTGGCGGAGAACTGGCCTTCGAGTTGATAGCTTTCAAGCTTGGTCATGTTGACGCCGTTGGTGGCAAAGCCGCCCATGGCTTTGTAAAGTGCGGCGGGAACATTGCGTACACGGAAGACAAAGCTGGTGATCATCTTCTGTTTGGCTGACGTCTTGGGCTTTGGTTTTTTCGACAGGATGACAAAGCGCGTGGTGTTGTGGTCTTCGTCCTCGATGTTGCGGGCAAGAATCTTGAGGCCGTAGGTTTCGGCGGCAAGTCTGGTGGCGATGGCGGCCTGGGTTGTTGTGCGGGTTTCTGAAAGTTCTCTTGCGGCACCTGCCGTATCAGCGGCGACCACGGGCTTCAGCTTGTGTTCGCGAATGAACTTGCGGCACTGGCCCAGCGCATGAACGTGGCTGTGCACGTCCTTGATGTTTTCAAGTTTCACACCAGGCACCGCCATCAAATGAAACTCAATGCGCAGGAAATGTTCGCCAATGATGCTGAGGTGCGATCCGGGCAAAAGGTGATGCACATCGGCCACGCGGCCCGCCGTTGTGTTTTCAATGGCGATCATGGCGCGTGCTGCCTTGCCCGTTTCAACGGCCTGAAAGGCATCCTCGAAGGTGGGGCAGGCCATGGGTTCATGGTCGGGTTCGGCTTCAACACAGGCGATATGGGAATTGGCCCCGGGTTCGCCCTGGTAGGCAATTTTCGGCTTCGCAGTCATGGCATCAGAGGTCTTTCAGCAGGCGGCGAGCGGTTTCAAGATCGAGCGCCGTATCGACGCCAAGGGGAGATGAGTCAACCTGTACCACGGCGATTTTCATGCCATTGTCGAGGGCGCGCATCTGTTCGAGAGAACGTTGTTTTTCTCGCGGGGACTGGGGCAGATCGACAAAGCGTTCCAGCGACGCGCGCTTGTAGGCGTAGATACCGATATGATGCCAATGGGGGGCCTGGTGTGCGTCCGTCAGTGTACGGACGAAATCTCGCGCGAATGCGACCTCGCGGTCCTGCCCCAGGGGTGCGATGGCTTTGACGATATGGGGGTTGTCGCGGTCTGCGTCGCTGTGGATCTCGGTTGCAGCAGTCGAGATATCAACCATGTCGTTGGTGAGGCCCGCAAGGCAGCGCCTGATGGTCAGGGGATCAATGGTCGGAAGGTCGCCCTGGATATTCACCACGTGGGAAAATTGCTGGTCGGGATCGCGCAGGGCGAGTGCCGCTGCCACCCGGTCCGAGCCTGATCTGAGACCCGAGGGGGTGATGATGGCATCGCCGCCCGCCGCTTTTACGGCAGCTGCAATCTCGCTTTCCCCCGCCGCCACCAATACGTG
Organism: Hyphomicrobiales bacterium; assembly: GCA_031398425.1. Classification (GTDB taxonomy): domain Bacteria; phylum Pseudomonadota; class Alphaproteobacteria; order Rhizobiales; family Aestuariivirgaceae; genus Aestuariivirga. The sequence goes on along the minus strand of JANNNG010000226.1, from coordinate 49,483 downwards.
GCCAAGCTTCGCCTCGATGGCCCGGCGCCAGACATGCACGATCATGGGAATGCCGTTGATATCCGCCATGGGCTTTCCTGGCAGCCTGGTGGCAGCCATGCGGGCGGGGATGACGATGATGGTATTCTGGTGATCTATCATGGACTTGGAAAGGCAGGGCGGCAAAATGCTCTGCGACCTTTATATGAGTTGCAGGCTTTGGGGCAACGTATTAGTTAGCGCTCGGACACTAACGTTTTTTCGGGACCGACGATGGACAGCTGGACTTTCAACAAGATTGCGGGCGCGGTTTTGGCAACCTTTCTGATGGTGTTTGGCCTCCAGGCTCTTAGTGACGGTATTTACCACGCCGAGCGGCCTGCTGCCGACAAGCAGGGCTTTCTGATTGAGGTGGCGGAAGCAACGGAAGCGGGTGCAGCAGAAGCAGGTCCAGCTGTTTCGCTCGGCGCACTGCTGGCCTCCGCCGATGCCACCAAGGGGGTCACCGTTGCCAAAGCCTGTGCGGCCTGCCATGTCTTTGAAAAAGGTGGCGCCAACAAGACCGGGCCTGGGCTTTACGACGTGGTTGATCGCGGCATCGCTGGTCATGAAGGCTTTGCCTATTCGGAAGCCCTGCTGGGCAAGAAGGCCGAAAAGTGGAGCTATGACAATCTCAATGCCTTTCTGAAAGCGCCGAAGAAATACGCTGCAGGCACAAAGATGGCCTTTGGCGGCATTGGCAATGACAAGAAGCGGGCTGATCTCATTGCCTATCTGGCTTCTCTCTCTGATGTGCCCAAGCCGTTTCCGGCCCCCTGAGCTTACCGCCCAGATTCGACCACGATGCACCGGCACAGTTTTGGCCGGTGTTTTGTTTTGAGGTGGAGGCGGCGTATGAATAAGTCGCGAATCAGCAGGGAGAATAGTGGCTTCATGGCGCTCACGCGACGACAGGCCTTGCAGGGCATGGCAGTACTGCCACTGGTGGCAGGGCCCGCGGCAGCTGAGGACATGGTGTTTCGATATGGCGCCACCCTGTTCGAGAGTTTGAAATATCCCGAGGGCTTCAAGCAGTTCGACTATGTGAACGCACAAGCGCCAAAGGGCGGCAAGTTGCGGCTGGGGGTACTGGGTTCATTCGACAGTCTGAATGCGTCCACCCTCAAGGGTGACCCCATAGACCCCGGTGTTGCGGAAACGCTGCTGGCGCGGGCTTTGGATGAACCTTCGAGTGAATACGGGCTGTTGGCAGAAGGCCTCTGGTTTCCTGAGGACTACGCCCGCGTGGTCTATCGTCTGCGCCGCGAAGCGCGGTTTCAAGACGGCGAGCCGGTGAAGCCAGAGGATGTGATTTTCTCATTTGAAAGCCTGAAAGCCAACCTGCCGCAAGCGCAGGGCTATTACAAGGATGTGACGTCGGTTGAACAAAGCGGAGAGCGCGATGTCACGTTTGCGTTCGGCGTCAAAGGGAACCGCGAGTTGCCGCAGATCATCGGGCAGTTGAAAATTCAGCCGAAGCACTGGTGGATGGCGAAAGATGCTGACGGCAAACAGCGTGATATCTCTGCGTCGTCACTTGAAGCGCCGCTGGGCTCTGGTGCTTACAAGATGGGGAAGATCGTATCGGGGCAATCCTTCATGCTGGTGCGCGATCCCGACTATTGGGGCGCAGCACTGCCCGTCAATGTGGGGCAGAACAATTTCGACGAGGTCGAATATCAGATCTACAAAGACCAGACCATCATGTTCGAGGCCTTCAAGGGCGACCAGTTTGACATCCAGCGTGAAAGCACGGCGAAGAACTGGGCCACGGGTTATGATTTCGCCGCCGTCAAGAATGGCAGCGTCATCAAGCAGAATGTGCCGCAGGAAGGTGTCGAGGGCATGCAAGCCTATGTGATGAATCTGCGCCGTGCAAAATTTCAGGATGTGCGCGTGCGCCGTGCGCTGAACCTTGCGTTTGATTTTGAATTCGCCCGTGAAAACCTGTTCTATGGACAATACACACGGTCGCGCAGTTACTTCAACAATTCCGAACTGGAAGCCAAGGGGCTGCCGTTGCCCGAGGAACTGGCCATTCTCGATCCCTTGAAAGACAAATTGCCGCCTGAGGTGTTCACCACGGAGTATGCCAACCCGATCAATGCCACATCGCAGGAGCGCCGCAAGAATTTGCGCGCCGCACAGGCACTGCTGGCGGAAGCGGGGTGGAAATCGGAAGTGCAAGGCAATTCACGCATTTTGAAGAACGCCAAGGGAGAGGAATTCACCCTCGATTTCTTGCTTTACTCCCCGGCCTTCGAGCGCATCACGCTGCCATACAAGGAGCAGCTTCAACTCCTCGGCTTCAAAGTCAGTATACGGACGATTGATCTTTCACAATATGAGCGACGCACGGAAGATTTTGACTACGACGTCATTGTCGGCAGCTTCGGGCAATCGCTGTCTCCCGGCAATGAACAACGCGAGTTCTTCACGTCGGACTTTGCCGACAAGAAAGGCAGCAAGAACAGCTCCGGCATCAAGAACCCGGCGGTTGATGGGATTGTCGAACAGTTGATTGCCGCGAAAGATCGAAAGACACTGATCGCCGCCTGCCGCGCACTGGACCGTGCGCTGATGTGGAACCACTATGTGGTGCCGATGTGGTTCATCTCCGACGAGCGTCTGGCCTATTGGAAGCGCGTAGCACATCCACAGCCGCTGCCGGGCTATGGCCTGGGTTATCCCGCCATATGGTGGTTCAACCCTGAGACTGCGGCAACGATTTCGAAGACCTGATGGGTAGCTATATTCTGAAGCGGCTGTTGCTGATGATACCCACCATACTGGGGGTGTTGTTGCTGACCTTCTGCATCGTGCAATTTGTGCCCGGTGGTCCCATTGAACAGATCATTGCGCAGATTGAAAATCCCGGCGAGTCCGGTTCGAGGCTTGATGCGGGCAACGAGAATATTGGTTCCGATGCGGCGAGTACCAAGTATCGGGGTGCTGAAGGGCTGGACCCGGAATTCATCAAGAAGCTTGAAGTGCAGTTTGGTTTCGACAAGCCGCCCACGGAACGCTTTCTCACCATGGTGTGGAACTATCTGCGCTTTGATTTCGGCACCAGCTATTTCAGCGGTCGTTCTGTGATTTCCTTGATCATCGAAAAAATGCCGGTGTCGATTTCGCTGGGCCTGTGGTTGACACTGGTCACCTATCTGGTCTCGGTGCCGCTGGGCATCAAGAAGGCTGTGAGCGATGGCACGAGTTTCGACATCTGGACATCGGCGATTGTCATTCTGGGTTATGCGATTCCCAACTTCATCTTTGCCGTGATCCTGATCGTGCTGTTCGCGGGCGGCAGTTACTGGGACTGGTTCCCGTTGCGCGGTTTGAAGTCAGACAATTTTGCCGACCTGTCGTGGTTTGGCAAACTGAAAGACTATGTCTGGCATCTGGTATTGCCGCTTGTTGCCCTTGGCGTGTCGAGCTTTGCAACCATGACGCTGCTGACCAAGAATTCGTTTCTGGACGAGATCAAGAAACAATATGTGACGACGGCGCGGGCCAAAGGCTTGACGGAAACCAAGGTGCTTTATGGACACGTATTCCGCAACGCAATGCTGCTGGTGATCGCCGGTTTTCCGGGTGCCTTTCTCACGGCCTTCTTCACAGGATCGCTATTGATCGAACAGGTGTTCTCGCTTGACGGGTTGGGCCTTCTCACGTTCAAATCCATCGAGAAGCGCGACTATGCCGTGGTCTTCGCCAATCTTTACATCATGACCATGCTTGGGTTGATCGTGGGGCTGATCAGCGACCTTGTCTACACGTGGATTGATCCCCGCATTGATTTTGAATCGCGCGAGACTTGAGGATCGTGCTGTTCAACAATCTCTCCCCCATCAACCGTCGTCGCCTCGATCTGTTCAAGGCGAACAGGCGGGGCTTCTGGTCTTGCGTGATTTTCACAACGCTGTTTGTGTTGTCGGTACTTGCACCGCTGATCGCCAATGACAGGCCGATTCTCGCGTCCTACAAGGGCGAACTGCTCTACCCGCTGTTCAGGGACTATCCCGAATCCATGTTCGGCGGTTTTCTCGCCAACACGGACTATCGCGACACGGTCAATCAGGATGAGATCAACGCCAATGGCTGGATGATCTGGCCGCCGATCCGGTATTCCTACAACACCGTGAACCGGGAAATTCCTGCACCGGCTCCCTCGCGTCCAGCCTTTCGCATGGACCGTGAAACCACGTGTATCAAGTATCAACTGAAGGCCGAAGACCCGCAATGTATCTTTGGCAACATGAACTGGCTTGGCACCGATGACCAGGGACGCGATGTGGTGGCGCGGATGATCTATGGCTTTCGCATTTCCGTGGCATTTGGTCTGATTCTCACGTTTGTCTCCTCGATCATAGGTCTCGCGGCAGGGGCTGTGCAGGGCTACTTCGGCGGCTGGACTGATCTCTTGTTTCAGCGTTTCATCGACATCTGGACGGCGCTTCCTGTACTTTACATTCTGCTGATCATGGGGGCCTTCATCACGCCGGGCTTCTGGATTCTGTTGTTCATCCTCGTGCTGTTCTCCTGGACCGGGCTTGTGGGAGTGGTGCGGGCTGAATTCCTCCGTGCACGGAATTTTGAATATGTGCGGGCCGCGCGCGCCCTGGGCCTGAGTGATACCAAGATCATGTGGAGGCATCTGCTGCCCAATGCGCTGGTATCCACCATCACCTTCATGCCTTTCATCCTCTCAGGTTCTGTGGGCACGCTGACGGCGCTGGACTTTCTGGGTTATGGCCTGCCACCGGGTTCGCCATCACTCGGAGAAATGGTAAAGCAGGGCAAGGAAAACCTGTTCGCGCCCTGGCTTGCCTTCACCGCCTTCTTTGTTGTGACAACGCTGCTCACACTGCTGGTGTTCTCCGGTGAAGCCGTGCGCGATGCGCTTGATCCAAGGAAGACGTTTCAATGAGCCTGCTTGTGGTCAAGGACTTGTCGGTGGCGTTTCGCAATAGTCTGGCCGTTGATCGCGTGTCGTTCACATTGGATAAAGGCGAAACCCTGGCACTTGTGGGGGAGTCGGGTTCGGGAAAATCGGTGACAGCGAATTCGATTCTGAAGTTGCTGCCCTATCCCGCTGCGTCGCATCCATCCGGCGAAATCCTGTTTAACGGTGAAAACCTTCTGGATGCCGACGAAGCTGACCTTCGCCGTGTGCGCGGGCGCGACATCACCATGATTTTTCAGGAGCCGATGACGTCGCTCAATCCCTTGCACACAGTGGAAAAGCAGATTGGTGAAATTCTGGATTTGCATCAGGGCCTGGGTGGTGCCAAAGCCCGCGAACGCATCATCGAACTTTTGGGCAAAGTAGGCATTCGTGATCCGGAAACGCGGTTGCAGGATTATCCACATCAACTTTCAGGCGGTCAGCGGCAACGGGTGATGATTGCCATGGCGCTTGCCAACAATCCTGATCTTCTGATCGCCGATGAACCAACGACAGCACTTGACGTGACAGTGCAGGCGCAGATTCTGAAATTGCTGAAGGACTTGCAAAAAGAATTCGGCATGGCGCTGTTGCTGATCACCCATGATCTGGGCATCGTCCGGCACATGGCCGACACTGTTGTCGTCATGCAGAAGGGCAAGGTCGTGGAACAGGGGCCTGCGAAGGCCTTGTTCGCCAAGCCGCAGCATGCCTACACCAGGATGCTGCTGGCGGCGGAGCCCAAGGGCAAGCCGCCGCCCGTTGATGCGTCGGCTGAAACGCTGGTGGCGACCAACAATCTCAAGGTCTGGTTTCCGGTGAAGCGTGGTTTTTTCCGCAAGGTGACGGGACACATCAAGGCTGTTGATGGCCTCACCTGTGAGGTCAAAGCGGGGCAGACGCTGGGCATCGTGGGTGAATCAGGTTCGGGCAAAACCACACTAGGACTTGCGATTCTGCGGCTCATCTCATCGCAAGGTGCCATTACCTATCGTGGCCGACGCATCGACGGCCTCAACAACAAGGCCATGCGGCCCTTGCGGCGCGACATGCAGGTGGTGTTTCAGGACCCGTTTGGATCATTGTCTCCTCGGCTTTCGGTTTTACAGATCGTGGAGGAGGGGTTGATGATTCAGAATCCCGGCATGTCCGCCGCTGACCGCCGCGCCCGTGTCGCCACGTCGCTCATGGAAACCGGGCTTGATCCTGAAACCATGGACCGTTACCCGCATGAATTTTCCGGTGGCCAGCGCCAGCGCATTGCCATTGCGCGTGCCCTTGCCCTTGAACCCAAATTCATCATGCTGGATGAGCCGACTTCGGCGCTTGATATGTCGGTGCAGGCGCAAGTCGTTGATCTTCTTCGCAAGCTGCAGGCGAAACACAATCTCGGCTATCTCTTCATCAGCCATGATTTGAAAGTGGTCAAGGCGCTCGCCAATGAACTCATTGTCATGCGCAATGGTGTTGTCGTCGAACGCGGTTCATCACAGGAGATTTTTGCGAACCCGCAACACGACTATACCAAGGCACTGCTGGCAGCGTCCTTGAATTTGAAGCCGCTTGCAGCATGAGTGCGTTTTTGTTTGTGACGCCCACGTGGGATGGCAAGGCCTGGGCCAATCACATGCGCAGGGCAATGCCAGAGCGATCCATTCGCGTCTGGCCTGATGTGGGCAACGTCGAGGACGTGCATTATGTGGCAGCCTGGTTGCCACCAGCCAATGTGGTGAAATCCCTGCCCAACCTGAAAGTGATTTTTTCACTCGGCGCTGGTGTTGATGCGATCTTGTCTGACCCGTCGCTGCCTCAGGACAAACCCATCGTGCGCGTCAATGACCCTGATCTCACAATGCGGATGTCGGAACATGTTGTCTTGCAGGTGTTGCTGCATCATCGCCAGCAACGCAGGCTTGATGCCAATCAAGAAGCCAGGATATGGGATCAGTTTCCACAGCATGCCGCATCGGCGCTGCGTGTCGGCGTCATGGGTCTTGGTGTGCTGGGAGCGGATGCAGCACGCAAGCTGAGCGTGATCGGCTTTCCAACCGCAGGCTGGAGCCGCACACGGAAATCCGTTGAGGGCGTTCAGTGTTTTGCGGGGGCGGCGGAGTTGGATGATTTTCTGTCCCGCACCGATGTGCTGGTGTGCCTGTTGCCCGCAACCGCCGAGACCGACGGCATGTTAAACCGTACACTGATCAAAAAGCTCTCGCGCAGTGGCCCGTTTGGCGCACCTGTCCTGATCAACGCAGGCCGGGGCCGACAACAGGTTGAAGACGACATTCTTGCAGCACTTGAGGCGGGTGAATTGCACGGTGCTTCGCTCGATGTGTTCCGCAAGGAGCCTTTGCCAGCAGACAGCCGGTTTTGGCATCATCCAAAGGTCTTGCTCACACCGCACACCGCGGCCGACTCTGATCCTGCAACGATCTGCAAATATGTGGCAGGGCAGATCGAGCGTTTTGAGGTTGATGGTCGCTTGTATAATCTGGTGGATCGCGAGCGGGGGTACTGAACCAGTCCGGTCATGACAATTGTGGTAAGTTCACGATACAATTTTCCTGATCGACGTCACCGCCGAACCCTTGGCTGCGATCCGGTCAATCGCAGTTTGCAATGGCTCGCTCACCACCTTCATGTGATGACCATTGGCGTGAAGTAGAGTGATTTCATTTTGCATGATGCCGACGTGACCTTTCCAGAAGATGAGGTCACCACGTTTGCGTTTCTCGGCCGATGCATCGGTGCCCAGCCTATTCTCCTGCATGTCACTGTCGCGCGGCGCATCGATGCCGCAGGCATGAAGTGCCGTCTGCACCAGGCCCGAACAATCAATGCCGATCGCGGTTCTACCGCCCCAGAGATAAGGCACGTGCAGGAATTGTTCTGCAACTGAAACGAAGTCGCCTGGCGTAGAGGTTCTTGCCTGCGCTGTGTGGATGAACCCGCCCGAGGCCAGACAATGAAAATCGCCGTCGGTGTAAGCAACGGCAAGTTCGGCATTCATGGGCATGGCGACGGCGGGTTGGGATTTGATATCAGGCTTTGGATAGAGATGGCCCAATGGCACGGTGATCCGGTGGGTTGTCGCGATCTTGGCGGCACGCACGCAGCCGGGGCGCACATAGCCCACGTAACCGTCCTTGACGAGTTGGACCCAGGACCACTCTTCGGTTCGCTCAAAAACCAGCAAGGCTTCCCCCATCAGCATTTGCGTGACCTGCATGGATTCGGTGTCCGCCTTGAGGTGCACCCTGGCGACGGGCACCCCACATTGCCCGCGCGTGCCTTCCACAAATCGTGTGGCTTCGCACAGTCCCTGCAACCGCGCATCGGCGAGGTCAGGCCTGACGGCATGCAGTCTTTTATCAAGGGCACTCACACGCTGTCGGCTTTCATGGCGACGAGATCAGACAGGCGCTCGAGAAAAAGCGCACCTGTGACGGTGCGTTGCACCAGTACATTGCGTCTGTCCTCCTCATCGCGTCGCCTGGAGACCAGACCAAGCTTTCCCATCGAGTCGAGGGCGCGGGTGATCACGGGTTTCGAGACATCGAGTTTACGGGCGAGATCTCGCACGGTGTGTGGCGGCGCTTCGAGATAGATGGTCAGGAGAATGCAGACCTGCCGCACAGAAAGATCAGGTTCATCGTCCCGCACCTGCGCCAGGGCCACGTCGTGCCAAAGTTGCAGGGACTGGGTGGATGAAAAACGCATGGCCATGGTACGCAAACCATTTCTGAAAACTCGTTTCGGAACCGTTTCATTCCACTCCAATTGGTCGGACTTGGCAAGCATATTATGCTCCGTAGCGTTGGTTGAGATAACTGAAGACTGCGCGCATGGCCTGTTGCTCGCCGCCTTTGGGGCGTCCGGGCTTTGCTGTGGGGACCCAGGCAAAGATATCGAAATGAACATGCGCTTTGGCTTTTTCCACAAAGCGGTGGAGGAACAGTGCTGCAGTGATTGATCCGGCAAAGCCGCCCTGGCCCGCATTGTTGATATCGGCTGAAGCTGACTCGATCATTGCGCCGTAAGGCCGCCACAACGGCATGCGCCACAGGGGGTCATTGGTTTTGATTGCATGCGTAATCAATGTAGCAGCAAGATCATCATCGTCGGTGTAGAAGGGCGGCAGATCCGGTCCCAAGGCCACACGGGCAGCCCCCGTGAGCGTGGCCATGTCGACAATCAGGTCCGGCTGTTCTTCGTCGGCCAAGGCCAGGGCCTCGCACAAAACGAGGCGGCCTTCTGCATCGGTGTTGCCGATCTCCACCGTCAAACCTTTCCGCGTCCTGAACACATCGCCGGGGCGAAAGGCGTTGCCTGCGATGGAATTTTCAACGGCAGGGATCAGCATACGCAAGCGCAGCTTCAGCTTGGCACCCATCACCAATTGGGCGAGACCCAGAACGTTGGCGGCGCCACCCATGTCCTTCTTCATCAGCAACATGCCGGATGAGGGTTTGATGTCGAGGCCGCCAGTATCAAAGCACACGCCCTTGCCCACGAGGGTGACCTTCGGATGTTTCGGGTTGCCCCAAGTCACATCAATCAGGCGGGGTCTGCGTGGCGAGGCGGCGCCCACCACATGCACGAGTGGAAATTCCCGTTCGAGTTTGGCGCCAGATGTGACAGTGATTTTTGCGCCATGGGTCTTGGCCAGTGAGCGGGCCGCCGCCTCAAGTTCATTCGGTCCAAACAGGTTGGAAGGCATGTTGACCCGGTCCCGGACAGCGAAACTGGCATTTGCCAAGGCAACGACCAAACGCTGATCGACAGCCTTGGGACAAACGAGCTTGACGGCCTTGATCTTGAGTGGCCGGAATGGGTCATGCCGGTAGAGTTCAAGGCACCAACCCAGTACCACCAGTTCTGCATGGATTGGTTCGGTTGCGAAACGATAATTCCCCTGCGGCAGCTTTGATGAAATCGCACCCAGGGCGAAGGGGTCATCATCGGGGCGCGGAGCACCGACGAAGATTTCCGCCAGGCCGCCCGCCTTGTCTGCAACATGCAGAAGAGACAAGGGCATGGCCTCGAAGCCCAGCACCTCGGCCCAGGTCTGCACGAGTGGGGGCAGACCCGCCTTGACCTGCTTCCAGTCCGCAGCGGCAATCACCCGCAGCGGCACGGCACCCCTGGTTCTGGCAGGCAGCAAAATCTCGGCGGCATCAATCACAAGCATTTCTCCAAATCAGTTTTTCAATCCTTGACGTCTATGGTTAAGGATTTGTTGAGACATGAGCGTCCATCTTCGATACTTCGCGGGGTGGAGTGCGGCATGATGGGCATCAGGATTGGGAATTTTTCGCGCAGGCTTGCAGCGCTTGGCATAGCTACCCTGCTGCTGGCGGGATGCCAGAACAAGTCGGCCAGCCTTGAAACCGATCCCATGGCGACAGCATCAACGGCGATTGCAGGGCCATCTTTCAAGAAGACCGAAGCCTTGAGTAGACGGTGGAAATCTGATCCCAAGCAGGTGAAAGTCGCCATTGCCTATGGCAACAGCCTGGACGAACTGGGCCAAAAGCCAACACAGATCGAGGTCTTGCGAACGTCAGTGGCGCAAACCCGCGACGACGCCGTGGCCCAGGCCGAATTGGGGCGCGCGCTTCTGAAGGCCGGCGATGCAGAAGGTGCAAGTGAAGCTCTCTCCAGGGCAGCAGCACTCAACCCGCGTGACGCACAGGCCCTGTCGGTGCTCGGCGCATCGCTTGACCAGCAGACCAAACATACGGAGGCGCGTGAAAAATATCAGGCTGCCCTTGCCATTGCGCCCGATGATGTGGGTGTGATGAACAACCTCGCCATGTCCTATTCGTTGCAGGGCAAATTGCCGGAAGCGGAAAGCGTTCTCAGGAAAGCTGCGGCGCATCCCAATTCAAAATCCACACCGCGCATCCGCCAGAATCTGGCGCTGGTTGTGGGTTTGCAAGGTCGCTTTGACGAAGCCAAGAAAATTGCCAGCGAAGATTTGCCACCGGATCAGGTGGAAGCCAACATGGCCTATCTGCAGCAGATGCTGGCCAGCAACAATACCTGGGCCAAGCTCAAGGAAGGTTGAGGGCCAAGCTCAAAGAGGGTTGAGGTGCGCTCCTCATTTTCCGCTTCCGCAACGACATAAAATCTCTATAAGGCCTCCTCATTCAAACCTCAGAGGAGAAAACCATGGCGAAAGTTCGCGTCGCAATCAACGGGTTTGGCCGCATCGGCCGCAATGTTGTCCGCGCCATTTATGAATCAGGCCGCAAGGACATCGACATCGTTTCCGTCAATGATCTGGGACCCGTCGAAACCAACGCCCACTTGCTGCGCTATGACAGTGTGCACGGTCGCTTTCCGCACCAGGTGACGACGAAGGGTGATGCGATTTCCATCGGCAGCGACACCTTCAAGGTGACCGCCGTCAAGGATCCGTCGCAGCTGCCTCACAAGGAAAACGGCGTTGACATCGTGATGGAATGCACCGGCATTTTCACGGCGAAGGACAAGGCCTCGGCGCATCTGGCCGCCGGTGCCAAGCGTGTGATTGTGTCAGCACCCTGCGATGGTGCCGACAATACCATCGTCTACGGTGTCAACCACAACACACTGACGTCCGACCATATGGTGATCTCGAATGCGTCCTGCACCACCAACTGCCTCGCCCCCGTGGTGAAGGTGTTGAATGATGCTGTTGGCATCGAGCATGGTTTCATGACCACCATCCACGCCTATACGGGCGATCAGCCAACGCTTGATACCATGCACAAGGATCTCTACCGCGCCCGCGCTGCCGCCATGTCGATGATCCCCACGTCAACCGGTGCCGCCAAGGCCATTGGACTTGTGATCCCGGAAATGAAGGGCAAGCTTGACGGCACATCAATTCGCGTGCCGACGCCCAATGTGTCGGTGGTCGATTTCAAGTTCGTTGCCAAGCGCAACACTACAATGGAAGAAATCAATGCCGCCATCAAGGCTGCCGCTGATGCAGGACCGCTCAAGGGCATTCTCGGCTATACCAATGAACCAAACGTCTCGATCGACTTCAACCACAATCCGCATTCCTCCAACTTCCACATGGACCAGACCAAGGTGGTTGCCGGAAACTTCGTGCGCATCCTCAGCTGGTACGACAACGAATGGGGCTTCTCCAACCGCATGAGCGATACGGCGGTGCATTTCGGCAAGCTGATTGCTTAAACATCTTCTCCCCTCCCTGTCAGGGAGGGGCATGAGATTTCGTTTGCGTTGGGGCAACATTGTGGATTTGATAGGAAGGTCGTTATGAAAATCCGCCCCTTGCGTATCGCCCCTTCCATCCTCGCCGCAGACTTTTCCAAGCTTGGCGCGGAAATTGATGCCATCGAGCAGGGTGGAGCCGACTGGGTTCACATTGATGTCATGGATGGGCATTTTGTGCCCAACATCTCTTTTGGTGCGCCCATCATGCAATCCATCCGTGCACAGACGAAAATGCTGTTTGACGTGCATTTGATGATTGCTCCCGTGGACCGCTACCTGCAGCAGTTTGCCGATGCCGGAGCTGACCTCATCACCGTCCATGCAGAAGCGGGCCCGCATCTGCACCGGTCGGTTCAGGCGGTGAAGGCGCTCGGGAAAAAAGTGGGTGTGTCGCTTAATCCCGGAACGCCACTTTCAGCGCTTGATCATGTGATTGATGAGCTTGATCTCATTCTGATCATGACGGTGAACCCCGGCTTTGGTGGCCAGCGCTTCATTCCCGCCATGCTTGACAAGATCCGTCAGGCCAGACTGATGATCGGCGGGCGTGACATTGATCTTGAAGTGGATGGTGGGATTACTGTTGATACGGCAGGTGCAGCAGTTCAGGCCGGGGCCAATGTGCTGGTTGCGGGCTCAGCCATTTTCAAGGGCCAGCACGCCGAAGCGATCAGAGCCTTGCGCAACGCCTGCCTGCGCCAAGTCTAAAGCGACATCAATGAACTCAACGTAAAGGGTTCGGGGATCAGATCCGGACGCATTTTATGTCCGCCTTCCCACGTCATCTGAACAGCCACATAGAGGATGATGGCCAGGCCCACATAGGCAATCCAGCGATGATTGTTCAGCAGACGTGCCACAAATGTGGCCGCAAAGCCCATCAAGGCGATCGACAGCACCAACCCGATGATGAGCACGTTGGGATGATCCTTAGCTGATCCGGCAACGGCCAGCACATTGTCCAGCGACATCGACACGTCGGCTATGACAATCTGCCAGGCTGCCTGGGCAAAGGTCTTGCGCGGAACATTGCTGGCAATGGCACCATCCTTGTCCAGGTCTTCGCCGGCCACGGCTTCAGCGCCTTCGTTGTGTGACCCACCGTCGCTCAATTCGCGCCACATCTTCCAGCACACCCAGAGCAGCAACAATCCCCCGCCGACCAGAAGGCCGGGGCCAAGGTCAAGCAGCCAGGTCGTGGTCAGGGCGAAGAAGATGCGCAGAACTGTTGCTGCGATGATGCCGATCAGAATGGCCCGGTTTCGCTGCTCCCTTGGCAAACCTGCCGCTGCCAAACCAATCACGATGGCGTTGTCGCCAGCCAGCACCAGATCGATCATGATGACCTGCCCCAGGGCAATCAGGGCTTCACTGCTCATCAGGCTTTCTAACAAAATCAGGCTTCCGGTGCTGCTTCAACTCACTGTCACATAGGGCTCAAAGCAGCACGAAACAAGCGTCTTGGTGGTCCCGGGTTTCACAGCCGGTCGAAGTCACGGTTTCGTCTCTTGAACATTCAGGGCATCGGCCAATCGCGCTTTTGCGGATCCGGGTTTCAAGGGCTGCTGCTGCGAGGGGTGAGGTTTCCAGGCGGTGGCCCAGGCGATCTCCACTGTTGCACTGATGCGACCATCGGCGTCTGCGGGATAGGCGAGGGCGCTCTGCAACAGCAGGCGAGGCATGGTCACATGGCGCAGACGACCCGTCATGCAATTTGAAAATCCGAGCGACTTGATTTCGCGCATCAGGGACATGGCATCGCTGTATCTGAGGGTTGCACGATCCACATCGGCCACCGGCAAGGCAAGGCCTGCTCGCTGTAACAGGCCACCAGCCTCGCGAAGATCGATCATTGGGGCCACCCGGGGGCTGGCACCACTGCTCACCAGCTGTTCCGCCTGCAACCAGGCCTCGCGCAATTCGAGCAAGCTTTCGCCAGCAAAAAAAGCAAACATGGCAAGTCCGTCGGGCGCAAGCGCATGGGCGATCTGTGCCATATAGCCTGGTACATCATTGATGGTATGAAGATCAAGCAGGCTGATGACGGCATCAAAAGACGCCGAAGCGAGGTTGAGATGATCCGTCAGCTGCAGTTGTTGCGCCACGATTTTTCCGAATTTTTCGCTGGCTGCCAAGGCTGTTGCGAAGGTTTCTGCACGCGGAGCCATGATCAGAGCGCGTTCAAAACTGCGGTTGATCAGCGTCAGCCGATCCATCAACTCAGCGGTGATCTGCGCGTCCAACTGCGCCACTGCGTTGCCGCTGGCGCGGGACTGACGCAAGATGTAGGCTTGCCGGTCAAAGACATCTGGGATGGTGTTCATGATGCGAGAGCCGATAGCCGATCAGGACCTTTTGTTCCAGCGCTTCAAGCGTTCAGCCACAGAAGCATGGCGGGGTCTTGTTGATGTGGTGACGCCACCGCTCTGTCTTTCTTGTCAGACGCCCGTAGGTACGGGAGCAGCCTTGTGTCTGTCATGCTGGTCCAGGCTGACGTTCATTGATGACCCGGTTTGTGCCGTGCTCGGCACACCTTTTGCCTATGATGAAGGTGAGGGTGCCGTGTCTCCGGCGGCCATGGCAGAGCCACCCCAGTGGGACAGTGCACGGGCGGCGGTGGCGTTTGACGAGGCATCGAGCCATCTCGTGCATCTTTTCAAATATCAGGACAATGCCGAAGCTGGCCTTGCCATGGCGCGGATGATGGCGGGAGCCGGTCGACGGTTTTTGATGGAGGCCGATGTGATTGTGCCAGTGCCCCTGCACAGAAAGCGCCTGTGGCAGCGTCGCTTCAACCAGGCGGCATTTCTGGCACAGCGCCTCGCTGACCGCTGTGGCAAACCATGGGCGCATGATGTGCTTCTCCGGGTGGAGGCAACAGCCTCACAGGTGGGGCTCGACGCCGTGGCCCGGCGGAAAAACGTGCGCGGGGCTTTTGCTGTGGCAATCGAAAAGCTTCCGGCCGTTGACTGTAAAACCGTTCTGCTTGTTGATGATGTGCGCACAACAGGGGCCACGGCCAATGCCTGTGCCGGGGCGCTCAAAAAAGCAGGGGCAGCGCGTGTGCTTTTGCTGAGCTTCGCCCTTGTTTTGGAACCGGCGCGATTGCATATTGTCGATTGAGGACGGATTGATGACTGATGTTACGATTTATACCACGCCGCTTTGCTCCTATTGCGCCATGGCGAAACGGCTGTTGAAGAGCAAGAATGTGACCTACACGGAAATCGATGTCAGCGGCGATGCTGCACAGCGCGCAGCTATGCGAACCCGCGCCGGTGGCCGCAACACTGTACCGCAGATTTTCATCGGCCCCACCCATGTCGGGGGATGCGATGATATTCTTGCCCTTGAGTCCGAGGGCAGGCTCGACACATTGCTGGAAGCAGCATGACAAGAATCGGCATTGTGCAAATGCGTTCGGGTCGCGACATGGCAGGCAATTTTGCGGACGCGACAGCACTGGTGCGCGAGGCGGCCTCGAAAGGTGCCGCTTATGTGTTGACGCCCGAGGTCAGCAATATTTTCGAGCCTGACAAGGAGCGGTTGAAAGCGGTGGCCATGTCTGAGGCTGATGATATTTTCGTGCACGGTTTTTCTGCACTGGCGCGGGAGCTTGGGATTTATCTGCATGCAGGGTCACTGGCCCTGAATGCGGGTCAGGAAAAGCTGGCCAATCGCAGCCTGCTCTTCGGGCCGGATGGCGGACTGGTTGCTGCTTACGACAAGATTCACCTCTTCGACATTGATCTGCCTGATGGCTTGTCATATCGCGAGTCTGAGACCTATGACCCCGGCGAGAATGCTGTCACAGCGCAATTGCCCGATTTCAAACTGGGCTTTGCCATTTGTTATGACATGCGATTTCCGCGTCTGGCCAATGCCCTGGCCAATGCGGGATGTTCAGTGATTGCATATCCTGCTGCCTTCACGGTGCCCACGGGGCAAGCGCACTGGCATGTGTTGCTGAGGGCGAGGGCCATTGAGACGGGAAGTTATGTGATTGCCGCCGCACAGGGTGGCATGCATGAGGCGGGCCGCGCCACCTATGGCCATTCCATCGTGATTTCGCCTTGGGGTGAAGTTCTGGCGGAATTGGACGAGGAGCCGGGCGTGCTGGTTGTTGATATCGATGTGGACAGGGTAGCCGAGGTGCGTGCACGCATTCCCGCACTTGTTCATGCCCGTGTTTTCGGTCTGAAACAGGCCTGAGATGATCCGTTACGATCTCCAATGTGACAAGGGCCATGAATTTGATGCGTGGTTTTCCAATAGTGATGCCTATGACAAGCAGGTGAAGCGGCAGCTTGTCGAATGCATGGTCTGTGGCTCTGTCAAAATTGAAAAGCAGATCATGGCCCCGGGCATTCCGGCAAAATCCAACAGGATGTCGGATGTGGCAAAGCCCATGGTGGCAGGACCCGTCGATCCGCGTGCGCAGGCGATGATGCAGATGATGCGTGAGTTCCGGGCGCATGTGGAAAAACACACCGAAAACGTCGGTGAAAATTTCGCCGAAGAAGCGCGCAAGATTCACTACAAGGAAGCCGAGGCCCGCGGCATTACCGGCAAGGCCACGCCCGTGGAAGCACAGGAGTTGCTGGAAGAGGGCATTGAAGTACATCCGCTGCCGATGTTGCCGGAGGATGGGAATTGAGTGTGGACAGCCGGCCCCTGTTGTTCTGCATCCCAGAGCCGCGCACGCTTGATCTGATATTCACAGCGGCTGACCTGCAAACCTTGCATCAAGATTTCCGCCTCATCGAAGGCGAAGGCGCTGCAGGACTTGCGTTGCTTGAACACCAAGTTGCCGAAATTGATTTCATCATCGGGCAGCCGCCCTTGTCGGCGGCATTGCTGGCGCAGGCCACACGGCTGCGCGGCATTCTCAATGTCGAGTCAAACTTTCTCGACAACATGGATTACGGCCAATGCTTCGCACGCGGCATTCATGTGCTGTCAACCGGCAAGGTCTTCGCGCAACCCGTTGCCGAAATCGGACTTGGTCTGGCCTTGGCGCTGGAACGCAACATCGTGGGCGCCGACCGGGATTTTCGCCAAGGCCGCGAAGTCTGGGGTGGTGACAGCAACAGGTCGGCGCGGTTATTGTCCGGTGGCGACATCGGCTTCATCGGCTTTGGTGATCTGGGCCGGGCTTTGAACAGGCTGCTGGTACCATTCCGCGCTAAAGTTCGCGCCTATGACCCCTGGTTGCCGCCAAGTGCCTTGCGAGACGCAGGCGTTGATCCCGCCTCGCTCGATGAAGTTCTGACATCAAGTGACGTGATCTTCGTCGTCGCCGGTGTCACCACCGAAAACGGCGGCTTCCTGGGAGCCGATGCATTCACCAAGATGCGGCGCGGCACGAGTTTCGTGTTGTTGAGCCGTGCGGGTGTGTTGGATTTTGATGCGCTGATGGCGGCTGTATCATCTGGTCATATCCAGGCTGCGAGCGATGTCTATCCGGAAGAACCCTTGCCACTCAATCATCCGGTGCGAAGTCTTGAAAATTTCATTCTTTCCGCCCACCGCGCCGGGGCGCTGGCCTCAGCGTTCAAGGACATGGGTCGCATGGTGCTGGAGGACTTGCAACTGATGTCACGCGGGCTGCCACCACAGGCGATGCGGCAAGCGGAAAGGGAGACGGTGCAGCGGTTTAGGTCGAAGCCGGTGGCGCGGAACTGAGTGACATTGGTGGTAAGATATGCTACCAGACTGCAATGAGCAAAGTTCAGAAAATCTCAATTGCCCTGACGCCAGAATTAAACGAGATGGTCAAGAAAGCGGTAGCGTCTGGAGACTATGCAACCAACAGCGAAGTTGTGCGCGAGGCGTTACGGCGTTGGAAGACTTTTGAAAAGGCAAAAAAGCAGGCCCTCGCCCATATGCGTGCTTTGATCAAGGAAGGTATCGATTCAGGTCCAGGTGAAGAGTGGGATATGGAGAAAATGAAGCGCGAACTTCATGCTGAATATGCTGCCCGGACCAAACTGAAGAAGTCTGCATGACAGAAAAGACTTATCGAGTCGTTGTTCTGCCTCGTGCTAAACGGGACATCTACAAAATTTGGTTCGACATATCCTTGCAAAACCTGGTCGCCGCTGACAAAATTCTCGACAGATTTGATCGACGCGTTTTGAGTTTAACTGATTTTCCGGATCGCGGCTCACCGCGTGACGATCTGCGCAAAGGCCTGCGGATGTTGGTGGAAGGCAACTATCTGATTTTTTATCGCGTGCGCGGCATCAGTGTTGAAATTATTCGGGTCGTTCACGGGGCCATGGATCTTCCGAAACTCTTCAACTGATTTTCTCTCCAACCACTATGTAATTAACACCCATATCATTCGACCGCCGCCACTCATTGGCCAGCGGATGATAGGTGACGCCGCTTTCTGCAACAGTGTTGGTCCCGTTGTCCGCGAGCCATGCCTTCAACTCCTCCGGCGTGATGAACTTTTCCCATTGGTGCGTGCCCTTGGGGAGCCAGCCCAGGATGTATTCGGCTCCCACGATGCCGAGGGCGAAGCTTTTCATCGTGCGGTTCAGGGTGGCCACGAACATCAGCCCGCCGGGTTTCAGCATAGAGCAGCATGTGGCTGTATAGGCTTTCGGGTCGGCGACGTGTTCGATGACTTCCATGTTGAGAATGACGTCGAACTGTTCTCCGGCGGCGGCCAGGTCTTCGGCGAGGCCGGTGCGATAGTCGATGTCGAGTTCCATTTCGAGGGCGTGAACGGAGGCAGTCTTGATGTTTTTCTCGGATGGATCGACGCCGACGACGGTGGCTCCGAGGCGTGCCATCGGTTCGCAAAGCAGGCCGCCGCCGCAACCGATGTCAAGGAAGCGGAGGCCTTTCAGGGGTTCGCGCTCATAGGGGTCGCGGGCGAGCCTCGCACACACCTGTTCCTTGATATAGTCGAGGCGAACCGGGTTGAAGACATGCAGTATGCCGAATTTGCCCTTGGGATTCCACCATTCGGCGGCGAGTTTCGAGAATTTCTCGACTTCGGCGGGGTCCAGGCTGGGGGGCAGGGCTTTTGTATCGATTGTCATGACCTTTACGTCCAAATTTCGTTGGCCCTTATGTTGCATCGCCTGATAGCGTCCACTATGAGAGCCCCGAGCCACTTCGGGGGTTACGTAGCACATTCTGGATTGACGCGCGGGGCGCATATTGTCCCGGTAGGCTTGATTTTGGTTTTTCGGGGTTTTGGTTTTTCGGGGTTTGGTTTATGGGCCGTCTGGTCATGAAATTCGGGGGCACGTCGGTGGCGGATGTGGAACGCATCCGCAACGTGGCCCGCCATGTGGAACGGGAAGTAAAGGCAGGTCACCATGTGGCCGTGGTCGTGTCTGCCATGGCGGGCACCACCAACCAGCTGGTGGACTGGTGCCGCCAGGCTGCTGCTGTGCATGATGCGCGGGAATATGATGCCGTGCTGGCCACGGGTGAGCAGATCACCGCTGGCTTGTTGGCAATCGTGTTGCAGGACATGGGCATTCCTGCGCGGTCCTGGGCGGGCTGGCAAATCCCAATCGAAACCGATGGCGTGCATGGTGCCGCCCGCATGACCGGGGTCAATGGTTCGGAAATCCTGAAACGCATGGAACAGGGGCAAGTCGCGGTCATCACCGGCTTCCAGGGGGTTGGCCCGGACAAGCGTCTGTCGACACTGGGTCGCGGCGGGTCTGATACATCTGCGGTTGCTGTTGCTGCGGCCATTGATGCGTCCTGTGACATCTACACCGATGTGGATGGTGTCTATACGGCGGACCCCCGCATCGTGACGGCTGCGCACAAGCTTGACCGGATCTCCTATGAGGAAATGCTGGAGCAGGCTTCGCTTGGCGCCAAGGTGTTGCAGCCCCGCTCGGTTGAACTGGCCATGGTGAAGCGGGTGCCGTTGCAGGTTCGTTCATCTTTCGAAGCGCCGGATGCACCGAATCAGAATAAGCCCGATGGCACGGGACCTGGAACAATTGTTTGTGAAGAGGACAAGATCTTGGAACAGCATGTAGTGAGTGGAATTGCCTATTCGCGGGATGAGGCGAAGGTTTCGATCCGCCATGTAAAGGACAAGCCAGGTATTTCCGCTGCCATCTTCGGACCTCTGGCGGAACAGGATATTTCCGTCGACATGATCGTACAGAACGTTTCTGCCGACGGGTCGTTTGCCGATATCACTTTCACACTGGCGCGCAAGGATTTGCGAAAAGCCATCGAGATCATCAACGGCATCAAGGACAAGGTGGATTTTTCCGAGGTGATGCATTCGGCTGATGTGGCGAAAGTATCGGTTGTCGGCATCGGCATGCGCAGTCATGCTGGCGTGGCGTCGCGCATGTTTTCATCGCTCGCCGACAAGGGCATCAACATCCAGGCCATCACGACGTCGGAAATCAAGGTGTCGGTCTTGATTGACGAGGCTTATACGGAACTTGCCGTGCGGGCCTTGCATACGGCCTATGGATTGGACAAGAAGTAGACATGGGGTTGCGCTGTGACTTTCCCTCTCCGTCATCGCTTGCGCGATGCCACCTCTCCCGCAAGCGGGCGAGGAAGATGATGATTTGAGGATAGGCTGATGCCCAGCTCCGCACTTGGCCCGCGTGTCCTTCTCCGACGCCTGCGGGCGGTGATGGCGGAGCCGGAGACGGCCCAGGCCAAACTCGACAAGATCGTTCGTCTGATTGCTGCCAACATGGTGGCGGAGGTCTGTTCGATCTATGTGATGCGGGCCGGAAATATTCTAGAGCTTTATGCAACGGAAGGGTTGAAGGCCGAGGCGGTTCACAAATCGGTGCTGAAATCCGGTGAAGGTCTGGTGGGCTTGATTGCCGAACAGGCGATCGGGCTCAATATTTCTGACGCGCAACATCATCCATCGTTCAAGTATCTGCCTGAGACGGGCGAAGAGATTTATCAGTCATTCCTCGGTGTTCCCATCATGCGTGGCGGCTCGGTCATTGGTGTGCTCGTGGTGCAGAACCGCACGCAACGGCATTATTCCGAGGAAGAAGAGGAGGCGCTGCAAACCACGGCCATGGTGCTGGCCGAAATCATTGCATCGGGCGAGCTCAAGGAAGTGGCGCGGGAGGTGGCGATTGATGTTGCCCATATTCGCAGCCACCACATCGAGGCTGACAATCTGGCTGATGGCATCGCCCTGGGCTTTGTCGTGCTGCATGAGCCACGCGTCGAGATTCACAATCTCATCGCCGAGAATGTTCCGCTGGAAGAACAGCGCCTCATGGCGGCCGTGGAACAGCTCAGGGCGCAAGTCGATGAATTGCTGGACGGCTCGGAAAACAATCGCGCCACGGACTATTCCGACGTGTTGGAAACCATCCGCATGTTTGCCCATGACAAGGGCTGGGTGAACCGGTTGAAAGAAGCCGTGCATTCGGGCCTCACGGCAGAAGCGGCTGTCGAGCGGGTTCAGAATGACAATCGCGCCCGCATGCAGCGCATGCAGGACGCCTACATGCGCGAGCGCATGCATGACCTCGACGACCTGTCGAACCGATTGCTGCGCATCCTGACAGGTGCGGTGGCCACGGCGTCGCGGACCGATCTTCCCGACAACTCGATTGTGGTGGCCCGCAATATGGGGCCTGCGGAATTGCTGGACTATGATCGCTCGAAATTGCGCGGCGTCATTCTCGAAGAGGCGGGCAAGACCAGCCATGTGGCAATCGTGGCGCGGGCTCTTGGTATTCCCGCCATCGGCCAGGCCAATGGCATTGTTGATCTCGTGGACCCCGGCGATGAAATCATTGTCGATGGCAGCACCGGAGAAATCTTCGTCAGGCCGTCACAGGATTTGCAAAAGGCCTATGCCGAGAAAGTGCGCTTCTATGCCAAGCGGCAGGCGCAGTTTGCCGCCCTCAAGGATCTGCCGTCGGTCACCAAGGATGGTGTCACGGTCAGTCTCAACATCAATGCGGGTCTGATTGTCGACATGCCGCATCTGGCGGAGTCGGGGGCCGATGGTGTAGGGCTTTACCGAACCGAATTGCAGTTCATGCTGGCACAGCGGTTTCCCCGCCTGACGGCGCAGATCAATCACTATAAACAGGTGATAGAGCAGGCTGAGGGCAAGCCCGTCGTGTTCCGCACACTGGATATCGGGGCCGATAAAATCCTGCCCTATCTCAGGCAGCCCAAGGAAGAAAACCCGGCCATGGGCTGGCGCTCCATCCGAATGTCGATGGAACGGCCGGCATTGTTGCGGTTGCAGTTGCGCGCCATGTTGATGGCGGGTGCGGGGCATAACATGAAGGTCATGTTCCCGATGATTGCCGATGTCTCAGAGTATGTTCTGGCGAAGGCTGCTGTTGACAAGGAAAAGGCTTACCTCGCGGCGCGAGGACATGCTCTGCCGAAATCGCTACAGATCGGTGTGATGATCGAAATACCATCGCTGATCTGGCAGTTGG
This sequence comes from Hyphomicrobiales bacterium, assembly GCA_031398425.1. Taxonomy (GTDB): domain Bacteria; phylum Pseudomonadota; class Alphaproteobacteria; order Rhizobiales; family Aestuariivirgaceae; genus Aestuariivirga. Next base: position 26,842 of record JANNNG010000226.1, on the reverse strand, counting down.
ACCAATTGTTGCCGATGGTGGATTTTGCTTCGATCGGGTCGAACGATCTGGTGCAGTTCCTGTTTGCGAGCGATCGCGGCAATCCGAAACTGTCGGGGCGCTATGATCCTTTGAGTCCATCGGCGCTGAGTGCCATGCGCATCATTGTCGAGAAGGGCAAGCAACATAGCAGGAAGGTGACGTTGTGCGGTGAACTGGGTGGCAGGCCTCTGGAAGCCATGGGGCTTGTTGGGATTGGCATGACCTCCATGAGCATGGTGCCCTCAGGTATTGGTCCCGTAAAGGCGATGATCCGCACCCTGGACCAAGGCAAGCTCTGGGCCTTCATGGAGCCGCTGATGCGCTCGCCTGCGCATTCCCTGCGGGGGGATTTGATGGAATTTGCCGGTCGCAATGGTGTTGTGCTCTGACTGCGATTGGTTTGCAGAAGACTTCTGTTTGATCACAAGACCGCTTCCCAGGTGCCGTTATTTCTGGGAGGCAGTCGACGTCTTGGCTCGCCTGCAATGAATGTTTGGTTCATTTGGATCAATTCGGGATCAGTGTCTGGCCTGCCAGTCACCGCACTGGATGGTGGAGCGAAGGGGAATCGAACCCCTGACCTCGTCATTGCGAACGACGCGCTCTACCAACTGAGCTACCGCCCCCACCAGGCTTTGTGCTTTACGAGCGGCGGGTTTTCACGTCAAGCTGCACGGGTTGCGATTCAGGGTACAAGCCCTTACATACGGCGCGAACAAGGATACCGCTCATGTTGTCGATCATCTGGCTGATCAATAATCTTTTCAATCTGGTGTGGTGGCTGATCCTCGCTTCCGTCGTGTTGAGCTGGCTCTTTGCCTTCAATATCGTGAACGTGAACAATCCAACTGTCAGACAGATTTCCCATGGCCTGTCGCGGTTGACGGAACCGTTGCTGGCTCCGATCCGCCGCATTCTGCCCAACCTCGGCGGCATTGATTTGTCACCTATCGTGCTGCTGATCGGCCTTGAATTCCTGCGCCGCTTCATCATCGAAGCAATGCTCAAATATGCGGTGTGACGCCACGCCAATTGCTGATAGCGTTACTTTCGGGGGCATGTTTGGGAGAGTGACATGCGCGGCTTGGTTTTGATAATCGCAACGCTGCTTTGCGGTTCGGCGCTGGCGGGAAACGACAGTGCCTATACGGATTTCAATCCAGAGAAATGCAGAGAGATCGAGCCCGGTTCGGCACCTGGTGAGGGCGAGTTCAGCCCGACTTATGAATGCCGGGGATACAAGGGTGTGGCCGTCACTTTTGCCGAAGGTGATCTGCGTGCGCTCGTGGCCTATGGCCGGGACGGGCGCAATCACTGCGCTTTTCGTCAGACCTTTTCAGGCTTCAATTCCGTGGGCAACAAGATCGAATGGCGGTTGAAGGGGGACAAGGCCATTGCCACCATTCTGCGCTGGAAGGTGTCTTACGACCCTGACGATGGAAGCAAGACCAAGGACTGGCTTGTTGTGACCAAGGTGGACGAACGCCAATCCTGCCATGTGGGCTATGTCGAAGGCAGCTATCCCAATGCCAATGAGAAGGCGCGCTGGCTGGCGGATACAGCAGCGGAAGTCTTTTCCTGCAAAGTGGGAAAGACAATTTTTTTTGCCAACCCCGGCACATCCGTTGATGGTGTGGCACCTCAGGGAGGATGTGAAAGTGATTAGGCCGCAGCCTCTTTCTGCCGCGACAGGCGCTTTCTTTCCGTGGGATCAAGAATGGTCTTGCGCAGCCGGATAGACTTTGGCGTGATTTCCACCAACTCATCTTCGCCGATATAGGCGAGCGCTTTTTCCAGCGACATCTTGATCGGCGGCGTCAAAATCTGTGCTTCTTCTGCGCCCTTTGAACGTACGTTGGAGAGTTTTTTCTCCTTCAGCACATTAAGCTCAAGGTCATTGCCGCGCGTGTGTTCGCCGATGATCATGCCAGCATAGACCTTGGCGCCGGGCTCAATGAACATGGGCCCACGATCCTGTAGGTTGAACATGGCGTAAACCACGGCTTCGCCTTCACCATTGGAGATGAGGGCACCGGTGTGGCGACTGGCAATGTTGCCCATGAAAGGGGCATAGGAATGGAACAGGCGGTTCATGATGGCGGTGCCGCGCGTGTCTGACAACAGTTCAGACTGGTAACCGATGAGGCCGCGCGTTGGCGCATGGAAGACGAGACGCTGACGACCGGTGCCGGAGGGCCGCATATCGCGGAGTTCGCCCTTGCGCTCCGAGACTTTCTGGACGACGACGCCTGCGTAAGCTTCATCCACGTCGATGATGACTTCTTCGACGGGTTCCATTTTTTCGCCGGTGGTTTCGTCGATTTGATAGACCACGCGCGGTCGCCCCACCGTGAGTTCAAAGCCTTCGCGCCGCATGGTTTCAATCAGGATGCCCAACTGCAATTCACCACGGCCCGCCACTTCAAAAGCATCGGTTTCGGTTTCGGATGCGGTGACGCGCAGCGCAATGTTGCCTTCTGACTCGCGCAACAAGCGTTCACGGATGACGCGGGATTGCACCTTGTCGCCTTCCTTGCCAGCCAGTGGTCCGTCATTGATGCGGAAGGCCATCGCGAGTGTTGGAGGATCGATTGGAGTGGCGGCGATGGGTTCGGTGATTGCAGGATCAACGAAGGTGTCGGACACGGTCGCTTTCACGAGACCTGCGATGGCCACGATGTCACCCGCATGGGCTTCTTCGACGGGGACGCGTTCAATGCCACGGAAGGACAGCACTTTTGACACGCGGCCGGTTTCAACAACCGAACCGTCACGGGCCAGAATCTTGACCTGTTGGTTTGGCTTTACCGAGCCTGAGCGGATGCGGCCTGTCAGAATGCGGCCGAGGAAAGCGTTGGCTTCGAGTGTGGTGGCCAGCATGCGAAATTCGCCGGGTTCAATCACAGGGGGTGCGAAATGCTTGACCACCAGGGCAAACAGCGGGTCCATGTTGACCTGCGGGCCTTCCGGCTTGTCAGCCATCCAGCCGTGTTTTGCCGACCCATAGATGATCGGAAAGTCGAGTTGTTCTTCTGATGCATCAAGTGCTGCGAACAGATCGAAAACTTCGTTCACCACTTCGATGTGACGTTCATCCGGACGGTCGATCTTGTTAATACAGACGATAGGCTTGAGGCCGAGTTTCAAGGCCTTTTGCAGCACGAACTTGGTCTGTGGCATCGGGCCTTCGGCGGCGTCCACCAGCAGCACGCAACCATCGACCATGTTGAGAATGCGTTCAACCTCACCGCCAAAATCGGCGTGGCCCGGCGTGTCAACGATGTTGATGCGGGTGTCGTGCCATTGCAGCGAAGTGACCTTGGCGAGGATGGTGATGCCGCGTTCACGCTCAAGATCATTCGAATCCATGACGCGTTCGCCCACCTTCTGGTTGTCGCGAAAGGTGCCGGACTGGCTGAGCAGACGGTCGATCAGCGTTGTCTTGCCGTGGTCAACGTGGGCGATAATGGCGATATTGCGCAGATCCATAGGAGTGCTGTGACTTTCTGTGAGGGCTTGCTGTAGAGGCTTGAGATTGCCGCGCTCCTAGCATGCCGCATTGCACAATGCAATTTATCCGACGAACGCGCGCGGCGGCGGTTTTTCAGCTTGCTGGCATGTCGGGGGCGATGTTCTCTTACATCCACAAGGTGGGGGCGCTGACCGATGCGGCAATCCGCTTTGCCATGGTGCTCGATTCCATGGCGGCCTAACTTGGACCAACAAGCCTCCGGCGATGCCAGGGCTGTGCAGCTTGTCAATTTCACCTCGCCTGCGCATTCCCTGCGCGGGGATTTGATGGAATATGCTGGTCGCAATGGTGTGGTGCTCTGACCTGTTGCGACACACAATCGAAGCAGCTATAGAGCGCCCCGCTACTGGGGCGTCGCCAAGCGGTAAGGCACCGGATTTTGATTCCGGCATTCGGAGGTTCGATCCCTCCCGCCCCAGCCAGTTACCTTGAGGTTGGTTTTAGCCGATACGCAAGCCGTTCTGGTCAAACAGATGCATATGATCTGGTGAAAACGCTACATTCACCTTGCCGTCTTTGCCCTGGGGTGGTTCGCCCCGCACCTCAACCACGACAACTTGCCCTGTCGGCAGTCGCACATGGGCGTAGCCGGTTTCGCCGAGGCGTTCGATGATGTCGATGGTGCCTCGGATGCCTTTAGTAGTGAGTGTCATGTGTTCGGGTCGGCATCCCATGCTCAGCTTGTCATTTGCCTTCATGTGTTTGGGCAGGATCACTTTCAGCGTCAGACCTGAACCCAGATCGACCGTGTTGGTATTCGCTACGGCTGCTGGAAGAATGTTCATGGCGGGTGAGCCGATGAAGCGGGCCACGAAGAGGTTGGCGGGTTTATAGTAGAGATCGAGGGGTTTTCCGGTTTGTTCGATGCGGCCCTCGTTCATGACCACGATCTTGTCGGCGAGGGTCATGGCCTCAACCTGATCGTGGGTCACGTAGAGGATTGTCGCGTTCAGCAGCTTGTGCAGCTTTGCGATTTCCACACGGGTGTTGATGCGGAGGGCCGCATCGAGATTTGACAGGGGTTCGTCGAACAGAAAGACTTTTGGCTTTCGCACGATGGCGCGGCCAATGGCGACGCGCTGGCGTTGGCCACCCGAGAGTTCCTTGGGGCGGCGCTTGAGCAGCGGTTCCAGTTGCAGGATGCGCGAGGCTTCGGCGACGCGCCTTGTGATTTCGTCCTTCGGTGTGCGCGCAAACTTCAGGCCGAAGGCCATGTTGTTCTCGACGTTCATGTGCGGATAAAGCGCGTAGGACTGGAATACCATGGCGATTTCGCGCTGCGCCGGGGCAAGGGTGCTGACGTTGCGGCCTGCTATGGAAATTTCGCCGCTGTTGATGGGTTCAAGGCCTGCAACGGTTCGCAACAGGGTGGACTTGCCACAGCCTGATGGGCCGACGAGGACGACGAAGGAACCGTCCTCGACGACGAGGTTGATGTCTTTCAGCACATCGACCTTGCCGTAGGATTTGTGGAGGTTGTCGATTTTCACTTCGGCCATGGCGCACTCATTTTACTGCTCCCGAGGTCAAGCCCCGGATCAACTGGCGGGAGAAGATGACATAAAGAATGAGCACGGGAATGATGGCTGTGCTCAGAGCGGCCAGCACGGCATTCCAGTCGGTGATGTATTGTCCGAGGAATTGTTGCACGCCCAATGTGATGGTCTGCTTGCCGCCGGTGGGGGCGAGGAGCAGCGGGAACCAGAGATCATTCCAGACGGGGATCATGGTGAAGACGGCGACCGTGGCCATAGCGGGGCGCAGCAGCGGCAGCACGATATAGAAGAAGATGTTGTATTCCGAGAGGCCATCACAGCGCCCGGCTTCGCGTAAATCTTTTGGAATTTGCTGGATAAATTCAGAGAGAATGAACACGGCAAGCGGCAGATTTTGCGCGATGTAGACGAGGATCAACGCTGTCAGCGTGTTGATGAGGTTGAGATTGGCCACCAGTTGAATGATCGACACGGAGCCCAATCGTATCGGCACCATGATGCCAATGGCGAGGAACAGTCCCAGTGCGGTGTTGAAGCGGAACTTGTATTCGGTCAGCGCCCAGGCTGCCATGGCACCGAACAGCAGCGTGAAGAAGATGGTGCCCACGGTGACCGTGATCGAGTTCATGTAGTAGGTGGCGATGGCACTATCGCCAAAGACCTTGGTGTAACCGATGGGATCAAAGTTCCATGGCATGGGCGGTTGCAGCGGCGTGTTGAAGATGGCGCGCTTGGCCTTGAAGGAATTCATGATGACGAGGATGATGGGGAACAGGGCCAGTAGCGTATAAAGCCCGAGAATGGCGTGGACGATGAAGGCGGAGGCTGGTTTTCGCATCAGAAGGAATACCTCTGCAGGCGGCGCTGGATGGCGAAGAGATAGAGCATGACGCCGCACAAGATGATCAACAGCATCATTGTTGCGATGGTGGCACCCATGGACACATCACCATTCTGCAACTGGTTGCCGAAGAAAACGCGGTAGAACAGCGTGCCCATGATGTCGGCAGAGTAATTCGGGCCGGCAAGTGCGCCCTTCATGGCGTAGATGAGATCAAAGGCGTTGAAGTTGTTGACGAAGGTAAGGACTGATACCAGCCCGATGGTGGGCCAGATCAGCGGCAGCTTCACATAGACGAAGGCTTCGAACTGGTTGAGGCCATCCACTGTTGCGGCGTCGATCAACTCTTCAGGAATGGCAAGCAGGGCCGTATAGATGAGGATCATGGGAATGCCCACGAATTGCCAGACCGAGATCAGTGAGATGGTGAGAAGTGCTGTTGATTCTTCGCCGAGCCAGGGTGCGAACATGAACCCTACGCCTATGGTTTGCAGGAACATTTTCGCAATGCCCCAGAGTGGCGAGAGGATCAGTTGCCATGTGAAACCGATGACGACGACGGAGAGCATTGTCGGCATGAAGATCAGCGTTCTGTAAGTTGAGCGGAAACGCAGCACTGGCAGGCTCAAAAGTGCCGCGAGCAGGAGGCCGATGGGATTTTGCACCAGCATGTGGACAAAGAAGAATTTGCAATTGTTCCAGAACGCATTCCAGAAGGGTGCTGACCATGTGGGGTCGGTGAGCAGGGTTCGGAAGTTGGCAATACCGATGTAGAGATAAGTGCCGTTGTCCTGCTTGTCGTAGAAGGAATTCACGATGGTGGCGATGAGTGGGTAGATGGAGAAGAGCGAATAGATCAGCATGGCGGGAGCGAGGAAGAAGATCAGCGCGCGCGTGTAGGCGCTGCGTGACATGCCGACGAGGTGGGAGTGCTGTTGTGAGGACATGTTTCTATTGCATCGTCATTCAATTCAATACAATCGTCATTCCAGACAAGCGTAGCACTTGCGGAGCGCGAACTGGAACCCCGCTATTCTCTGACGGGTAAAACTGACGTCAGAGAAAGCGGGGTTCCAAATCGCCCGCGATAGGGCGGGCGTTTGGAATGACGACTTAAGGGCAAACTACTATTTCTGCTGTGGGGCGTACCACTTCTTCAAGCCATCCTGCAGCTGGGTTGTTGCGGCTTGCGGTGTCATGCTGCCGTTCAGCACTTGTGCCGACACGTTCCACATTTCGTTCTCAAGGTTCGGCGTGCCGCGCGACAGGATCTGATAGCTGTTGCGGATTGTGGATTTGCAGGTGCCGCGCCAGTTCACGAATTCCTGCGCCACATCATCCGACAGGGTGATCTTGGCGTTGGACAAGGGGAAAAAGCCGGGCAGGGAGTTTGCAAAGATGTTGGCGAATTCTTCTGATCCCACCCAATCCAGAAACATCTTGGCCTCAGCGGCATTGGCTGATTTGGCGTTGAGGCCGATGCCGATGTCAGTGTGGTCGGAGATGTAGCAATCACTGCCCGCTGGTGGCGGAGCCTTGAAGGCACCCATGTTCACATTCTGGCCACGGAAAGTGGAAATGTCCCAGGAGCCCGCAGCGTAGACGGCACCCTTGCCGAGGCCGAAGAGGTTCTGGCTGTCGGGATAGGTTTGTGCTTTGTAACCTTCACCCATGTAGGGTGACCATTTGGCGAGTGCTGCAAAGGTATCGACGTAGGGTTTGTCGGTGAGTTTCGCAGTTCCATCAATCAGGCCTTTCCTGCCTTCCTCGCCTTTCCAGTAATTGGGGCCAATGTTCTGGAAGCCCATGGTGGCGGCTTCCCACTGGTCGTTGGTGCCCATCACGAGGGGCGTGTATTTGCCATTGGCCTTGATCTTTTCGAGGACGGCCAAAAATTCTTCTTCTGTCTTCGGCGGTTCAACGCCCACTTCCTTGAAGATGTCCTTGTTGTAGATGAAGCCGTGGATCACCGACGCCATGGGCACGCAGAATGTGCTCTTGCCATCATCCGTAGTCCAGGCACTTTTGGCGACGTCAGAGAAATTTGCCATTGATGGCAGATCGTTCAACGCTGCGAGATTGCCTTTGGTAAAGAGTTCGAGTGAGGCATCAAAGGGGCGGCAGGTGATGATGTCGCCAGCTGTGCCGCCTTCAAGGCGTGCATTCAACGCGGCATTGTATTCTTTCGGTGCCGTTGGCGTGAATTCCACCTGGATGTCGGGGTGCTTGGCGTTGAAAGCGGGGATGATCTTGTCTTTCCAGATCGCCGCATCATCGTTGCGCCAGCTTTCGATGGTGAGCTTTCCGGCGGATGCGGCGGAGGCCAGTGCCGTTGTGGCCACGGCGGCCAGCAACAGGGTTTTCAGCGTTGTTTTCATTTTTATACTCCCTTTCCATGATTGAATAATATTGAGGCTACACCGATGTTTGAAGTTTCGACAAGTGGGTGGCCAGGGCCCGTCGCAGATTTCCATTTTCTTCGCTCAACAGTCGTTGCGCTTCAGCAAGACGAGCACCTTTGCAAATGAGAATAGCTGATTTGATGTCGTTGCTGGTTTCCTCCAATGCATCACCTGCCGCGACGTCATCTACGCCCGCAATCTTCATGACGATGCCACGCGACCTTGCAACGAGTTTACTGTTGCCGGCCTCGACGTTCACCATCAAACCATCATGCACGGCACCCAGGCGCGTGAAGGCGAGGGACGAGATCAGATTGAGAGTGGCCTTCTGTGCCGTGCCGGCAGACAATCGCGTTGAACCGGAGATGACCTCTGCGCCGGTTTCGATCGTGACTCTCACGTCGCCAAGCATTGACAGGGGGGAACCGGCATTATTGACAATGGTGATGACGGCACAGCCCAATTCCTGCGCCTGCTCGGCAGCGGCAATGGTGTAGGGCGTGCGGCCTGATGCGGCGATGGCGATGAGCACGTCTGCAGCGGTGCAGACTTGCGCAGCGGTGCGGCCTGCGGCCACGTCATCTTCGGCATCGGCCATGGTTTCGAACATGGCGGCCTTGCCACCGGCAATGAGATATTCAAGCTTGTCTTCCGACAGGCCAAAGGTGGCGGGCAGTTCCGTGCCGTCCTGGACGCCGACGCGGATGGATGTGCCAGCACCAGCATAAAACAGGTGACCGCTTTTGCCAATGCGATCGGTAACCAGTGCTGCTGCCTGCGCGATGGCGGGAAGGGCGCGTTCCACCGCATCCAGTGCGCGCCGTTGGCCCGCCAGCAAGGCTGCGAGAATGCGCTGGTCATCCCAGGTGTCGAAGCCCGTGAGATCGGCCAGGCTGGACTCGGTTGAAGTTCGACTTTCCATGGTCAACAAATACCAAAATAAAACCACTTGTCGAGAGGAGATTTTATCTGGCTACACTGTGTTCGTAATTATGAAATAAATTCAATTGATTACGATAAGTTAAAAATGTCTTTTCAATATGGTATTGTTTTGGTATTGTCGGTGGCATGACCACTTCGCGGCAGTTTTTTCTGGGAATCGACGGCGGCGGTTCGAAGTGCCGGGCGCGCATCCGCGACGTGAATGGACGTGTGCTGGGTGAGGCGTCGGGTGGTCCTGCCAATATCTATCAGAACTTTGACGGTTCGATTGCGAACATCATCGCTGCTGGAGCGGAAGCTGCTTTGCTTGCTGGTGTTGCGATAGAACAACTGCATGCGGGGTTGGGGCTTGCTGGTATTGTGACGTCGGTTGGGGCCGAAAAAATTCACGCCGCGCATTTGCCGTTTGCGTCCGTGATCGCTGACAACGATGCCTATGCGGCCTGCATGGGAGCGTTCAGTGGCAGCAATGGCGGCATCGTCATTGCGGGCACGGGGTCCATCGGTTTTGGCGTGGTGGATGACATTCGTCATATGGTGGGGGGCTGGGGCTTTCAATTGGGGGACCATGGTTCGGGTGCGTGGCTGGGGCACCATGCTGTGCGGCGTGCGGCGCTGGCGCTGGATGGATTGTTGCAGCCCACAGCATTGATTGAAGCGGTGTTACGGAGGGCGGGGCGCACGCGGCACGCATTGTCGCGCTGGTCGGAAACCGCAACACCGCGTGACTATGCAAGCTTCGCACCGCTGGTGTTCGAGCATGCAGGTCGGGCGGATGTGCAGGGCATGACCATTGTGATTGAAGGGGCTGCTGCGATTTCAAAACTGGGCCACGCCTTGTTGGCACGGGGGGCAGGGCGGCTCTGTATCCTGGGAGGGTTGGCGCAGGTCTATCCGCCCTATCTTGATGCTGATGTACGAGCGGCGCTGGTTTTGCCTGATGCAGACGCCGTTGATGGTGCGATCATGATGGCAAGGCGCGCGCAGGGTCTGCCAGAGCACTGGTCATGACTATCGCTGCCCGGGTGTTTGCACAACAGCGCTTTCAGGCGCGGCAACACGCGCCGCTTTATCAGCGCCTCAAGCTGTTGGTGCAGGACGCGATTGCTGATGGCGAGTTGAAGGCTGGCGATTCTGTTCCCAGTGAACGTGATGTGGCGGAATTGCTGGATGTGAGCCGTGTCACCGTACGCAAGGCGTTCACAGAATTGGTGGATGAAGGTGTGCTGGTGCAGCGGCGCGGTTCTGGCACCTATGTGCGCGAGCGAACGAGCCGTATCGAACTTCCTCTGTCACGCTTGACCAGTTTCACCGAGGACATGGCACTGAGAGGTTTGAAGACGCAAGCCCGCTGGCTTGATCGTTCGTCTGGACTTGCAACGCCGGAGGAGGCGATCAAGCTTTCCATCTCACCTTCTGAACATGTTTGCCGCTTTCATCGCTTGCGTCATGCCGATGGTGAGCCGCTGGCCATAGAACACGCGGTGGTGCCGCACCGCTTTCTCAATGATGTGACGGTTGTGCAGCACTCGCTCTACGCCGTGCTGGATGCAAAAGGCCTTCGCCCCGTGCGGGCCTTGCAGCGGTTGCATGCCACATCATTGAATGCGCAAGAAGCGGATTGGCTGGACCAGCCTGATGGCAGTGCAGCCCTGTTTGTGGAACGTATCTCCTATCTCGCAGATGGCCGCATTGTTGAATACACGCGTTCGCATTACCGGGGTGACAGTTATGACTTCGTGGCGGAACTGACGCTGGCTCCGGAGGCGCGATGACGAGCTTCATGCAGAGCGAAGCGCGCGAAGCACCGGATGCTGTGCAGCGATTTCTGGACCAGAATGCACGCGGTCTTGTTGATATCGGCAAGCAGTTGGCGACTTCGCCTCCTACTGTCGTGCTGACATCAGCAAGGGGCAGTTCTGATCATGCGGCAGCCTATTTCAAATATCTGACCGAAATCGTCACTGGCACTCCTGTGGCATCTGTTGGAGCCTCCGTCGTCAGTGTCTATGGAGCGAAGCTGAAAGTGCGCGGTGGCCTGATGGTCACAATTTCTCAGTCAGGCAAAAGTCCTGATATCGTGGCCCTGCAGCAGGCCGCCAAAGCATCTGGTGCATTCACTGTTGCGTTGGTCAATGTCGAGCACTCTCCGGTGGCTGATGCCGCCGACATGTGTCTGCCACTCCATGCCGGACCAGAGCAGAGTGTTGCCGCAACAAAGTCCTTCATCGTTTCGCTTGCAGCGGCTGCTGCCCTCGTGGCGGCGTGGACGAATGATGGCGCGTTGCAGCGTGCTGTGGCGTTGTTGCCGCAACAGCTGCATGAGGCTTGTCAGGTGTCGTGGCCTCGCTTCGTTGATGGTTTGCGTGATGCTGCATCACTCTATGTGCTGGGACGTGGGCCGGCCCTGCCGGTTGCAGCGGAAACGGCGCTCAAGCTGAAGGAGACATGCGCCATTCATGCGGAGGCCTATTCGACGGCGGAGGTGATGCACGGGCCGCTTGAACTGGTGGAAAAAGGTTTTCCCGTGCTGGCCTTCGCGCCACATGATGCCGCGCGAGAGGGCACACTTGCTGCTGTTGCACGCCTGCGACGAACCGGGGCGCATGTGCTTGTCGTCGGCGAGGACTTGCCCAGCATCGAGGCTGCGCATCCGCTGCTTGAACCCATTCTCATGGTGCAAACCGCCTATCTCGCCATTGAAAAACTTGCCGTTGCTCTTGGGCGCAATCCCGATCAGCCGCGCCTGTTGCAAAAGGTGACGGAGACGCTGTGATGGGCTTTGCATTGACGGGAGCACGGGTCTTTGATGGTGCAGAATTTCATGATCATCAAGCTGTCGTTATTGAAGACCGCTGTATCGTTGCCATCGGGGCTGACAATGCGATTCCAGATGGTCACGAAAAAATCAAGCTTGAAGGCGGTATTCTGGCACCCGGATTTATCGATGTGCAGGTGAATGGCGGTGGCGGAGCGCTGCTGAACAGCGGTCCATCATTGGACGTTGTCCGCCGGATTGCAACATCGCATCGTCGCCACGGCACGACGGGGCTGCTGCCTACCGTCATCACCGATGTGCCCGACATCATGTCGTCTGCAATTTCTGCCGTGCGTGAGGCACGGCATGCGGGTGTGCCAGGTGTGCTTGGCATTCATGTGGAAGGTCCGTTTCTGGATGTGGCGCGGAAAGGGGCGCATGATGCAACATTAATCCGTACACTGACGGAAACTGATCTTCAGCTCTTGAGAAAAGCGGATTGCGGAAAGCTGATGCTGACGGTTGCGCCCAATCGTGTTTCGCCAGATCAGATCCGGAACCTGAGGGACGCTGGCATTATTGTCAGCCTCGGCCATTCTGATGCAAGCTTTGATGTGGCACAGGCCGCATTGGCAGCGGGTGCCACGAGCTTTACCCATCTGTTCAATGCCATGAGCCAGCTTAGTGGCCGCGAACCCGGCATGGTGGGGGCGGCCTTGTCTGACGACAAGAGTTATATCGGCGTGATAGCCGATGGTCACCATATCCATGACACCGCGCTGAAGCTTGCCATGGTCGCCACATCGTCAGACCGTTTCATGTTGATCACCGATGCCATGGCGTCTGCTGCTGGTGGGCCAGACACCTTCACGCTGCAAGGCAGGACTGTCATGCGCGTGCTGGACCGACTGACACTGGAGGACGGCACCCTTGCGGGATCAAATCTCACAATGGATGCAGCACTCCGCTATTGTGTAACCCGGCTTGGTGTTGATTTTGGTGTTGCCCTGCGCATGGCTTCGACCAACCCTGCGCGATTTCTTGGTTTGCAAAATCAACTGGGCTTGATTGCTCCGGGTGCTCTTGCCAGCCTTGTTCATCTTGATGATGATCTCAACGTCACACAAACATGGATTGAAGGGCAATGAGCAAGGTCAGGGTTCTGGTGGTGGGGTTGGGCAACATGGGGCTGTCGCATGCGCGGGCTTATGCTGGCAATGACGGATTTGAGATTGTAGGGTTGTGTTCGCGCGGTATCGAGAAGCGGAGTGATCTCGTACAGGAGTTTCCAGGCATTCCCCGCTTCTCCGACTATGGACAAGCGCTGGCCACACTCAAACCTGATGCTGTCTCCGTCAATACGTGGCCAGACACTCATGCGGAATATGCCCGCATGGCGTTGCACACGAATGCCCATGTTTTCATCGAGAAGCCGCTGGCAGCGACAGTTGCCGAGGCGACGGACATCGCGGCACTGGCGAAGGCAACGAACCGAAAGATCGTCATTGGCTATATTCTCCGTGTGCATCCGTCATGGATCAAGTTCATCGAAGTGGGAAAGACTCTCGGCAAGCCGCTTGTCATGCGCATGAACCTCAATCAGCAATCGTCAGGTGACCAGTGGACTGTGCACAAGCAGTTGATGCAGTCTATTTCGCCGATTGTGGATTGTGGCGTTCACTATGTCGATGTGATGTGTCAGGTCACAGAGGCCAGGCCAAAGCGTGTGCATGCAATTGGCGTTCGGCTGACTGATGACATTGACGAGGGCATGTATAACTATGGCCAGTTGCAGGTGACGTTCGATGATGGCTCTGTCGGTTGGTATGAGGCGGGTTGGGGTCCAATGATGAGCGAAACGGCGTTTTTCGTGAAGGACATGATCGGGCCCAGGGGGTCCGTGTCGATTGCGATGGATGAAGCAAAAGCGGATTCATCAGATGTCGATGCACACACCAAAACTTCGGCGTTGCGTGTGCATCACGGTAGGTTGAAACCGGATGGCACATTCGCTCGCAGTGACGATCTCATCCTTATGGACGACGAGCCTGGTCATCAGGAACTTTGCAACCGCGAGCAGGCCTTGTTTCTGGATGCCATCATCAATGACCGGGACATGACCCTGCATGTGGAAGAGGCGATCAATTCACTGCGCATCGTGCTGGCGGCGGATGAAAGCGTGCGCACAGGCAAGGTGATTGACCTGTGAAGCTGGTGAGTGCGATCACCTTGCCGAGTGGAATGCACAATGAGGATGCATTGGGCTTCATTGAACGCGATGGCGAGATCACTGCTGCCTGGGTGATTGATGGTGTGACGGGTATCAACACGGGCAATATCCTGTCTGCACACACGGATGCAATCTGGATCGTGGAGCGGGTGCAAAAGCATCTGCATGAACTCGCGGCCAGTGACATCTCACTGCAAGCTCTTCTGAGTGAGCTCGTGTCGCGCATCCTTTCTGACTGGCGGGTTGCTTCGCAGGGCCTCGAGATTCCTGACGACCATGATCTTCCTGCCTGTTGCCTGTTGATCGTGAAGAAAACCGACCAGGGGTGGAACGCTCTTCGTCTGGGCGACAGTTTTCTTCTCACTCGAAACAGCGAGGTGCGTCACCACGCGGCGCCTGTTTCCAATCTGATCGACCTTGAAGCCGAGCTGCAAACCGAGGTGCGAAAGCGCAGAGATGCCGGTCAGCTCGACATCAAGGTGTTGACCGCAGAATTTGCTCCCCTGATGTTGGCCAATCGCAGCACCCGCAATCGTCCGGGAGGCTACAGCATTGTCGAACCACATGAGCGCTCTTTGTTCATGCCGCAGTTCATGACGCTGGGGCGGCCTCATTCACTTCTTCTGTGTACGGATGGATTTTATCGCTGTGTGGATTACTACGGGATGTTTGATGATGCTGGGCTGATGGCAGCATGCCAGACGCAGCAGGGTGCGGCAGAATTGTTGCAGACGATGCGAGGGCTTGAGGATGCTGATGCGGGGTGCCAGAGATATCCGCGCTTCAAGCCCCGGGATGATGCAACGGTAGTAGTGCTGGGTGATTGAATTCCCTCTCCGTCAACGCGGAACGCGTGACGGAGAGGGAATTCTCAGTGGAACGTCGCCACTGCAGGTTTGGCTTGTGTTGCCTGCTGGACGGGTATTGTGCCGTTGAAGACGAGGGTTCCGGATTTTACGTCCACCTCTACC
Organism: Hyphomicrobiales bacterium; assembly: GCA_031398425.1. GTDB lineage: Bacteria > Pseudomonadota > Alphaproteobacteria > Rhizobiales > Aestuariivirgaceae > Aestuariivirga. The sequence continues at coordinate 11,649 of JANNNG010000226.1, read as the reverse complement.
GTGTCGCCATCTTTCACGCGGCCCGAAAGGATTTCTTCCGCCAGCGGGTCTTGAATAGATTTCTGGATGACGCGTTTCAGCGGTCTGGCACCATAGGCAGGATCATAGCCCTTGTCGGCCAAAAGCTGTTTTGCTTCCGGTGACAGGTCTACCGTAATCTTCCGTTCACTGAGCAATTTCTTGAGACGCCCAAGTTGGATGTCGACGATTGAGCCCATGTGCTGGCGCATCAGGCGGTGGAACAGGATGATGTCATCAACGCGATTCAAGAATTCAGGTCGGAAGGAGCGTTTGACCACATTCATGACTTCATCCTTCACCACGTCAACATCTTGTCCTTCGGCGAGGTTCACGAGGAATTCGCTGCCCATGTTGGAGGTCATGATGATGAGGGTATTCTTGAAATCCACGGTGCGGCCCTGACCGTCGGTGAGACGGCCATCATCCAACACCTGCAAGAGGATGTTGAAGACATCGGGGTGGGCCTTTTCGATTTCGTCGAAAAGGACAACCTGATAGGGGCGGCGGCGCACGGCTTCGGTCAAAGCACCGCCTTCATCGTATCCGACGTAGCCCGGAGGGGCACCGATCAGACGGGAGACGGAATGCTTTTCCATATATTCCGACATGTCAATGCGGAGGAGCGCGTGCTCATCATCGAAGAGGAAGCCGGCCAGGGCTTTTGTGAGTTCAGTTTTGCCGACACCTGTGGGGCCCAGAAACATGAAGGAGCCGATGGGGCGGTTGGGATCTTGCAAACCTGCTCTGGCGCGACGCACGGCGGTTGAGACGGCGATGACGGCATCTTCCTGCCCGACGACGCGCTTTTGCAGCTCGGCTTCCATGGCGAGGAGTTTTTCGCGTTCTCCCTCCAGCATCTTGTCAACAGGAATGCCGGTCCAGCGCGAGACGACCTGGGCCACGTGGGAGGCTGTGACGGCTTCTTCCATCAGATTGCCGGAACCCTGGGCTTCAGCGGCGCTGAGCTTCTTTTCCAGTTCGGGAATTTTACCATAGGTGAGTTCACCTGCTTTGGCGAAGTCGCCTTTGCGCTGGGCGATTTCGAGGTCGCGGCGTGCTGACTCAAGTTCTTCCTTAAGCTTCGAAGCGCTGGCGAGTTTTTCTTTTTCGGCCTGCCAGTTGCGCGTCATCACAGCAGATTTTTCTTCCGTGTCGGCGAGTTCTTTTTCGAGTCTGACAAGACGATCTTTCGATGCAGAGTCGGTTTCCTTTTTCAAGGCTTCGCGCTCGATCTGCAACTGCATGACGCGGCGGTCGAGTTCGTCGAGTTCTTCGGGCTTTGAGTCGACCTGCATACGCAGACGTGAGCCTGCTTCGTCCATGAGGTCGATCGCCTTGTCGGGAAGGTATCGGTCGGAGATATAGCGGCTGGACAAGGTGGCGGCGGCAACGATGGCGGCATCGGTGATGCGCACACCGTGGTGCAGTTCGTATTTCTCCTTGATGCCGCGCAGGATGGAAATCGTGTCTTCGACTGATGGTTCGTTGACAAAGATGGGTTGGAAGCGTCTTGCGAGAGCCGCGTCTTTTTCGACATGCTTTCTGAACTCGTCAAGTGTCGTAGCACCAACGCAATGCAGTTCGCCGCGGGCAAGAGCGGGCTTCAACAGATTCGAAGCATCCATCGCACCGTCGGCTTTTCCGGCACCGACGAGTGTGTGCATTTCATCGATGAACAAGATGATGCCGCCATCAGACGATGTGACTTCGGAGAGCACAGCCTTCAAACGCTCTTCAAATTCGCCACGGAATTTCGCACCTGCAATGAGCGCACCCATGTCGAGGGAGAGAAGTTTCTTGTCCTTCAGACTTTCCGGCACATCGCCCTTGATGATGCGCAATGCCAGACCTTCGGCAATGGCCGTCTTGCCGACACCGGGTTCGCCGATCAGGACGGGGTTGTTCTTGGTGCGGCGGGAGAGGACCTGAATGGTGCGGCGGATTTCTTCATCGCGGCCAATGACGGGATCAAGCTTGCCGTCTGTTGCGGCTTGCGTGAGGTCACGCGCATATTTTTTCAGCGCGTCGTAGCTTTGCTCAGCAGAGGCTGAATCAGCTGTGCGGCCCTTGCGGATTTCGTTGATGGCGGTGTTCAGGGCTTGCGGCGTGACATTGGCGTTTTTGAGAGCGGTGGCGGCCTCGCTTTTTTCCATGGCGAGGGCCTGGAGCAAGCGTTCGGCCGTGACAAAACTGTCTCCAGACTTCGTTGCGAGTTTGTTTGCGGTTTCAAACACGCGGGCGAGTTCGGGGGCAAGGTAGACCTGGCCTGCACCGCCACCTGAAACTTTGGGCTGTTTGCGGAGTGCTGCTTCGGTTTCAGCGAGAGCTGCTTGCGGATTTCCGCCTGCGGCCTTGATAAGGTTGGAGGCCAGGCCCTCCTCATCGTCGAGCAGGACCTTGAGGACATGTTCAGTCGTGAAGCGCTGGTGGCCTTCGCGCAGCGCCAGAGATTGCGCTGCCTGCAAGAAGCCTCGAGCGCGTTCCGTATATTTTTCAAAATCCATTTGACATTCTCCGTCTCGGCGCGTCTGCATCGCCCCTTATGGGCACGGCTCAGACGCCGTCATGAACAGCCTTGGCTGAGATATGGGAATGAAAAGTTTTGCGGCAAGGGGCGGAATTACTCGCCTTGGGGGGCGTCTTCGATGGGTGCTGCGGCGCGGGGTTTGCGGCCTCGGCGCGGGGCTGCCGGGGCTTCCGCGTCCTCAACCACGGGCACCGGGCGCGTCAGGAAGGACGGGGCTTCCCAGTTGCTGTTGTCAACGGGTTCGGCTTCACGTTGCACGACGACCGCTTCTTCAACATGTTGCTGTTGCGGTTCGCCCTGGGCTTCGGCCTGGTTGCCATTGGGCTGGCTTTCCTGGTTGAAGCGGTCATTGCGGCGGGGCCAGCGCTGGCGGAAATTGCTGCGGTTGTTGCCGTCGCGGTTCTGGTTGTTGTTGTTGCGGTTGTTGTTGTAGCGCGGCTGCTGACCGTCGGCTTCAGGTTGATTGTCGCCAGCGTCAGCAACGGGAGCACCCTCTGTGGCTTCGATGACCTCGCCTTCAGTGCTCTCGGCTTCGGCGACAATCTCGTTGCCATCTTCGTCGAAATCTTCTTCGGCGTTGCGGCGACCAAAATTAATGGGTTGACCCACGGGTTGGGCAGCCAGCCAGACGCGGTAATAGTGGTCGCCAAACTGGTAGTAGCTTTCAGCGGCCACACGATCGCCGGAGCTGTTGGCGTCACGGGCAAGTTGCATGTATTTTTCCGCAATCGTTTGCGCCGTGCCGCGCAACTTCACATCGGGTCCGTTCGAGTCATAGACACGGTTGGCACCGCTGCCACCGCTTTGGCCGCCACCGCTGCCGCCATTGGGCCTGCGGTTGCGATTGCGATTGCGGTTCTTGTTGTTGTTATTGTTGTTATTATAGGGTCCGGTTCTCATGGAAGTCCATCACACTCAAGGCGCAACGCTGCATTCGGTCACCAAAGGTGCCGGAGCGATGTTGCGGTGTTGCATTCAAAAGCCGTATAAAAGCTTGCTCAGTTTGTTTGTCCTGGTTTCAGTCGCACCCTGCGGTGCCCCCGTTCCTGAGGGCGATGCCGTCTTCACCTTGCGTAACACGGCCAAGGTCATGGCCAGGAAAAATCGCAAATTGCAGGGGTAACACTTCTCTCATAGCTGATCCGCGCGTAATTCAAAAGCGAAATTTTCATGAGCGATTTGGTCCCGCACGGAACACCAGACAGCGGATATGGCCGCTGAGATCACGGTGTTGAGATTCCATATAATAGTCATTTGCGGCAAAAATGGAGACGATGTGTTTTTCCTGCCCGGCACCGATTTCCACGGCGATAATGCCGCTCGGGTCAAGGTGCGATCTTGCTCCGGAGGCGATGGCGCGATAGGCGTCGAGGCCGTCAATTCCCCCGTCGAGAGCAAGATGCGGGTCATGACTGCGGACTTCGATTTCGAGTGTTTGAATAACTGCTGCCGGAATATAGGGCGGGTTCGAGACGATGAGATCGAACGTACCCTCGACATTTTCAAACCAATTGCTTTCGATGAATGCGATGCGGTTTGACAGGTTCCACATTTCGGCGTTGGCATTGGCGACGGCAAGGGCTTGCGCTGACAGGTCTGCGGCAACGGCGCGCTTGTGCGGGCGTTCAGCCGCCAAGGTTATGGCGAGTATGCCGCTGCCGGTGCCGAGATCGAGGATGGTCTGGTGTTGCTCTGGCGGCAGATGCGCAAGGCATGCATCGACCAGGGTTTCCGTATCAGGTCGGGGGTCGAGCACGTCCGAGGTCGTTGTGAAGCTGCGGCCATAGAATTCGCGCGAACCCAGAATGCGCGAGACAGGTTCACCGGCGAGTCGGCGGGCCAGAACGATGTCGAAATGTGCCACCTGATCATCCGTCAGCTGATGCTCAGTGGCAATCATCGTTGCATGTTCGAAAGCGAGCACATGCTGCATGAGCAACCGCGCATCAAGGGCTGGTGTTGGCACGTCGGCCTTAATCAGGGCTGCTCTGGCTTTTGCCAGCAAGGGCTCAAGTTTCAACATCCTGCTCTGCCATAAGGCTGGCCTGATGTTCCGTCACGAGAGCCTGCACAACTTCCTCCAAGGCCGGGCCTTCGATGATTTCAGGGAGCTTGTAGAGCGTAAGATTGATGCGGTGATCCGTCAGGCGGCCTTGTGGAAAATTATAGGTGCGGATGCGTTCGGAACGATCGCCTGAGCCGACCTGGCCCTTGCGCGTGGCAGAGCGTTCGTTGTCGATCCGGCTGCGTTCGAGTTCGTAGAGTCTTGAGCGCAACAGCTTCATGGCTGCGTTCTTGTTCTTGAGTTGTGATTTCTCGGTTTGCTGGGCCACGGCAAGGCCTGTGGGAATGTGGGTGATGCGCACAGCGGAATCAGTGGTATTGACCGACTGGCCGCCGGGACCTGAGGAACGGAACACATCAATGCGCAGATCCTTGTCCTCGATCCTGATATCGACCTCCTCGGCTTCTGGCAGAACGGCCACGGTGGCGGCGGAGGTGTGGATGCGTCCCTGGGTTTCCGTGGCGGGCACGCGCTGCACGCGGTGAACGCCTGATTCAAATTTCATGTGGGCATAGGCGCCTGCGCCGAAGATGTTGGCGATGACTTCCTTGTAGCCGCCGTGCTCGCCGTCGCTGGCGGAGATCACCTCGACGCGCCAGTTTTTTGATGCGGCGTAGCGCTGGTACATGCGGAAGAGATCGCCTGCAAAAATTGCGGCCTCGTCACCACCGGTTCCGGCGCGGACTTCGAGAATGACGTTGCGTTCGTCAGCGGCATCCTTCGGCAACAGCAGGATACGCATGTGCTTTTCGAGGGCTTCGATCTTTTCTGCAAGCAGCGGTTTTTCGCTTTCTGCCATTTCGGCCAGTTCGCCTCCGGCGGTGATCATGTCGGCGAGGCCCTTGTGCTCTGCGTAGGCCGCCTTCAATGCCAAGGCTGTCTTGGCCGTGGGCTCAAGTTCGGCATAGTCCTTGGAGAGGCGCACAAAGATTTCACCGCCGGCACCTGATGCGAGGTCGTGTTCGATGGTGGCGAAGCGTTCGAGGATGCGCTCGATTTTTTCTGGGTGGATGGCGGCCATGGCGAGGCTTTAGAGGATGGTGGGTGCTATGGCAAAAATTATTGACATGACACCGGGTCGTGAGATTTCACCGTCCAACGCACCCATCATCTTGGTCTTCACCGGGATGACGGAAGTAGGTACCAGACTTGAAACTTACCCTTTGGCCTCGAGCTTCTTGATATCCAGACTTTCAGCTGCAAGCACCGCACCGGGTTGGCCGAGCACGCCTTTTTCCACGCCATCAATGATGTAGGTGATGGCACCACCATCCTGCACCGTGGCGGCGAGGCCCGGGTTGTTGGGCACGCGGAACTGGTCGCCCTTGTTCAGCAATTGCGTAGCCACACGGTTGCCGCGGCTGTCTTCAATGAGCAGCCAGATGTTGCGGTTGGCTTTCAGCACGAGGCGTACCTTTGCGTCAGGTGAGCCAAAGACGCGGCCTTGGATTTGCAAAGCGGCAAACTGTTCAGGAGCCGTATCGGCAGCGGCACCAGCCACATTTTCCTGGATGAAGGCACCGAGAACATCTTCATCAAGAATGGGTGGCTGGGCTGTCACAATGGGTTTCGTAGGTGCCACGGTTGCCATGGCGTCGCCGTCCATCGGTTTCTCGGTAATCCCGACATCTGCAACGTCAGCGCCGGTTGAGGCGGTGGGCATGGGGTCGGCTTCTTCCGTCATCGCAGCAATTTGCAGCTGGTCAAAGGCGGGATCGGACGCGGGCACCAGCATCCAGGTGACGCCGGAAAACAACACAAGGGCAGCCACAACCGAGGCAACGATGCCGCCGTTGCCTTGCGTCATGTTGGCCACTGACGGCAACTTGATGTTGACAGGTGGCAGTTTGACGAATTTTCCAAAACTCAGGATCTTGGCGCTGGACAGCGGCGTGGGATTGGCGGGGTGGCGGCGCGGAGCCACCTGAGGTGCCGGCAGGAACGATACATAGTGATGCAACAAGGGTTCAGGTTCGAAGCCGAGATAGGACGCATAGGCCGAAATCATTTCCAACGCTTCAACGCGAGATGGCATGTTGGTCATATTGCCAAGTTCAATGGCTTCGAGATGATAGGGGTGGATACCCACGATTTCGCTGGCTTGTTCATGGGAAAGACCGCGATCCTCGCGTTCGCGCATCAGGAACCAGCCCGCTTCGCCGGCAGGATCAAGAATGCCATCGGGCTTCTGGCGCGGGGCGCTTTCGTCCGGGTTTGAAAGCCGGGGCGGAATTCTGTTCTCGTTCATGACTCGATTGACCTTCAAGCAGCGGCGAGGCCGCTTAACCATTGACTAACCAAGTCCCATCCTGCCGCAGAATGGTTTATCTTGCCCTAACGCTGAAGAAAATTTGCGGGTAAGACGTGATCATGAACATCAAAGCCTACAATGCCGCCTGTGCTAGCTTGCCGCATACATTTCACGTGGTGCAGTGGGGTGGTGTGCATGTCTGGAAAGTGGGCGGGGCCAAGGGCAAGATGTTTGCGCTGGCCTTTCCGGAATTGCAAAAGCAACTGGCCATCACCTTCAAAGTGTCGGCGATGAGTTACGATATTCTCAAGGAGCAGGAAGGACTGCGGCCCGCACCCTATCTTGCCTCACGGGGTATGACGTGGATACAACGCGTCAACGACACGACAATGGATGATGCAGCACTTCTAGACTATTTGAGGGAGAGCCACAGGCTGTGTGCGACGGCTCTTCCCAAGGCTTTGCAAGTGAAGCTGGGATTGGTGGCCGTCAGTCGCTGACCCAGTGACCGACGGCTCCGTGATCACTTTGCGGGCAGGATGGCAATGTCACGCAATGCGCCGGGTAGTCCTTCGATTGTTTTGGTTTTGGTGGCCACTCCGGTTTCTGCGGCAACTGTGTAGAGACTGCCACCTGCGGCAACCCAGATGGTATTGGTGCCATCGGCTGTGGTCTGAATGTCCAGCGATGGCGCTTCTCCAGCGGCAATGCCGGTGCTGCCGATGGTTTTCAGCAACCCGTCGTTGGGTTTGGTCTGCTGGATGAAATTGCCTGCGGCATCCAGATCATACATCTTCGTGGCCTCGGGCTTGCCGAAGGAGTTCAGGTAGGCCGTTGCCACCACGTTCGGTTTGGTTGCCGCATTCTTGTCTGCCGCTTCAAAGTTCAGCTTTCCGTCGGTCGTCACTTCACCGGTGTCAACATTGGCGCGCAGGTTGGTGCCGTCAGACGCGATGAGGCGCAGGCGATCGGCCACCGGGTTAAAATCGACGCTCGCCGAGCCGCCTGCGGGCAGGTTTGTCGCCAGTTTCTTTCCAGGCGTGGCAACGCCGGTTTCGATATCGATCGTCACAATGGTGCCGTCACCCGTCACCCCGTAGAGTTGGCCGTTGGATGGACGGACATCAATACCCTGCAGGCGATCAACACCTGCCACGTCAACAGTCTTTGAGACCGTTGGCGTTTCCGTGTCGAACCAGACCAGCGTTGCGTTGCCGGTGAGCCCTACGGCAGGCGCCGCCAGAACGTTTCCCGTGAGTGCAAACAGTGCTGCTGTTGCAACGGCGCCGCAGTTGAGAATCGAATAGGTCATGAGAAATCTCCTGATCGGATGGAATGGATTGCCAGGTCATGGCCTCAACGGCAGCCGACCCATCAATCAGGAACGAATGGTCCAGAGCAAAAGTTTCAGTTTCACGAAATCGTTACGGGGACCAGGAAGGGGTGTTAATTCCCGACCGACGCCAGTTGCGTTGACGCTGGTGCCGATTGCACCATGGCAACGATGCGGGATTTTATGGCGCGGAAGTTTTGCAGGTCGCGGCCTGCCAGCTGCTTGCCGCCAGCCGCGCGAATGGCGGTGGGGTTGACCGGGCGGTCGCTGATACGGACTTCGTAGTGCAGGTGCGGACCCGTTGAACGACCTGTATTACCCACATAGCCGATGACCTGGCCCTGGTTGACCCGCACACCTGAGCGGATGCCTCTGGCAAGCCTGCTCATGTGGGCGTAGAGGGTTTTGTATTTGGTGCCGTGCTTGACCACAATGGTATTGCCATAAGCGCCATGCCGACCGGCTAGATCAATCACGCCAGAGCCTGCAGCACGGATGGGTGTTCCGGTGGGCGCTCCAAAATCGACGCCGGTGTGCATTTTGGAGTAGCGTAGCAGCGGATGCCGGCGCATGCCAAAGCCCGATGTGATCTTGACGCCGGAGACGGGGGTTTTCAAAAGGGAGCGTGACGCACTGCGACCGTTTTCATCGAAATAGTCAGTCTGGCCATCGGAGGCCGTGAAGCGGAAATACTGTTTTGATTTACCGCCGAAATTGAGCTGGGCGTAATGCAGCACTTTACGCTTGGTGGAAGAGCCGGTGAGGGGTTTGCCAAACAGCAGTTCGAAATCATCGGAGGCTGCGATCTGGTTCTGGAAGTCTACGTCATAGGAGAAGACGCGGGTGAATTCGGATACGATATGATCTGGAATCTTGTTGTCTTTGGCCGTTCCGTAAAGACTGGATCCGATCTTGGCGCGAGCCCTGTAATTGTCGACTTGGGCGATTTCAGATTTAGGCGCCTCAAGCTTGCCGGTCATGCTGGCTTCGAAGTTTCCGTCTTCATCGGCGGTCACGAGCACGCTGACTTTTGTGCCTTGCTTGAATGACAGTTCCACGGGGAAGATGACTTCGCGGCCATAAAAATCGATCTGTCGGTCAAAGGTGACGTCGAATGTGGTGCCGGATTTGATCTGCTTGATCGGCAGCACGGGATCAATGGCATTGACCAGTTCCTCGGCGGCCGCCTTCGACACGCCGCGATCAATCAACTCGCGTTTGAGATTTGATCCCTTGGCCAGCTTGAAGGTTTCGTCCACAGGTTCCGGCGGTGCCGACTTTGAAATTTCCGTGATATTGTCGCGCTCTGCATCAACTGCTTCAATTTCGGCGTCGAGAACCGTCGTGTCCGCATCACTGTAAGGCAGTTCATTTTCCGTGATTTCAGGATAGGCCCAATCGTTGGCCAGTTCACGTTCGGGCAATACCTTGGTCGTGCCGTCGTGGGGTGATGTAGACGCCGTCAAACCTTCACCGATGATCTTGCCTGGGTCAGAAGAAATAATCCGCGCATTCTCTTCCTGATTGACAGCAGCGTTGGCTTGTAATGGAGATGCATTGTGGCCGAACAGGCCCAGCATGACACCACCTACAAGCAGGGTTGTCGCAGCGCCAGCAAGGCAGGTTGTCAGCAGCCAGCGGTGATGCACGGGTTCATCGAGGAAACTTGTTTCGAGCTGGATTGGTTTTACGTCACGAGCAATGGGCGAAACCCCGGACCTCATGGGTCTGGCTGGTAGCTTGCTGTTGTGCTGCCCCTTCAACGTCGCTTCACTCCCTCACGCATTTGTCTTCGATTTCTGCCGCCCGGTACAGGCGTCAGTCGTCGAAGGCAACCCCTTCACATGATAAATCACGTGGCCGTATTAACTCGCATCCATGCCGACAATGCCCCTGCTTCGCTTGCTGTGTCAATCGATTTGGAAGGCTATCCATGACTCAATGGTCAAACTTTCAGTCCAGGTGCATATCCGGCAGAATGCTTTTTGCAACATTTGATTTCCAATTCGTTAACCATGGAGTGGCGCAAATCTCCTCGGTACTTGTAGGGCCACGAGCGCTTTTGACCGATAGTTTCATTCTTTCACAGTTCAACCAGTCTCCGCGAATGAAATTCATTGCAAAACCATATCGAGCTCTCAGTTTATCGCAGCGAAGGAGAGTTGTGGATTGTGATTAAGCTCATATTTTTCAGCTACTTAAAAAAATTTTCAAAAAACCTGCGAATTTTGTTTGACAGGTTGATCACGGCGGCCATATACACCGCATTACTGAGGGACGCCGGTGCCAACGCGCCGACGCCTCTGTGCGAAATCAAAGCGTGATCGGCTAAACCAGCCGGCAACTCCGAAAGGAGGAACCGGGAAGAGGTTTGTCTGTCGCGCAAATGCACCTCCAAAGGGTGTGACAAGCACGGAAATGCCGGGATCACAAGTCCCCCGCTGATTGACATTGTAAAAGAAAGAAAGAGAAACGCAGACGGCGTGTGTCCTTGCGGTTTCCGGGTGACCGGAGACGAAGAAACAAACGTCGATAGCGTTTTTGAAATACAAGGAATTAAACAGCTTCTATCGCAAGATAGAAACTGCAATTCCTCGTCAATTTTTTGAAAGCTAAAGACCAGTAGGTGGTCGCAAGATCACCTGTTAACCAGTTTCAAACTTGAGAGTTTGATCCTGGCTCAGAACGAACGCTGGCGGCAGGCTTAACACATGCAAGTCGAACGGTTGCAGCAATGCAGCAGTGGCAGACGGGTGAGTAACACGTGGGAACCTTCCTAGAGGTACGGAACAACGCAGGGAAACTTGCGCTAATACCGTATACGCTCTTGCGAGGAAAGATTCATCGCCTTTAGACGGGCCCGCGTAGGATTAGGTAGTTGGTGAGGTAATGGCTCACCAAGCCTGCGATCCTTAGCTGATCTGAGAGGATGATCAGCCACACTGGAACTGAGACACGGTCCAGACTCCTACGGGAGGCAGCAGTGGGGAATATTGGACAATGGGCGCAAGCCTGATCCAGCCATGCCGCGTGAGTGAAGAAGGCCTTCGGGTTGTAAAGCTCTTTTGTCAGGGACGATAATGACGGTACCTGAAGAATAAGCCCCGGCAAACTTCGTGCCAGCAGCCGCGGTAATACGAAGGGGGCTAGCGTTGCTCGGAATTACTGGGCGTAAAGGGAGCGTAGGCGGACATTTAAGTCAGGGGGTGAAATCCCAGAGCTCAACTCTGGAACTGCCTTTGATACTGGATGTCTTGAGTGTGAGAGAGGTATGTGGAACTCCGAGTGTAGAGGTGAAATTCGTAGATATTCGGAAGAACACCAGTGGCGAAGGCGGCTCACTGGCTCGATACTGACGCTGAGGTGCGAAAGCGTGGGGGAGCAAACAGGATTAGATACCCTGGTAGTCCACGCCGTAAACGATGAATGCCAGTCGTCGGCAGGCATGCCTG
>JANNNG010000157.1:0-5201 GCA_031398425.1 Hyphomicrobiales bacterium | reverse complement strand
CGTGCGTTGGACAACTTGAAGGCGTTCTTTGCGGGCGAAGTACCAAAGGACAAGCTGGGATGACACCGGAACAACGATTGAAGGAACTTGGAATTGAATTGCCCAATCCCGCCAAACCAGTTGCCAATTATGTGGGCTGGTCAAAAAGTGGGAATTTGGTTTTCACAGCGGGGCAGCTCCCGTTTGAAAATGGCATGTTGACGCAGACGGGTGTGCATGGTCTCGATGTGACGAAAGAAGAAGGTAAAACCGCGGCAAGGCAGGCTGCGATCAATGTCATCGCGCAAATCAGGGAAGCTTGCGGTGGCGATCTCTCACGCGTGAAGCGCATCGTGAAACTCACGGGCTTTGTCACCAGCAGCCATGCTTTCGGTGATCAACCCTTCGTCGTCAACGGTGCGTCTGATCTGATGGTAGAGGTTTTTGGCGATATCGGCCGCCACGCCCGTTCAGCAGTGGGCGTTGCTTCACTGCCCATGAATGCCTGCGTCGAAGTGGAAGCCATTGTCGAAATCGCATGACACGGTTTTCCCCTCAGCTGCGTGCACTGGACTGGCTGGTTGCCCGCCCGATTGCCCATCGCGGCTTGCACGCTGTGTCAAAAGGCGTTGTGGAGAACACCGAGAGCGCCTTTGCAGCAGCCATCACTCTCAACTACGCCATTGAATGCGATGTGCAACTCACGGCAGACGGTGAAGCCGTGGTGCTTCATGACGACAGCCTCGAACGCTTGACGACACGGTCTGGGCTGGTCAGAGCTTGTACAACGCGTGAACTGAAGCAGGCGAAACTCAAGAACAGCGTAGACACGATTCAAACGCTTGCAGAACTTCTGCAACAGGTCGATGGACGGGTCACACTTGTCATCGAATTGAAATCACAATTTGACGGTAATATGCAACTGGCAACCCGCGCATTGCATGTTCTAACGAAATACCAAGGGCCTTACTGTCTGATGTCGTTCGACCCTGATCTGATCGCCGCAGTGGCAGCACTTTCGCCAGACACGGTGCGCGGTATCACCGCCGACCGCACTACGGATACATCTTATCGCACCTTGCCCTTCGCCAGGCGCATGTGCGTCCGCCACCTGGATCACCTGGAAAAAACCAGGCCCCACTTCATCTCCTATCACTTTCGAGATTTACCCTTTGCACCCGTTCAGGCCATCCGCGAGAGAGGCTTTCCTGTCATCACGTGGACTGTCAGATCACGTCAGGAAGAACAGCAGGCACGGCGCTATTCCGATCAAGTGACCTTTGAAAGTTACACCGCCTGATGACAGAGCGACTGCGCACCCTGTCGAGTCTCAGACATATTGAAGCCAGCGTATGGGATGCCCTGGCAAACCCGGCTGAACGCCCATTCAATCCCTTTGTGTCGCACGCATTCTTGTCCTGTCTTGAAGATTCAGGTTCTGCCACGGCACGGGCCGGATGGAGCCCGTCGCATTTGATTCTGGAAGATGGTGAAAAACCATTGGGTCTCGTGCCTTGCTATCTCAAGTCCAATTCCATGGGCGAATATGTTTTTGACCACGGATGGGCCGATGCATACGCGCGGGCGGGTGGAAATTATTATCCCAAACTGCAGGTGTCAGTGCCCTTCACCCCCGCCACCGGGCCGCGTCTGCTCGCACCCAAGGAACATAAACCCAAGCTTCTCAAGGGTCTGGAAGCAGCAACCCAGCAGCTAGGTGCATCGTCCGCCCACATCACGTTTTTGCCGGAATCCGATTGGAGTTGCGCGCCTGAAAACTGGTTGAAACGCCAGGACATTCAGTTTCATTGGCACAATCAGGGCTTTCACAGCTTCACTGAATTTCTGGCAACGCTGTCTTCATCAAAACGCAAGAACATCCGAAAAGAACGAGAAGCAGTGGCCGCACGCGGCATTACATTTGACCAGCTCACGGGCAATAGCTTGCAGGAACATCACTGGGATGATTTCTACAGGTTTTACATGGACACAGGGGCTCGCAAATGGGGCCGACCCTACCTGACGCGAGAATTCTTCTCCCTGATCAACGAGCGCATGCCAGGGCACACGTTGCTGGTGCTGGCGAAACGCGATGGGAAAGTCATTGCAGGCGCTCTGAACTTCATCGGATCAGACACGCTGTTTGGTCGCAACTGGGGTGCCATAGAGGACCACCCTTTCCTGCATTTTGAAACTTGCTACTATCAAGCCATCGACTTTGCAATTTCCCGAAAGCTGAAAGTTGTCGAAGCAGGGGCACAAGGCGAGCATAAACTTGCGCGCGGCTATCTGCCTGTCAAAACCCACAGCCTGCATCATTTTGCTCACAAGGGTCTAAGCCGAGCCGTGGCAGACTATCTCCAGCATGAACGCGCAAGCATCGATCACGACCAGCAGGTCCTCGCAACGCATTCGCCGTTCCGCAACGTCGAGCAGGATTAACCCCCGCACAGTAATGAGTGTTACAACGGAATATTGTCGTGCTTCTTCCATGGATTTTGCAGCTGTTTGGATTTGAGCATATCCAGCGCCCTTGCAACACGGCGTCGCGTGGAATGGGGCATGATCACGTCATCGAGGAATCCGCGCTCTGCTGCCACGAAAGGATTGGCAAAGCGCGCCTTGTAATCTGCTTCACGCGCAGCAATCTTGGCCGAGTCAGAAAGTTCTGCGCGGTAGATGATTTCTGCCGCACCTTTGGCACCCATGACAGCAATTTCCGCGGTAGGCCAGGCGTAGTTCAAATCGCCTCGCAAGTGTTTCGACGCCATGACAACGTAGGCACCGCCGTAGGCCTTGCGGGTGATGACAGTGATCTTGGGTACCGTAGCCTCGGCATAGGCAAATAGCAATTTTGCGCCGTGTTTGATTAGCCCGCCGTATTCCTGCACTGTTCCCGGCAGAAAACCTGGCACGTCGACGAATGTGAGAAGGGGGATGTTGAAGCAATCACAAAAACGCACGAAACGAGCGCCCTTCCGGCCGGCATCCGAATCCAGCACACCTGCCAGCACCATCGGCTGATTTGCGACGATCCCTACAGTCCGCCCCTTGATACGCGCAAAGCCAATGATGATGTTTCTGGCATGCGCCTCCTGAATTTCAAAGAAGTCACCACCGTCTGCTGTCTTGGCGATCAACTCATTCATGTCATAGGGCTGATTCGGATTGACGGGGATCAATGTATCAAGCGATTCATCAATTCCTTCCGCATCGGCAAAGCCTGGCAACACGGGCAGCTCTGACTGATTGCTCGAAGGCAGAAAGTCTACCAACCTGCGCATTTGCAGAAGTGCTTCCACATCGTTCTCAAACGCCTTGTCGGCTATGGACGATCGCGTGCTGTGCACGGTGGCACCACCCAGTTCCTCTGCCGTGACCGTTTCATTGGTCACGGTCTTCACCACGTCAGGTCCTGTCACAAACATGTAGCTTGTGCCCTTCACCATGAAGATGAAGTCCGTCATCGCAGGTGAGTAAACATCTCCGCCCGCACAAGGCCCCATGATGATGGATATCTGCGGGATCACGCCTGATGCCAACACATTGCGCTGGAACACTTCGCCATAGCCACCCAGCGCATCAACGCCCTCTTGAATGCGCGCACCGCCTGCATCAAACAGCCCGATGATGGGGGCTCGGTTCTGCAGCGCCATGTCCTGTAACTTGGTGATCTTGCGTGCGTGGGCTTCCGATAGCGAACCTCCAAACACTGTAAAGTCTTTGGCGAAGACATAAACCAGACGTCCGTTCACCGTGCCCCAGCCGGTCACCACGCCATCGCCCGGCGTCTTGGCCTTCTCCATGCCGAAATCGGTGCAGCGATGTTCGACAAACATGTCGAACTCTTCGAATGATCCTGCATCAAGCAAGAGGTCAATGCGCTCGCGGGCTGTCAGTTTGCCCTTCGCATGCTGCGCATCGATCCGCTTTTGACCACCCCCCAGGCGCGCCTTCGCGCGCCGCTTGTCGAGTACTTCAAGTATGTCTTGCATCTGTCGTTGTCCTCAACAGTTCAAAAAATCGCACGATGCCATCAAATTCCTGACGCCGCACGTTGCGGCGCTGAACCGCTTCTGCGTCTTCGCCCCATTGGCTGATCTGGTAATCCTCATCGACATGAGCAGCGGCCCATACTGTATTTGCCTCTGCCCCTGCGAGCAGTCGCAACGCCAACAAGGCAGATCCAAGCAGGGTCATCGAAATGTATACGCCCGTCAATTCCCAATTGTTCAGTTTGGCGACATGACATTGCAAGGCCTCCAGACTGGCTTCAGGCTGGGCAACATGCATCATGCCCGAGGTCTTGACGAGTTCCGCTGCAAGCGTTGCCTTTGCCCAATCCAGTACAGGCTGCCAGTGTTTGGCTTGCAACTGAACCAGTTCCGGCGGTCTGTCCGCCCAATAGCAAACGAGGTCGGAGCCAGCATATTGAGTAATTTCCAAAGTCACATGTTCTCGTTCCGCAGTCGCTCGGTCAAGTGCCGTATTGGCGAGTTTCGTCACTGGCATCAATTCGGGATCAATAACGCCAGACTGCGCCACCCATTCGGCGGCAACGGCTTCAGCAAGTGCGCGTCCTGGCAGCACCAAAGCGTTCTTCATCGGCGTTTTTACTGCTCGTCCATCCAACAAAACACCATGCGCATCAGACACTTCGACAGAGGTGTAAAACTTCCGTGGCAACCGCCTCGTGATCGGTGCAGTGATCAACCGACGCATGCGATCATCGGGACTTTCTTCAGTCATCATCATACCGAGTGGCATCAAAGCCGAACACAGCAAAGGTCTGCTTTATGTGATCGGGCAACGGTGCCGTGATATCCACCGTGCCAGTGCGCGGTTGCGGAAACACAATGCGTCGTGCATGCAAATGCAACTGGTTGGGTATGCCTTCCGCCAAATCGATATCGCCACCATATTTGTTGTCACCCAGGATGGGTGTTCCGATATGCGCGGCATGGGCCCGTAACTGATGTTGGCGACCGGTGATCGGCTTCAACGAAAGCCAAGCTGCGACCTTCGACGCTTTGTCGATGACCGCGTATTGCGTGACAGCCCGTTGCTCATCGTCTTCCTCGCCATCGCGTGAAGCCCGCATGCGATCACCATCAACGCCCTTTGCCTTGATCAAGGCAACATCAATCTTGCCCTGCGGTGGCACAGGCACACCCTTCACAACGGCCCAATAGGTTTTCTGCACATTGCGTGACGCAAACAAC
>JANNNG010000143.1:0-46725 GCA_031398425.1 Hyphomicrobiales bacterium | reverse complement strand
ACTGCCAAGGATAATAGTCAGCACCCTCAATCGAAAATTCCAGATACTTGCCGGCATTTGGAATGGCCTTGAGAAAGTGCATCGTACACAACGTCACTAACGACCAATTCGCCGCATGAGGTGTGACCGGCAGTCCAGCAGATCCTGCAAGTTTCGCCACTTCCAGGGCACGTGTGAGGCCACCAAGATACATGATGTCAGGCTGCACTACGTCGACGACGCGTTGTTTGATCATGTCCTTGAAGGTTCGGATTTCACAGTCCTGTTCGCCTCCTGTGACGTCGATGGCGAGTGCATCGGTGACTTGCTTGGTCTGTTCGAATTCCCAGTACGGGCAAGGCTCCTCAAAGTGAGTGATACCTTCCTGTTCCAGCATGCGACCCACTTCAGTGGCGCGGCCGACAGAGTAACAGGAATTGGCGTCCACCAGCTTGTCAATGCCGTCACCCAGGGCACGCGCAACATGCGGAACTATTTTTTCCGTGCGACCGGGCCACTCATCCTGATCGCGGCCACACTCGGCACCCACGCGCCATTTGAATGCAGTGAATCCCTGTTCGTCACGCAGTTTCAGGAAACGTGCAGCCTCATTCTCAGGTGTAATGTCGCGCTTCATGGATGAGGCATAGACGCGGAGCCTACCCGGAGTGCCACCAATCAATGACACCACCGGCTTGCCCTCGATCTTGCCGCGCAAATCCCACAGTGCAGTATCAAGCCCTGCCATGGCGCGGCGCAGATAGGAGCCTGGGTATTTGTGTTCGCGCTCGCCGATAAGATCGAGTGTACCTGCAAAATCCAGCGCATCAGTGCCAAGCGCATGCCGGGCAATCTGGCGGTGAAAGACCTTGCACGTGATATCTGCATTGTAAGTCGAAACCTGACCCCAACCTTGTGCGCCAGACTCCTTTGTTACGCGGACAAAGCCAACAAATTCATTGCAAAAGGTTTCGAGTTTCCGGATTTTCATCTCTATCTATTTCCTCAAACACCATGACAGATTGAGCGGGGATATCGAGGTCCTCACCCAAAAGATTAAGCCAGAGCATGCCTGGCTTGGCTGCCACGCGCATCGTAGTGCCCTTGCTGTCGCCATTGAACAGGATGCAGATGCGCCGCGTAGTCGAGGATAGAACCATGACAATGACGCGGGTATTATCTTTTTGCCAGTCCAACGGTTGTCCATCTGCGCCGAACCACTGCACGTCTGGCGGTGCATGGCTCCGGTCGTCGCCATTGAGAAAACCGTCGTTGATGACGTCACTCAGATCCTGTCGCAGCATGAAGAGTTCGGCACACTGTCGTTCGAGCAACGTGTTGCGATTTTCCCAATCAAGCCAGGTGGTTTCGTTGTCCTGGGCGTAGGCATTATTGTTGCCGCCCTGGGTGCGGCTGAATTCATCACCAGCCGCTATCATGGGCGTGCCGCGCGAGAGCAACAGAGACGACATGAAGGCGAGCGCGCTGGAACCGGGGCTGGTCACTTCGTTGCTTTTGCCATCGCGATTGTTCTCACCGTTGGCGAAGTTGTTTTTCTCCGTGAAGTGCAAGAGGTCATGCAGCGCGAAACCATCATGGGCGGCGACGAAGTTGATGGAACGCGACGGCATGCCCTTGCTGGCAAACACATCCGCGGACCCTGCAATCCGAGTGGCCATATTGTTGGCTGACCATTGATCACCACGCCAGAATCGCCTCACATCATCGCGAAATCGGTCATTCCACTCGTACCAGTTCTTCGGAAAGTTCCCGAGCTGATAGCCGCCAGGACCAAGGTCCCAGGGTTCGGCAATCAGGATACGGGACGCAAGAACGGGGTCGCTGTTGATGGCAAGCAGCAGCGGCGCTTCCGGGTTGAAGCCCTGTTGTTCGCGGCCCATGATGGTGGCGAGATCAAAACGGAAACCGTCGACGCCCGTATTCAGCACCCAGTGGCGCATCGCCTCCAGCACCCAATGTACCGTATGCGGACGATCCAGCGCCAATGTGTTGCCTGTGCCTGCATCATTGACGTTGGTGCCGTGGAACAGTCTGTAATAACCCGTACAGTCCAGGCCGCGCTGGGACAGTGTTGGCCCCAGCATGTCGCTTTCTCCGGTGTGATTGAACACCACGTCAAGCAGCACATTGATGCCTTCCTTGTGCAGAACAGCGATGGTGTTGCGCAGTTCATCAAGGCCACCCGGTGCCAGTCGTGGGTCGATAGCAAACATCGAAACCGGATTATAACCCCATGCATTGCGCAGGCCAAGATTGACGAGATGCCGCTCATCAAGCCATGCCGCGATGGGCATGAGTTCGACGGTATCCACACCCAGTCTCTTGAAGTGCTTGATGATCACCGGTTCCGTGAGCGCTGCGATGGTGCCACGCTTGGTATGGGGCACATCGGGATGCCGCATTGTAAAACCGCGCACGTTGAGTTCATAGATCAGCTTTGGCTCGGTTGGAGATCGCAAAGGCAATGGTTTAAAATCTGCCGTTGCAATGGCCTTTGGCACCAGATGCGCCGTCTCATTACCATGACGAGACAGTTCCGCTGCATATTTGAATGGCCCGGATATTGCCCTGGCAAAAGGATCAAGCAGTAGCTTGTGCGCATCGAAATGATGACCGGACGCAGGGTCATAGGGACCATGGGCGCGCAAGCCATAGCGCTGGCCTTCCTCAATGCCTTCGACGAAAGTGAAATGAATATCACCATCGCGGTGCGACAGCTTGTGCTGCCATAGTTGCTTGTCCGCAGTGTCGAACAACACGATGTCAAGATGCGTGGCCGCGCGGGACCACACGGCAATGTTGGCACCACCGTCTCTCAAGGTCAGGCCAAGCGGAGTGGGCTTGGCCTTGGCATTGCGAATATGGAAATTCAGGTGATCACCGTTGGCGCCGCGCGCCCCGTGTGGGATTCGATGCCCGCTGCGTTGCGCGCAAAGGCAATCATTGATTTCAACGCGTCCTGCGGATCAGCGTGATGCCGGGTGGCGTCGGCTTCATACTTCTCCATGTAAACTCTGAGTGTTGCACCAGCAGTGCCGGTGCCCGACAAACGGTAGATGATGCGGCTGCCGTTGTCGAAGATGAGCCGCACACCCTGGCCCGATGTGGATAAGTGGTCGACGGGATCATGATAGGCAAAGTCATCGGCAGTCACGATGCCATCTTTGCCGACACGCCCCGAGAGACTGTCACGCAAGTCCTTTATCAATATATTTGCCTTGTCTGATTCCACTTCCTCATAGTCATGGCGGGTATAGAAATTGCGGCCATATTCGTGCCAATGTGCTGTCACGATGTCTTTCACAGATTGCTTGCGGCGAGCGAGAATGTTCAGCCACATCAACACAGCCCATAGCCCATCTTTTTCGCGTACGTGATTGGAGCCAGTGCCAAAACTCTCTTCACCACACACGGTGACAAGATCGGCATCCAGCAAGTTGCCAAAGAACTTCCATCCGGTGGGTGTTTCAAAGCAATTGATCTTGAGTTTCTTTGCCACAAGATCTGCGGCACAGCTTGTGGGCATGGAGCGCGCAACACCTGTGATACCCTTGGCATAGCCCGGCGCCAGCGTGGCATTGGCTGCAATGATAGCAAGCGAGTCGGAGGGTGTCACATACATGCCGCGCCCGATGATGAGGTTGCGGTCGCCATCGCCATCGGATGCCGCACCAAATTCCGGTCCGCCTGCGGGCATGACGAGATCGACGAGTTCCTTGGCATGAACAAGATTGGGGTCCGGGTGGTGCCCGCCAAAATCCGGAAGTGGCGTGCCGTTCATGACTGTACCAGCGCCCGCACCCAGCAAGCCTTCCAGCACCCGCGTGCCATAGGGGCCTGTGATGGCACCCATGCCGTCAAACTTCATGCGGAAGCCGGATTTGAACATTGCGGAGATCGCATCGAAGTCGAACAGTTTCTGCATCAACGCGGCATAGTCATCAACAGGGTCGATGACTTGCACGGTCATGCTGCCGAGTTTCGATGTGCCTATTTTTGAAATATCAACGGTGCCGCGTTCGATCTTGTATTGCGAAATCTTGAGAGTGTTGGCGTAGATGGCGTCTGTGATTTTTTCTGGTGCCGGTCCGCCATTGCCAGCATTGTACTTGATGCCGAAGTCACCATCCGGTCCGCCGGGATTGTGCGACGCCGAGAGTATCAGGCCGCCGAAAGCACCGTATTGCCGGATGATGTTGGACGCGGCAGGCGTTGAGAGCAAGCCATCGCGCCCCACCAGCACGCGGCCAAAACCGTTGGCTGCCGCCATTTGGATCGCGGTGACGATGACATCCTTGTTGAAGTAACGGCCATCGCCGCCAATGACCAGGGTCTTGCCTTCGTAGCCGGACAATGTGTCGAACACGCACTGGATGAAGTTCTCCGCATAGTGCGGTTTGGAAAACACCGTAACCTTTTTTCGCAGCCCGCTGGTGCCGGGCTTTTGTCCTTCAAAGGGTTTAGTTGCAACTGTTTCGGCCATGGCAGCGTTCCGTTTTCAGGCGAGAAGGGAGTTGTACAGATTGAGATAGGCCGCAGCACTGTGGTCCCATGATACATCCTGCGCCATGCCGCGCCGTTGCATGTTGGTCCACACGGGTTTGGAGGCATAGAGCCTTGCTGCCCGTTCCAGTGTGGCTTGCAAGTTGGCGGAGTTGATAGGTGAGAACTGCAAGCCTGTGGCAACACCAGGGCCGAGAGCCGCCTCGTTCGCATCAATCACAGTATCAGCAAGGCCACCCGTGCGCCCCACAAGCGGCACGCAGCCATAGCGCAAGCCATACAACTGCGTGAGGCCACAAGGTTCAAAGCGTGAGGGCACGAGCATGGTGTCGGCACCGGCCTGAACAAGGTGGCTGAGCGCTTCATCATATTTGAAGCTGATGCCGATGCGACCAGGATGACGCGCAGCGGCCTCGCGATAGGCATTCTCAAGCCCAGGCTCTCCCGTGCCAACGAGGGCAAGCCGAGCGCCCGATGCAACGAGCCAATCCAGATGTTCAGCGAGAAGATCGAGGCCTTTCTGCCAGGTGAGACGGCTCACAACACCGTGCAAAATGCCTTCGGCCTGCTCAAGTCCAAGTCGCTTTTCAATGGCACGCTTGTTGGCGCTGCGTTTGTCGAGGGTTTTCACGGTGTAGTTCTGTGCGATGTCCTTGTCGGTCTCGGGGTTCCACACATCCGTGTCGATACCGTTGACGATGCCGCTGAGCGACGTGCGGCGCTGTCGCAACAACCCATCAAGCCCCATGCCGAATTCCGGCGTGGTGATTTCGTGGGCGTAGGTGGGGCTGACGGTGGAGATGGCATCGGCGCAGGCAAGGCCGCCTTTGAGGTAACTGATGCCGCCGTAATATTCGACACCATCGACGGCATAGGCGTTGGGCGGCAGGCCCAGATCGCTGAAGGATTGTGCACCGAACGTGCCCTGGAAGGCTATGTTGTGAACGGTCAGCAAAGTTTTCGCCTTGCGCGTGCCCTGCGCTGCGTAGCGCACATTGGCAGCGGCCAGCGCTGCTTGCCAGTCGTGCAAGTGCAGCACGTCTGGCACGAAGGCCTTCACTTTTCCCTCTCCAATATCAGAGGCCGCACGGGACAAGGCGGCGTAGCGCTTCGGGTTGTCGCCCCAATCCTTTCCGTCGGGGCCAAGGTAAGGATTGCCGGAGCGATTGTAAAGGTGGGGCGCATCAAGCACGATGACATCGAGACCCTTGGCCTTGCCGAGAACAAGCCCGGCCGCACCGCCATAGAATTCGCCGTAGAGATGCACTGGTTCAGCATCATCAAGGGCAGCCATCACAGCAGGATAGCCGGGAATGAGGCTCAGCATGTCCACGCCCTTGGGCTTCAGCGCAGCAGGCAAGGCTCCCACCACATCAGCCAGGCCACCCGTCTTGATCAGCGGAAAGATTTCCGACGCAACCGACAAGACCTTCATTATCTGAGGCGGTCCAGCATCGGTTGCGTGATCAGGCAGATGCCAGTTTCCGTGCGGCGGAAACGCTTGGCATCCAGCTCAGGATCCTCGCCGACAACCAGGCCTTCGGGAATTATGATATCGGAATCGATCACCACTTTCTTGAGACTGGCATTGCGACCAATATTGACGCGCGGCAGCACCACTGCGTCTTCCAGCGACGAGAAAGAATTGACACGCACGCCTGTGAAGAGAAGCGCTCGGCGGATCGATGAACCGGACACAATGCAGCCGCCAGAGACCAGCGACGACACGGCAAGACCACGACGGCCTTCAAGATCGTGCACGAATTTGGCGGGCGGAGTGACTTCGCCATAGGTCCAGATCGGCCAATCTGAATCATAGAGATCAAGTTCCGGCACCGTGTCGGTCAAGTCCACATTGGCCTGCCAGTAGGCATCAACGGTTCCAACATCACGCCAATAGGTTCCCGTCTCAAGTTCAGAACGCACACAGGAGTCGGAAAAGAAATGCGCGACCGCTGTGCCGTTTTTGACGATATAGGGAATGATATCCTTGCCAAAATCATGGGAAGAATTCTTGTCCGCCGCATCCCGCCGCAACAGCCCTGCAAGGAAATTCGTTTCAAAAACGTAGATGCCCATGGAAGCCAGCGCGACATCAGGATTGCCGGGAACGGCGGGCGGGTCTTTGGGCTTTTCAACAAAGGCCGTGATGTGACGCCGCTCATCAATATGCAGTACGCCAAAGCCCACGGCTTCCATGCGCGGCACTTCCAATGCGCCAATTGTAACGTCCGCACCGGAACTGACGTGCTGCTGCAGCATCAACTCATAGTCCATCTTGTAGATATGGTCCCCTGCAAGAATGATGATGTACTTGGGCTTGTAGGTTTCGATGATGTCGAGGTTCTGATAAACGGCATCAGCGGTGCCGGCATACCACTGGTCTTCTGACACGCGCTGCGAAGCGGGCAGAATATCAAAGCCTTCATTGCGTTCGGGGCGGAAAAAGTTCCAGCCACGCTGCATGTGGCGAATGAGACTGTGCGCCTTGTATTGCGTGGCCACACCGATGCGGCGGATACCGGAATTCAGAGCATTCGAAAGCGCAAAATCGATGATGCGACTTTTGCCACCAAAGGGCACGGCGGGCTTGGCGCGACGATCGGTTAATTCCATCAACCGGCTACCACGACCACCGGCCAGCACATAGGCCATGGCATCACGGGCGAGGGGGGCGTTTTTTCTTGGTGCTGCCATGGTGTTCTCCCAGATTTATTATTGCTTTTAAAACTCACTCAAAAAATAGACGGTGGCAAGGGGGGGAAGCGTAATTCTTGCAGAAGAAGGTTTACCCATGAAGGGTCCGGCATCAGCAATGATGCCTCCCATGTTGCCCATGCCAGATCCCCAATAGATTGTGGCATCCGAATTCAGCACTTCCTTCCAGCGCCCACCCTTGGGGAAGGGCACCTGGTAGCCCTCACGTGGCACAGGCGTGAAATTGCACACGGCAACGATAATCGGACCACCCTCACCATCATGCCTGGCCCAGGAGAACACAGAATTCTCGTAGTCATCAGCATTCATCCACTCAAAGCCTTCGGGTTCGCAGTCTCTAGCATGCATGGCCTTGATGGAACTGTAGGCGTTATTGAGGTCGCGCACGAAATCCTGCATGCCCTTGTGGCTGTCATGTTGCAGCACATGCCAGTCCAGACTGCGGCTTTCGGCCCATTCATCGCGCTGGGCAAACTCCTGTCCCATGAACAGCAGCTTCTTGCCGGGGTAGGCCCACATGAACGCATAATAGGAGCGCAAGTTGGCGAATTTCTGCCAATCATCACCCGCCATCTTGGTGAGCAGCGACCCCTTGCCATGCACCACTTCATCATGACTCAACGGCAACACGAAGTTTTCCGAGAAGGCATAGAGCAGACCAAACGTCAGTTCATTGTGATGGTGCTTGCGGTGGACAGGTTCACGTTTGAAATATTCAATGGTGTCGTGCATGAAACCCATATTCCATTTGAAACCGAAACCGAGGCCATTCATGGATGTGGGTTTGGAAACGCCAGGGAAAGCGGTGGACTCTTCGGCGATGGTTACGATGCCGGGGTGTTGGGCATAGGCCTCGTGGTTCACACGTTGCAGGAAAGCGATGGCCTCCAGGTTTTCGCGTCCGCCATCCTTGTTGGGAATCCACTCGCCCGCCTTGCGGGAGTAATCAAGATAGAGCATGGATGCTACGGCATCGACACGCAACCCGTCGATATGAAAGCGGTCCAGCCAGAACAGGGCATTGTTCATCAGTACACTGAACACTTCGCGTCGGCCAAAATTGTAGATCGCCGTATTCCAGTCTGGGTGAAAGCCCTGGCGCGGGTCCGCATGTTCATAGAGTGCCGTGCCGTCAAAATTTGACAGGCCATGTTCGTCGGTTGGAAAATGCGCCGGCACCCAGTCGAGAATGACGCCGATATCAGCGGCATGGGCCGCTTCCACAAAACGTTTGAAACCCTGCGGGTTGCCAAAGCGTGACGTGGGTGCGAAGAGGCCTGTGGGTTGATAACCCCAGGAAGGGTCGTACGGATGTTCACTGACGGGTAGACACTCGATGTGTGTGAAGCCCATGGATTTGACGTAGGGCACCAGTTCGTTGGCGAGTGTGTCATAGCTGAGCATGCCGTTGTCATCAGTGCGCCGCCACGAGCCAAGATGCACCTCATAGACCGACATGGGTTTGCGCCGCGCATCACCTTGCTTGCGAGCATCCATGTAAGCCTGGTCATTCCACTGGCCGACGTCGCGGTTGGACACGCGCGAGGCCGTGTTGGGGCGAAGTTCGGATTCATAGGCAAAAGGATCTGCCTTCAAAGGTAAGCGGTTGCCGCCCTGGCCGATGATTTCGAATTTATAACCCTGGCCAACATTGGCGGAAGGCACGAAGGTTTCCCAAATACCGGTGTTGAGCCTGAGCCGCATCACATGTAAACGGCCATCCCAATTGTTAAAATCTCCAATCACCGAAACACGTTTCGCATTGGGCGCCCAGACCGCGAAGTGCACGCCATTTGCCCCATCATGATGCATGGGGTGAGCACCCATCTTGTCGTAGAGGCGCAGATGATTGCCTTCCCCGATATAGTAGTCATCCATCGGGCCAAGAACGGGCCCGAAGGAATAGGCATCGGTCACATTCCAGTTGCTGCCTGCATGAGAACAGGCAAAGCGAATAGGATGTTGGCCTTCTGCACTTACCGGGCCTTCGAAGAAACCCGCGTCGTGGCGCTTTTCGATGTTGCCAAGGTTTTGGCCAGTCAATGACTCGACGGTGATTTTATCAGCACCGGGCACAAAAGCGCGTGCAATCCATTGCTTGCCTGCTTTGTGCAGGCCCAGAACCGAGAAGGGGTCACCGTGGCTGCCGTGCACGATCGCCGCCATGGCTGCGGCACCGGTTGTCCAAGCAGGCTGTTTCGCCATTGTTGTAACCCCTCCCTTACAGTGTGCCTGCCTGCTTATGCTTCAGGCTTCCAGCACATTGCCACACACTTTCAATTCACGGGCAACTTCCAGATATCGCGCGCATAGTCACGGATCGTGCGATCGGAGGAGAACCACCCCATGCTGACGCTATTGATGATCGCCTTTTCCGTCCAGTTCTTTCTTGTGGTCCACAGTTTAGAGACGTTTTGCTGGGCTTGGGAATAGGAATCGAAATCGGACCCTACGAGGAAATAGTCATTGCCCATGATGGAATCGACAATCGGCTTGTAGCGGTCATGGTCGCCCTGGCTGAAAGTGCCAGCCAGCAGCGCATTGCAAACCCCCATCAAGGCAGGAGATGCCTCGACGATGTCTCGACCATTGATGCCTTTGGCGCGGCGCTCCTCGACCTGATTGGCGAGCAGGCCAAAGATGAAGATGTTGTCGGCCCCCACCTGCTCATACATTTCCACGTTGGCCCCGTCCATGGTGCCGATGGTGAGGGCACCGTTGAGAGCGAGTTTCATGTTGCCGGTGCCAGACGCTTCCATACCCGCAGTCGAAATCTGCTCTGACAGGTCAGCGGCGGGCACGATGACTTCCGCAAGGCTGACATTATAGTTGGGAATGAAAGCCACCCGCAACGCGCCGCGCAGGCTCGAGTCATTGTTGACGACCTGCGCCACATCATTGATCAGCTTGATGGTGAGCTTGGCCATATGGTAGCTCGCAGCAGCCTTGCCTGCGAAAATCTTGACGCGCGGTGCCCAGGTTTTTTCAGGATGTGCCCGCATGTTGTTGTAGAGCGCAATGGTCTCCAGAATATTCAGGAGCTGGCGCTTATATTCGTGGATGCGCTTGATCTGCACATCGAACATCGAGTCCGGATCCAGAGACAGGTTCATACGCGCCTTGACGAGGTTGGCAAGGCTTGCCTTGTTGTCGTGCTTGATGCGCTTGAAAGCATCCTGAAAATTGCTGTCCTTGGCCAAGGGCAACGCTTCTTTCAGTAACTCGGTTTCAGCAAAAATGTCCTTGCCAATGGCGTCCTGCAGCAGCTGAGCCAGTTCCGGGTTGACATTCTTCAACCAGCGGCGCGGCGTGACACCATTGGTCTTGTTGTTGATGCGACCTGGGTAGAGTTCATTCAGTTTGCCAAACACACTTTGCTTCATCAAACTCGTATGCAGCGCCGACACGCCATTGATGCTGTGGGACCCCACGAAGGCCAGCTGCCCCATGCGCACGCGACGACCTCCCGCCTCGTCGATCAGCGAAATGGCGGCAATAAAATCGTCCGTACCCAGACCTTTTTTCTTGGCTTCTTCGATCAGCTTGCCATTGATGAGATACACAATCTGCATATGGCGCGGCAGTACACTTTCGAAAAGGTGCACCGGCCAGCTTTCGAGCGCCTCTGGCAGCAGGGTGTGGTTGGTGTAGCCCGTCACGGCACGCGTGATGTCCCAGGCCTTGTCCCAGGTCATCTTGTGAATATCCACCAGCAAGCGCATCATTTCGGCTACTGCAATGGCGGGGTGCGTGTCGTTGAGCTGAATAGCGACTTTGTCAGCCAGATTCTGCAGATCACCATATTGCTGCATGTGTCGGCGCAAGATGTCCTGCAACGATGCAGCCGTGAAAAAATACTCCTGCCGCAGCCGCAGTTCCTGACCCGCCGGCGTTGAGTCCGCAGGATAAAGCACACGGGTCAAAATCTCTGCCTTGTTGGTGCTGGAAAGCGCTCCGGCATAGTCGCCACTGTTGAAGGCTTCGAGGTGAATGGGGTCAAGTGCCTTGGCACTCCACAGGCGCAGCGTGTTGACGCGACTGCCCTTCCAGCCCACCATGGGCGTGTCGTAGGCGGTAGCATGCAGCACCTCGCCCGGATGCCAGATATTGTGGATGCTGCCGTCTTTCATGGTTTCCGAGGTAACATGTCCACCATATGCAACGCGGTATGATGCCTCGCGCCGCGCGAATTCCCACGGGTTGCCGTAGTCAAGCCAGGTTTCCGGCGCTTCGGTTTGCCAACCATCCTTGATGATCTGGCGGAACAGGCCGTGATTGTAACGAATGCCATAGCCGTAGGCGGGGATGTTTAGTGTCGCCATGCTTTCCATGAAGCATGCGGCGAGACGGCCAAGGCCTCCATTGCCAAGAGCAGCATCAGGTTCCAGTTCCTCGACAAAGTCCAGATCGACATTGAGGTTCGACAAGGCTTCCTGGAAAGCATTGGTGAGTTCGAGATTGCTCAAAGCATCGCGCAGAAGACGGCCGATGAGAAATTCCAGCGAAAGATAATAAACCCGCTTCGACTGGTCCTGATAACTCTTGCGGGTCGACGCCATCCAGCGGTCAATGATTGAATCACGCAGCGCCAGGATCGTGGCGCGCAGCCAGTCATGGCGCTTGGCGACGACCGGGTCTTTGCCAATGGAATAGGTCAACTTGTGGAGAATCCGCGTGCGGATGATATCGGCTTCAGTGTGTGCGTTCATCAAAAAGGTCCTGTGCAGTGGACTTGTTTTGCCCCGTAGTGTTGGTCATGCTGACCGCCACCGTTGATTATGATTCCGTGGTCTATATTGTGAGGCTTGCCCCATGCCGAAGTTTTGCGCCAACTTGGGATTCCTGTTCACGGAACAGCCCTTCTTAGACCGTTTTGCTGCAAGTGCGAAAGCAGGATTTAAGGCTGTCGAGTTTTCTCAACCCTACGACTGGTCAGCGGTTCAAATAGCTGAAATACTTGATAAAAATGGGTTGGAGATGGTCTTGTTCAACTTGCCCGCGGGCGACTGGGATGCTGGTGAACGCGGAATTGCCTGCCATCCCGACCGTATTTCAGAGTTTCAGGATGGGGTGGGAATCGCTATCGAGTACGCTGACCTGTTAGGCAATTCCCTCATAAATTGCTTGGCGGGCCTCAACCCCCCCGCTGTTCTGCACGACGTGGCGTGGGAAACTTTGGTGGGAAATCTGCGGTTTGCAGGCAGCGAAATGCAAAAAGCTGGACTGAAATTGTTGGTCGAACCCATCAACACATTCGACATGCCAGGATTTTTTCTGAACACGTCAACTGACGCCATTCGCGCCATTGATGCAGCCGGTGATACGGCGATCAAATTGCAGTATGACATTTATCATATGCAGCGCATGGAAGGTGAAGTCAGTGCCACCATCGAACGGCTGTTCCCGCGCATCGGCCATATTCAATGCGCAGGCGTCCCGGGCCGCACAGAACCTGATAGGGGCGAGTTGAACTATTCCCACCTGTTTGGCCTGATTGATCACCTCGGATATGAGGGATGGGTCGGTGCGGAATACAAGCCAGCGACGACAACTGAACAGGGTCTGGGATGGCTGAAATCGTTCGAGACCAGTGCAGCGTCGCCCAGCGTTATCCCGGAAACAGCGTCAAACCGCCATCAACACGGATCACCTGGCCGTTGATGAATTTGGCGCGGGGGCCGGCCAGGAATGCAACTGCATCAGCAATCTCGTCAGGTTCGGCATAGCGGTCAAATGACTGGCCGTTCGACTTCATTTTTTGTGGATCAACCACGCGCGTGGCCTGGAAGCGGGCCGTCTTCGTGGGGCCTGGACTAACCGCATTGACGCGCACACCCTCATGGTAGAGTTCCTTGGCGAGGCAGCGCGTATAGTGAACGACAGCGGCCTTCAGCGTCGAATACACGACCTCTGGCGAACACCCCATATGCGCTGCTGCAGACGCAATGTTGATGACGCATCCTTCCCCGCGCTTGACCATTGGCGGTACAAAGGCCTGTGTCACAAGCATGGTCCCGATCAGGTTGTTGTCTGTCAGCACTTTGATGTCTTCAAACGAAATATTGAGTGCATCATTGGGCTTTGGCTTGTTTCCCGTCGCACCAATGTCACCCCCTGCACAGTTCACGAGAATTTCCACTTCGCCAAGTGCTGACTCGATTGTATTTTTCATGCGTGCCACAGCGTCCTTGTCTCCGATGTTGCCAGTAACACCGACACATTTGACACCGTATGACTCAATCATCTTCACCATGTCGTCGAGACTGGAACGTTCGCCATACTTTGCGGATTCTGTAGCCGACAGGTCATGCACGGCCACATGGGCACCGTATTCAGCAAGGCGCCTGGCCATGAAGCTGCCAAGCCCCCGGCCCGAACCCGTAACGAATGCAATCTTGCCCTCAAGTTCTTTTGTCATGTCATTCCCTCATGTCATGATGCCAAGGGCGCGCATGTTTGCGGCACTGCGGCGGATCATCGTCAATTCGTAGTCCAGGAGTTCCTGGTCGGCCTGGCGTTCCCAGGGTGTTCGGAAATCTTCATCATCACCCAAACGGTTGATGCGGGCGGCAGCCAACGTTGCGGCAAACGCCGACGCAGGCATCGGTCTGTATCCATGCCACCACTCGGGCTTCAAAAACCGGATATGACGTGCTTCAAGAGCACCGGGTTCCAGTACACAATTGATGTCAATGTGATACTTGCCAATTTCATCCAGCATCGCCTTGATCGGTACGGCACCCTCGCCAATGGCACAGCGGACCAACCGATAACCCTCATCGGTGAACTGCACACGGTAGTCTTTCAGATGAACATGCCGAACCAACGGCGCGACCCGGCGCACAAAATCCATTGGCCCTTCGCCAACCGGGAATGTGTTGCCCATATCAATGGTGATGCCCATGGCCGGGCCAAATTCCTGGCAGAAGTCAACGAGTTCAGCACTGCCAAAATCCTGGTGATTTTCGATGGCGAGAACGCGCCCCTCGGCTTCCGCCATTGGAGCGTATTTCGCGAGTGCTTCGCGAATAGCGTGCTGGAGTTCAAACCATTTTACGCCCCACATTGTGCGGCTGCCTTCCAGCACGGGAGATAAACCGAAGCGTATGACCTTGGCATCGAGCAACCGGGCCGATCGGAGAGCACTTTCAAGAGGTCCCATCATGTTCAGGCCCGCACTGATGACGGGTGTCATGCCGAGATCAGCCAGCCGCGCCTTCAGGTCAGACAATGCTTGTTCAGAAAGTTCAGCCAGCCATGGATCAAAAATCTCCAGCACCTGGGCCTTGAGTTCGGTTGCAATTGCGATGAAACCCTCAAGGCCTTTGCCATCAGGGTTTGCGCGCGCCGTGCCCTTGCCTTGCAGCCCGAGGTGATAAGTGAGACCATAGGGGTTAAGTCCGACGCGAATGCTCATGACATCCCCGCATCGACAACAATTGTCTGGCCCGTGATCATGCGGCTGTCCTCGGATGCCAGAAACAGAACCGTGCGGGCAATTTCCTCAGGCTCGAGAACCTTGTGAATACGTTGCCGTGCCACCATGGCATCTATGTCGGCCGGATTGGGATACCAAACGCGCTTCTGCTTCTCCGTCATGACGGCACCTGGTTCAATGGTGTTCACGCGAATGTTGTCAGGTCCATAGCTGCGTGACAAGCCTCTTGTCAGGCCAGCGATGGCAGATTTTGCTGTGGCATAGGCAATCATGCTGTCAGCTCCATAGCGCCAGGCGATCGAAGAGAAATTGATGATGGAACCACCCCCCGCTGCCTGCATATGGGGGTACACCTGCTGCGCCAGAAAAAACTGGTGCTTCAAGTTGACGGCCATGGACTGGTCCCAATATTCTGAAGTTACATCAGCTGGGGCGCGGCGATCATCATTGGCAGCATTGTTGACGAGAACGCGAATGGGGCCGAATGACCCACACACCCGCTGCACGGCCATGGCCGTTGCCTGCGTGTCAGCCACATCGCAGTGTATGAAAAGCACATCATCGGATATGTAGCCCTGCGGTTCCTGAATATCCAGAAAAGCCACGTTGGCACCTTGCCCATGGGCCGCCTCAACGATGCATCTGCCAATACCTGATGCACCACCCGATACCAGAAAAACCGCACCCTTCAAACTCGGGTAAATCGCAAACTCAGACGTCACGCCAGTGCCTGCTCGGTGGTTGCATCAAACACGCAGACCCGTTCCATGTCAACTTGAAGCCGCACCGTTTCACCAAGCTTGGGTGATTGATTTGGAAAAAACTTTGCTGTGACATCGCTGTTGCCAACACGCGAGATCACATGCGTTTCGGAACCCGTCGGCTCCACGAGTGTCACCTTGCCAGCAACGGTGTTCGCAGCTTTTGAGTTTGCTTGTGAAAGATGTTCAGGTCTGATGCCAACAATCACTCGTTCACTGCTGGCAGGCGCAATCTTGCGGTCGAATTTCAGTGTTGCCCCGCCCTCCAGCGACAGTTCCGTTGCCTTGCCACGCTTGGTCATCTGGGCAGGAATAAAGTTCATCGCAGGCGAACCCATGAAACTTGCCACAAACATGTTGGCCGGGTGATCATAGATTTTCTGCGGCTCGTCGAACTGCTGCAATACGCCTTTGTTCAACACGGCGATGCGCGATGACAACGTCATCGCCTCCACCTGGTCATGCGTCACATAGACGGTCGTCTTGCCGATGGTCTGATGCAGCTTCTTGATTTCGCCGCGCATCTCCACGCGCAGTTTTGCGTCAAGATTGGATAGCGGCTCATCAAACAGGAACAATGCCGGGTCTCGAACCAGTGCGCGCCCCATAGCCACACGCTGGCGCTGCCCACCTGAGAGCTGACCGGGCTTGCGATGCAACAGCTGGTCAATCTGCAAAAGCGAAGAGACCCGCTTCAGCGCCGCCTCCCGTTGCTCTCTCGGAACACCGCGTGCTTCCATGCCGAACATCATGTTCTCACGCACCGTCATTGTCGGATAAAGCGCATAGGACTGAAACACCATGGCAATGTCGCGGTCTTTCGGCGGCACACTGGTCACGACCCTGTCTCCGATGGAGATGGTGCCCCCCGAAGCCTTTTCCAATCCGGCAATGATCGCAAGCAAGGTCGACTTGCCGCAACCCGACGGACCCACAAGTGCGATGAACTCACCTGACTTCACGTCAAGGTCAATGTCCTTCAGAACTTCAACAGAGCCGAAACTCTTGCGCACGCCCTTGATCTGCAAAACAGCCATTACTTGATTGCCCCTTGCGTCAGCCCGCGCACGAAATATTTTCCGCCAAAGAAATAAACCAGCAATGGCGGCAAGGCGGCAATCAACACGCCGGCACTGATGACATTATACTCTTTCACATTCTGCTCTTGCGCCGCAAAGGCAACAACGGCCGCCGTCACCGGTTGCGTCTTGCCTGTGGTCAGCACCACGCCGTAAAGAAACTCATTCCAGATGCCGGTGAACTGCCAGATCACGGTGACAATAAGGATCGGCGGTGAAAGCGGTAGAATGATCTTCCAAAAGATGCGCCAAAAACCCGCACCATCAATGCGCGCGGCCTTAATCAGGTCGTCAGGGATATTGACGTAGAAATTGCGGCAGAACAGCGTGGTGAATGAAATACCCTGTATGACGTGGACCATGATCAGACCCCAAAGCGTTTGGTTCAGGCCCGTGGTGCCGAGGATATAGGCCCAGGGCATCAGGGCGATTTGGCCGGGCATGAACACGCCGAACAACAGGATGGTGAAGATCATGTCTGATCCTGGAAACTTCCATTTCGAAAGAATGTAGCCGTTGAGTGCGCCGAGCAGTGTTGAAATGATGGTGGCGGGAATGGTCATGTAGACCGAGTTCCAGAAGTTGGCAGACATGCCCTCGCAGCGCCCATTCAGGCAATATGTACCCCAGGCCGAAGGCCAGGCTTCCAGCGTGAAGGAGCGCGGAAACGCGATCAAGCCATTGCGCGCCACATCGATGTTGTCGCGGAACGTGTTCATGACGACGACGAGAAAAGGCACGATGTAGATGACGGCAAAGACGGCCAGCAGTCCATAGATGACAATACGCGAGATTACATAACGCTTTGCGGCTCCGGCGGCTTCGTGGTCTTCAGCCATTTTGCCGCTCCTGGTGATTGCGCCACACAAGGTAGAGGGAATAGGGCACAAGAACCACGGCCAACGCCGCCACCATCATGATGGACGCCGCCGAACCCTCGCCAATCTGTCCCCTCTGGAACATGAGATCGTAAACATAGATCGCGGGGAAAGTGGTGGAGATGCCGGGACCACCGCGTGTCAGCGCGACGACGAGATCGAATGTCTTGATCGCGAATTGCAACATGATGACGGCAACTGCAATGAAGATCGGTGCGATGCTCGGCAGAATCACTTTCGCGTAAGTGCGCACAGGCCCGGCTCCGTCAATTTGTGCGGCTTTCACCAGGTCCTGGTCTACAGAACGCAAGCCCGCGAGGAACAGCGCCATGGCAAATCCGGACGCCTGCCATATGCCAGTGATTATCACGGCCCAGATCGCGTACTTCCGGCTGGTTGCAAGTGCAAACGAGAAACTCTCAAATCCCAGGCTCCGCACCAAATATTCAATGCCGGTTGTAGGGTTGTAAAGCCAACTCCAGATGGCACCCGTCACGACAAAGGAAACAGCAAGGGGGTAGAGAAAAATTGTGCGCCAGAAACTTTCAGCCCGGACTTTCTGGTCAATCAGAATGGCCAATAAAAGCCCTACAATGATCGTGCCCAGCACATAAAACCCGCTGAAGAAGAACAGGTTTGCAAAGGCAATGTTCCAGCGCCTGCTGGCCCAGAGCTTGATGTAGTTTTCAAGTCCGACAAAGCCGTAGGTTGGCAGCTGTTCGGAATCTGACAATGAAAGATAACCCGTCCATGCCGTGAAGCCGAACGTGTAGATGAACGAGGCAATCAGCGACGGCAGAATCAGCCAGAATGGCAAGCTGCCGCCGAGGCGCGATGCAAAACTGGCGCGAGGTGAAATGATGGCGGTGATGCTGCGGTTCAATGCATTGTTCTCTGGACAAGTGAAGAATTCAAACATCAAGTTCCATCACTCCCGCAAAGGCGGGGCCCAGACTGACGGCTTGCACTGCCGCAAGTCTGGGTTCCCGCTTTCACAGAAACGACGGGAGAGAAGTATGAACTTACTTCTGCGCCTCTACCGCGTCAGCCATGGCATTGGCTGCATCGGCTGGCGAGATGTCGGAATTCACGAATTCCGTGATTGTTTCCATCATCGCACCACGATACTTTTGCAGCACCGTCATATTGTGTGCCATGGAGCGCACGAGCGTGCCTTCTTTGATCGAGGCCGCAAGATCCGCTTGCGCTGTCTGCTGGCAAGGGTTGAAGCCCTGGCTCAGGTCAACGTCGAGGCGGGCGGGAATCGAACCCTTGGTGATGTTGAACACCGTCTGGAATTCCGGTGACAGGATGGTCGATGCCAGCAACTTCTGACCTTCAACATAGTCCGGGTCAGACTGCTGGAAGAACACCACGGAGTCAGAGTTCAGAATGAAGCCGGGCTTGCCCCAATCCGTCGGTGCCTGGGCGCAGACATAATCCGTGCCATGGTTCTTGTTGACGGCTTTCAGCACGCCTACCTGCCAGTCACCCATGATGTGGAACAGCGCGTCGCCATTCGCCATCAGATTGGAAGCTGTGTCATAGTCGCGGCCCACGATGCCCGGGTCCATGTATTTGGTGACCATCAGGCGCATTTGTTCAAACGCCTTGACCATGCCGGGCGAACGCATCGCAGCTGTGTCGGCTTCCACAAATGCCTTCTGGAACAGGTCTTTGTCGATGCCATAGACAACAACTTCAAATGTCGTGGCATCTGTCCAGTCTGCAGAGTAATGGGCGAGGCAGATTTTCTTTGCTGCAATGGCTTTTTCACAGGCAGCGTTGAACTCAGCCCAGGTCTTTGGCAGTGCATCGACACCAGCAGCTTTCATCGCTGGCACCGAACCCCAGATCCAGTTGATGCGGTGGATGTTCATAGGGGCTGCAACCCACGAACCCTTCGGCTTCATGACGGGGAAGAGTTCCGGGGCCACGACTTTTTCCCAACCTTCCGCAGCAGCAAGTTCATCCAGATTGGCGGTCTTGCCGGTTTCATTCCATTCGGCAATTTCCGGCCCCTTCAACTGCACGGCAGCAGGCGCATTGCCTGACAGCACATCGGCACGAAGCTTCGCCAGTGTATTGGCAGTGTGCCCGGCAATGGCGTTCTGTTCCCACTTGCCGCCCTTGGCTGTGAACATTTCGCCAAGCTTGGCGATGGAGGCCGCATCGGAACCCGTTGCCCATTGGTGCAGCATCAGGGTCTTGGGCTCTGCCATGGCAGCGCCCGCGATCATTGTTGTTGCTGCCGCAGCAGCCAGAACTGTCTTCAGGATGTTCATCTGTTTTCCTCCCATGATGAATTTTTGAATATGCCTTTTTTTGCGACACTTTTGTTTTTCAGAATTTGTTCTATTGTGAACAAATTGAACTGTCAACACGGAGTGCAACAATGGCGGTCCACCGCATTCGGCGCGCCATGGCCACAATTGAGGCAGGCACTGTGGCAGCCCAGATTGTGGGCGTCTTGAGCCGACATGGCGGCATGTCGGGAGCGCAAATTGCACGACTGACAGGTCTTGCCCGCTCCACCGTTTCCATCGCTGTCACCCAGTTGAAGCAAAGCCGTGTGGTAGTGGAAGTCGAACGCATGATGCTGGAGGGAGCGGGGCGTCCGGGCACTTTGCTGGCGCTCAACCCGCAAGCCGGAACCTGCATTGGTGTACACCTGGGTGACACTGAAATTCAATTCGTCGTGGCCGACATGTCGCACAACTTCATTGCCGAGAAGCGTTTTGCCGTCGGCATAGACTATGAACCCGAGCAAGCTCTGCGCATCGTCAAGACCGTCTTCGAAGAATTCTACAAGGCCAACGGTCTATCGCAGCAAAGTCTGTTGGGCGCAGGTATCTCGGTCTCCGGTCCCGTGGGCCGCAACGGCGTCTTGCAGCGCGGTGGCATTTTGCCAAAGTGGGCAGGCCTCAACATCCGGACGCTGTTTTCATCGGTCTTCGTTGCTCCCATCCTTGTGGACAATGAAAGCAATTGCGCGGCCCTCGCCGAACTGAAATGGGGTGCAGCACGCGGCATCCCCGAATTTGTGATGTTTAAAATGGATGTGGGCGTGGGTGGCGCCATCGTCAACAACGGTGCAGTCATCACGGGGGTTTCGGGGGGTGCGGGAGAATTCGGCCATGTCAGCATCAACCCGGAAGGTGAACTCTGCCGTTGCGGCAATCGGGGCTGCCTTGAACTCTACGCCAGTTTTGTCAAACCGATTGAGCAACTGTCTCGCGTGCATAGAAAACCCATAACGATCGAAAGCGCCATAGCACTGGCTGAAACCGGCGACGCAGGGGCCATCCGCATGATTGCCGATGTGGCAGAGTATGGTGGCAGGGGACTTGCGATGGTTGGCACCATCATCAATCCACCATTGTTCATCATCGGCGGAAGACTGGCCATGTCTGGCGAGTTGTTGCTTTCCCCCATGCGCAAGGCCTTCGAAAGGCACAGCCTGATCAAGCCCCAGGATGGCGCACCCACGAGCATTGTCGTTGGCAAATTCACCGAAAATGATTCATTGCTGGGTGCCGTGGCCCTGGTGCTCGACAATCAACAGGCGCTGATTTCGACTTGAGCCAGATCAACCTATAACACGCGCTCGAGGAAGCGGTGTCGCTCCCCATCAATGTCGCCGTCGACACTGCATGTTTCAGCAATGCGCAGGCAGGGCCGATCATTCGCACGATAGGACGGCCATTCGGTCAAACCATCGCCATTGGGATGACCCGTCTTGATGAAGTTGACCCAATAATCCGACATCACTTTGGCCACCGAGATGTCCGTGTGGCTGACCTCCCACCCCAGAACACCCGGCACGTCAAACACGTAGGGCAATTCACAGGAGTGAAAGGCACCGGGCTTTTTGGCACCCGCCGGAAAAAATCCCGCCTGCGTCTTCGGAACATGATCAAAGCAATAACGGTACAGTGGTGAAACACCCTGAGCCCGCTGCGCTTCAATCCACGTCCAAGTCCCATGATTGATGATCAGGTCACCACCAAGATCACGCGCTGATTGTGCAGCCTCACTTGCAGTTGCCGAAGGATAATACAGTGCAGCCTCATTTGCCTTACTGCCAAAATGAACCTTGAGCCAATGTGCAACACCCTTGTTGCCATCTCCCCAGTTGGCCACATTGAAGTTGAAGCCTTCATCCCTGTTCCATCCCGCCAGCATCGGCACATCATGCTGCATGCCTTTCTGAAAAATTGAGCTGGGGTGTTCCGTTATGACATGGCCGTCAATGATCGGTCGGAAGCCCAAACCGGGAGCGGCCTCCAAAATGTCTTCCACCGCAAGTCCGCGCAGATCTTGAGCGGTCGTCACTCCCAAATTCTTTGCAAAAGCCACACCATCGGCTTCAGCCTCGGCAAGCGTCATCAAGGGTTCGGCAGGTGTCGAAAGCAAGCCACCGCTTTGCCCGATCACTCCTGCAAACAATCCCTTGGCGAGCTTCGAACACATGAGAATGCTACATGCCATGGACCCCGCCGATTCACCTGCAATGGTGACACGTTCTGGATCGCCGCCAAATGCCGCGATATTCGACTGAACCCATTTCAACGCTGCAATCAAATCCAGCATGGCATAGTTGCCCGATGAGCCGGCTTCTGCTGTCAATGCAGGATGTGCGAGATATCCAAGCGCATTGAGACGGTGATTGACCGTCACAACAACGATGCCTCGCGCCGCAAGTTTCGTGCCGTCATAGCGCGGCTCTGATCCCGAACCCACAACAAACCCGCCGCCATGAATCCAGACCATGACAGCGCGCTTTTCACCAGCCGCAAGTTGAGCCCCCGTCAAGACATTGAGCGTCAGGCAATCCTCCGAAACGCCATCAATCATGGGATCAATGTCAGCAAATACAACCTTCTGCATGGAATTGTGCCCGAAACGGTCCGACGGCCTCACACCTTCCCAGGGCGGAGTGGGTTTCGGTGCGGCAAACCGCAAAACGCCTACAGGTGGTGCCGCATAGGGAATGCCTTTGAAACACTGCACACCCAACGCGTCTGGTTCGCGACTTGCCAACATTCCGCTGGCCAAGGTGATGGATTGCATGACCGATCCCCGATACTGCGATGCTCTGCAAACATCAAAAGCACATTTCGTGGGGCTATGTCACATGATTTTGCAGCCATAACGTACTCGTTATTCACGAGCTTACCTCGCGGCTCACTGTCACTCAACCATTGAACATCTGGGCAAAGTCGCTCTATGACTGCTGTCTCATGCCACGAGAACTGAAAACCAATACACCACAAACTGCAACGGCCCTGGTGGTTGGCACATTTGATACGAAGGGGCAGGAGTTGTACTTCATCTGTGAGCAACTTCGCAGTCACGGCATCACAGTCAAAACCGTAGACCTCTCAACCTCCGGATCACCGTCAACCGCTGATGTGACACCAGAGGAAGTCGCTGGCCTGCATCCAGGTAAAGGCGCAGCTGTGTTCGGCACAGATCGCGGTCAGTCTATTGCAGCCATGGCAGAAGCCTTTGCCGCATGGATTTTGCGCGAAGACGGAATTGGCGGAGTGATTTCCGCAGGCGGCTCGGGCGGAACAACTCTCGCCACAGCCGGTATGCGCAAGCTGCCTGTCGGCATTCCTAAGATCATGGTATCGACAGTCGCCTCCGGTGAAGTCGGTCACTACGTTGGTCCCGCTGATATCATGATGATGTATTCCGTGGCCGACGTGCAAGGCATCAACTCCATCACAGAGCGCATCTTGTCCAACGCTGCAAATGCTCTCGCAGGTATGATGAAGGGCCTCTCCGCTGTCGGCGAAAAGCGCGCAACTGCAAGACCCGCCGTGGGCCTCACGATGTTTGGTGTCACCACACCTTGCGTTCAGGCCATTCAGAAACGCCTCGCAGTGGACTACGATTGTCTGATTTTCCACGCCACGGGAACCGGAGGCCGCTCCATGGAACATCTGGTGGATTCGGGCCTCATCAGCAGTCTTATTGATATAACCACCACCGAGGTGGCGGATCTGCTGGTGGGCGGCATATTTCCGGCAACAGAAGACCGCTTCGGTGCTTCCATCCGTACGGGCGTTCCCTATGTGGGCTCGGTTGGTGCCCTGGACATGGTCAATTTTGGTCCGCGCAATACGGTGCCAGAAAAATTCAGTACACGGAGGTTTGTAGTTCACAATCCGAACGTCACGCTGATGCGCACCACGCCAGACGAAAACCGTGCCATGGGCCAGTGGATTGCAATACGCCTCAATCAGATGGAAGGTGAGGTTCGTTTCCTGCTGCCGGAACAAGGCGTGTCGCTGATTGATGCACCCGGCAAGCCTTTCCACGATCTCGAAGCTGACAATGCCCTGTTCGAGGCAATCGAAGTCACCCTACGACCAACAAGCCGCCGCTCGGTCACGCGTGTGAACGCCAATATCAATGACCCCGAATTTGTGGAAGCCGTTCTCGACGCATTTCGCAGCATCACACCAAACCCCGAAAGGAAGAACTGAGTGCCCCGCTACGAGCGATCCGCGCTGATGGAAAAATTTCAGGACATGAAACTTCGCCGCATTCCCATTGTCGGCGGTGGTGCTGGCACCGGCCTTTCGGCAAAGTGCGAAGAGGAAGGCGGTATTGATCTCATCGTCATCTACAATTCAGGTCGCTATCGCATGGCCGGGCGCGGCTCGCTTGCGGGCTTGCTCGCATATGGCAACGCCAATGACATCGTCATGGACATGGCCAGGGAAGTCTTGCCCGTAACGATGCGCACGCCTGTTCTCGCAGGCGTGAATGGCACCGATCCCTTTTGCATGTTTGACAAATTTCTTGATGATCTGAAGGCCACCGGGTTTTCCGGCATTCAGAATTTTCCAACTGTGGGTCTGATCGACGGCATCTTCCGCGCCAACCTCGAAGAAACCGGCATGTCTTACTCCCACGAAATCGATCTCATCGCCCTTGCCCATGCGAAAGACATGCTGACCACACCCTACGTTTTCAATGTCGATGAAGCTGCCGCCATGGCCAGGGCGGGGGCGGACATCATTGTCTGCCATCTTGGTTTGACCACGGGCGGATCAATTGGCTCGAAGACGGCGTTGAAGCTGGAAGATTGCCCGGCCATCGTCGATGCCTGGTCGGAAGCCGCCTTGAGGGTCAACAAGAATGCCATCGTACTGGTGCACGGCGGCCCCGTCTCATCACCCGAAGATGCCGGCTTTATTCTCAAGACGACACGAAACTGCCACGGCTTCTATGGCGCGTCTTCCATGGAAAGATTACCCACGGAACTGGCCCTTACGGAACAAACGAGAAAATTCAAGTCCATCACGTTTGACTGAGGTGGCCTTATGCCAGCACAGCGCTCCTGCCTTTGTCACAGTTTGGAGACGTCTTGCAACGGACTGCCAGCCCACGAGGGGAAGCGAGCAAATGAGTGAGTTCTATCGCTACGGGTATCAAATCAGGCGCGACCTGAACAACCTAAGCCTCGCAACACCTTGCGCGTGGCGTCAACAACGGGGGCGTGGGTTTCTTTGAGGATCGCAATGCGGTCGAAGCGGATGGGGTCTTTGTTCACGGCCTCACGCAGGGCAAGACCAAAGGCCATGCGCAGTTCGGTGCCGATGTTGAATTTGCAAATATGTGTGCCCGTCGCCAATGCAATGCGCTGAGAGGCAGGAACACCAGACCCGCCATGGATCACCAGCGGCACGCGCGTTACAGCTTGAATGGCGCGAATGCGTCCTTCATCAAGTTTGCCTTCGTGGTTCTGTTGCAAATGAATATTCCCCACTGAAATCGCCATGGCATCAACACCGGTCTCCTTGGCAAACAGCGCAGCTTCCAAAGGTTCAGTGCCCGTCGATGCCGCACCTCCGGCATAGCCCACAAAACCGACCTCGCCTTCGCATGAAACACCTGCAAGATGTGCCATGGCGACAATCGCAGCGGTCTCATCGATATTCTGGCTGAGTGGCATCTTCGACCCGTCAAACATGACCGATGTAAAACCCGCCTCGATCGCTTTTCGGCATTCCTCTGTGGAATAACCGTGATCAAGATGAGCAACCACTGGCACAGATGCTTGCTCTGCCAGATGCAGAAACATCTTCGCAAGCACGGGGAGCGGCGTGTGTTCGCGGCAACCGGGCCCAGCTTGCAGAATAATGGGTGCGCGTTCAATCTCCGCCGCCTCGACAAAGGCGCGCATGTCCTCCCAACCCAGACACACCACGCCAGCAACGGCGTAACCCTGCTTGAGCGCGGGTTGTAGAACCTGAGCCAGCGTCACCAGACTCATTTGAACTTGGCTACCATGTCAAGAATGCCAGGGATCGTGTGCAACTGCGCGGCATGAGTGGGTTGGAAATACTGCTTCAGACTGCGCTGGCTGAGGCCGCCCAGAATGGTGAAGTAGTACATCTCATATCCGGGCAGAACGCATACCGGGTGATAGCCCTTATCGAGAAGGATCGTCGAGCCGTCCATCACGTGATAGGCTTCACCTGGCAAGTTGTCCTCACGCTGCAACATCTGCAGTCCAGAACCATAATTGGGCTTGAAGCGGAAGTTGTAGGTTTCATCATGGCGGCTCTCTTCGGGAAGCCTGTCTGTATCGTGCTTGTGGCTTGGAAAGCCAGACCAGCCCCCGGTCCCCACCGTGAAAAGTTCGCTCACAAGCAGCCGACCCACACGATCATGATAGTTCTGACCAAGGATATGTTTGATCTTGCGATGGGTCTTCGTGTCATCAGAACCATACTGGATCTGGTCGATGTCATTGGCCCGTACTGCAAAGGGCTTCAGTGTCTGATCATACTTTGCACCGGCTATGAACACCTCGGTCTGATCAGACTGACACGTGAAACGCGTGCCGACGTTGGTTGGCACATAGACACCTTCCGGCTCACCATCCCATACATCAACACCACGATTGCCGATGTTCTTGAATGTCTCACCACCCACTTCAACAGTCACAGTTCCCGTGGCTGGAACCACACAGGTTTCATAACCGGCAATACGATAGTCAAACATTTCGCCGCGTTTCAGCTTGACGATGTTGAAATAGTTGAGCGGCACAAGCGGATTGTCCACGTCCAAAATGGCACGGTTTTGGTTGTCATAGCGTGGAATGTGCATGTGGCAATGTTCCTCGGTCTTAATCGGGTTCGGCTTGCTTCGCCATGAAAGCGTCAAGTTCGGCAATCGTGGGCATGGCTGGTGCGCATCCCACGCGCGAAACAACAATGGCAGCCGATGCC
Source organism: Hyphomicrobiales bacterium (assembly GCA_031398425.1). Classification (GTDB taxonomy): domain Bacteria; phylum Pseudomonadota; class Alphaproteobacteria; order Rhizobiales; family Aestuariivirgaceae; genus Aestuariivirga. Next base: position 20,094 of record JANNNG010000143.1, on the reverse strand, counting down.
GACCCGCGCAGTACACTGTCACGTATTGAGCAACCGTTGGCAAGGCCTGCCAAAAGACCTCCCATGAAACTGTCGCCAGCACCTGTGGGTTTCAAGGCATGGGTGTTGTAGATGCCAGTTTTGAATTCGCCATCGATGGTTATCGTAATGGCGCCTTTCGCACCCATTTTGTAAACCACGATTTCTGCTCCCGCAGCCAGCAGGCTCTTGGACTTCGCCAGGCCATTTTCATGACCGTCTGCCATCAAGCCGAATTCTTCATCATTACCCACGACCATATCGCAAAGTGCGGCGGCACGCGAACAGGTTTCGGCAGCCACTTCCGCAGAAGGCCAGCTATAGGGGCGGTAGTCCACATCAAAAATCAGCGGTACTTGGGCCTTCCGCGCAAGTTCAAAAGCGTGAAACGCCGCACTGCGTGAAGGCTCGCTCGCAAATACGGTTCCCGTTGTGACCACAGCACCAAAACGGCTGAAATCCACGGCTTCGACATCGCCCACATCCATCTGGAAATCGGCTGCGCCATTGCGATAGATTACAGATTGATGGTTCTCTGTTCGGGTTTCAGCGAGTGCCAGGGAATTGCGCCACTCTCCGCCAATGGACCTCACAAAGTTGCGGTCAATGCCATAGCGATCCAACTGATTGAGGCAGAAGCGCCCGACGGCATCATCAGATACGCAAGTCAGCAGTGCCGCTTTCATGCCTTGCCGCACCAGAGCTGCTGCAATGTTTGCCGATGAGCCACCAAGAGCTGATACAAATTGCGTAGCATCTTCGGTGCGCGTGCCCGGCGGATCAGGGTAGAGATCAAGCCCTGCACGTCCAATCACCAGAAAACTTTTGCGCGAAAACTTGTCAGTCAACACAGATAGCATCGCACTTAAATATCCCACTGCTTCCGTTGTTGCGCCAAGTTTGGGTTTACGATACGAGATTTGCACGTAGTTGCAAGATGTTGTGGAAGGTCGAAGGAAAGTGTCTGAAATTGGCATAGGAATTATTGGTGGCGGCTATATGGGCAAAGCCCATGCCGTGGCCATGGCGTCTGTTGCTTCGGTCTTTGGCACCGGTTTGAGACCGAGGCTGGACATGGTCTGCGCAAGCACCTTTGAGTCGGCGGAGAGATATCGCTTAGCATTCGGTTTTTTGCATGCCACCGCTGACTGGCAGGTGCTCGTTCGCGAACCCGGCGTTGAAGCGATTGTCATTGCATCGCCACAAGAATTCCATCGCCGCATTGCCGAAGCAGCCTTCGCCTTGGGCAAGCCCGTGTTCTGTGAAAAACCATTGGGCGCCTCTCTTGCGGATGCCAGGGCAATGACAGCGGCCGCTGAAGCCGCTGGTGTCGTCAACATGGTGGGCTTCAACTATGTGCGCACGCCCGCGACGCAATTCGCCCGCAAGCTGATCGCCGATGGTGTGATCGGAGACGTGAACTGGTTCCGTGGTGAACATACTGAAGATTTTTTCGCAGATCCGATGCTGCCTGCCAGCTGGCGCACGCGAGGATCAGCCAATGGCACCATGGGCGATTTGGCGCCGCACATGATCAACTGTGCGCTGGCCTTGTTGGGGCCTGTCACGGAAGTGATGGCCATGGTGGAAACGGTTCATGCCGAACGCCCTGCTGGCGTGACAATGGAAAAAGTCACCAACGATGATCATGCCCAGTTGATGTGCCGGTTTGAACGAGGCTGCATGGGGCAAATGTATTTTAGCCGCGTCGCGACGGGCCGCAAGATGGGCTACGCCTATGAAGTCTTTGGCACAAAAGGTGCCATCCGCTTCGATCAGGAAGACCAGAACGCCATCTGGCTGTATCGTGCAGAAGGACCGGAAGCAACACGTGGCTTCACCAGGATTTTGACGGGACCGGCGCACCCAGACTATCTTGCTTTTTGCCAGGGGCCGGGTCATGGCACCGGTTATCAGGACCAGATCATCATTGAGGCAAAGGATTTCCTCACAGCGATTGCGACAGGAAAATCCATCTGGCCCACGTTTCGCGATGGACTCGAAGTCAGCCGCATCGTAGCCGCAGTGGCTGAATCCAGCGACGCGAAGTTGTGGGTAAAACTTTCTGCATTTTGAGATGACGAATGCAAATGACACAGTTGGGGACAACACAATGACAAAGTTGAAGTGGGGGCTGATTGGTGGCGGCGAAGGCAGCCAGATTGGTCCGGCCCATCGCCTGGGTGCCAGGCTTGATGCTGAGTTTGAATTCGTCGCTGGTGCACTTGACCATCGGAAAGAGGCCGGCCGAATTTTCGGCCAGAACCTGGGCCTTGCCGCAGATCGCTCCTATGGCGACTGGCAGGAAATGCTGGCAGGCGAAAGCAAACGCGCTGACCCTGTGGATCTTGTGACAGTTGCCACACCAAACGCAACGCACTTTGCAATCACCAAGGCTTTTCTCGAGGCAGGTTTCAACGTGCTGTGCGAAAAGCCGATGACCATGACGGTGGAGGAAGGCGAAGAAATCGTGAAGCTCGCCCAGTCAACGGGACGCATCTGCGCTGTGAACTATGGTTACACCGGCTATTCGTTGGTGCGTCATATGCGGGCCATGGTGGCGCGTGGTGATCTCGGCCACGTACGTTTGGTTGTCGCCGAATTTGCTCACGGCCACCATGCCGATGCTGCAAACGCCGACAACCCGCGTGTGCGGTGGCGCTATGACCCCGCACAAGCGGGCGTCTCTGCGCAGTTCGCTGACTGCGGCATCCACGCCTTGCACATGGCAAGCTTTGTGACAGGACAGGACGTTGAAAAGCTGTCGGCAGATATCGCCTCCTGCATCCCAAGTCGCGTGCTGGAAGACGATGCCATGGTGAACTTTCGCATGTCCGGTGGAACCGTTGGCCGCCTGTGGACATCTTCAGTCGCGATTGGCCGCCAGCACGGCCTTGGCATTCAGGTGTTTGGCGAAAAGGGGGGCTTGCGCTGGTCGCAGGAACAACCGAACCAGCTCTACTGGATGCCTCTCGGCCAGCGTCTTCAGGTCATCGAACGCGGCGAGGCGGAATTGTCGCCGGAGGCTGACCGCACCAGCCGTGTTACCGTCGGCCATGCGGAAGGCATGCCTTTGGCCTTTGCCAATATCTACAAGGATCTGGCCGAAGCCATTCACGCCCAGAAGCAAGGTCGCGCCATCAACCCTGCTGCCAATCTCTACCCCCGAGCAGAAGATGGGCTGCGCTCCATGGCTGCCGTATTCGCAGTGGCACAATCAGGCAGGGCTCAAGGCCAATGGCTCGATGCTCGTCCGCCGATGTTTCGCTGATGTTGGCATAGGCCTACCCGAGTTCACCAAGGTTTTCGATGGCAATGGTACGCGGCTCGATAAGTTCAGGGTCGACTTCATGCACACTGCTGTCGAAAACATCGTGATCAAGAAGTTCGTAAGCCTTGGTAATCAATTGGTGCGTATCTTGCCGGACCATATAAACCGGAAACTGCAGAAATCCGGCAAAGGGATCATAGTCAAAACACCCGATGGCGCTGTCTGAAAATGCAGATGCAGGCAGTGTGGCGAAGAAACTCATCACGCCTTCGAAAGCGGTAAGGGAGTTGACAAACAGGCAAGCAGGCAATCCGCCAATCTCGCCGTACAACTGGGATATCGCCTTTGCGGCCTGCCGTGGTGCGTAGCCACATTGAATGATTTGACGTTCATCCACAACCACCCGGGCCTCTCCCAACGTTTGGCGAAAAGCTTCAATCCGGCGCACCGTTGCGTGGTCATTGATTGTGCCGCCAATCAGATAGGATTTGGCGCGAGGTCCTTTTGCACGACAAGGGGTTTCTGCGAGAAGCTTTCGTGTCAACATTTGCGCACCGAGAAAATTGTCAGTCAGTACGGAAGGGGCGTCCTTTCCCGGAAGATCGACGTAGATGTGTTTGAGATTGGCGTCAGTGCAGATCTTTCCCAGTTGTTCCGGATCCGTTGCACCTGCGATGAACAAGGCATCGATTGCATAAGAGATGAGGGTTTCAACGATGCGCTTTTCTTCCTGCGGACTGCGCAGTGTACTGGCGATCACGGGGCATAAACCACGTGCTCTTGCCAATGAATCAAAGCTTTGTCCGAGTGAGGAAAAAAATCGGTTGTCATGCGTGGGGACAATCATGCCAATCATGCCTGATCGTGCTTGCCGCAGGCCACGCGCCTGCATGTTTATGGCATAGCCTATTTCTAAAGCGATCTTGGAGATGTGTTCTGCAGTGTCTTTGCTGATGCGCCGCCCCGACCAGGTGCCGTTGAGGACCGCGCTGACTGTCGATGCTGAAGCTCCACTGCGCTGGGCAATATCGTAGATCGTCGTCTTGCGATTTTGCATGGGCTGTTGCATTCGTCACTTTCAAAGTGTTTTTTTGCTGCAGCAACTGAGAATGTTGGAAGTCTGGCTCCCCGCTTTCGCGGGGATGACGAGTTTGTGGTCGTGTCAACGTCGAGCAGAGAGACTCTGGTCTTTTCAAGCCTTGACTCGCGCCTCGAATTGTAGCCTTATTTCCTGATCGATCTTGCATTGTCGTAGAATCTTATTGAAACCGCGTAATGTTAGAATACAGTGCACAATCGATTGCGCAATAGAGAAATATGCCACAAAGGCATCAATGGGAGGATACAATGCAGCGTAGAAAATTTCTGAGTGTCGGTGGTGCTGCGGTTGCGGCAAGCTTTACGGGCGTCAATCTGGCTCATGCGGCTGGCGAAGGTGTTGGCGTTGTCGTCAAGATCGGCGGCATTCCGTGGTTCAACGCCATGGAGGCGGGAATCAAGGAACAGGGTGCCGCTCTTGGCTTGGACGCGTTCATGATTGGGCCCACGAGTGCTGATCCTGCCCTGCAGGTTCGTGCCATCGAAGACCTGATTGCCAAGGGCGTCAAAGTCATCGGTGTTGTGCCGAACGACGAGAAGGCACTTGAGCCCGTGCTTGAAAAGGCAATGAAGGCAGGCATCAAGGTGGTTGCCCACGAAGGTCCAGGCCTCAAGAACAAGGATGTCGACTTTGAAATGGCGTCAGCCCAGGGTTTTGGTGAAAGCCATGCCAAGTTGTTCGCAGAAAAGACCGGCGGCAAGGGCAGCTACGCCATGTATGTGGGATCGCTTACTGTGCCACTGCACAATGCCTGGGCTGATTTTGCGATTGCCTATCTCAAAGCCAATCACCCCGATCTGAAACTCGTGGGCGACCGTTATGGTGTGGCTGAAAATGTCGATGACAGCCGCAAGACAGCACTCGACCTGATGGCGGCACATGCTGATCTTGTCGGTATCCTTGCCTTTGGCAGCCAGGGACCAGTTGGTGCGGGTCGCGCCGTGGAAGAGCAGGGCAAGATCGGCAAGGTCTCGATTGTTGGACCGCATTCACCAGGACAGGGACAAAAGCTGCTGAAGAGCGGTGCCATCACTGGCGGCTTCATGTGGAACCCGATGGAGGCCGGCAAGGTTTTCGTCACGATTGGCAAGATGCTGCTCGACGGAACGCTCAAGGACGGTGCTGATGTACCGGGCTTGGGTCCAATCACGATTGATGGCGACAAGAATATTATCACTGTCAATCTCATTCCGATCAATGCCGACACCGTCGACAAGCTCGCCGGAATGGGCCTCTAACTTTCCCTGACGGTTGGGGGCGGCCTCAATGCCGCTCTCGCCTCTTTCAATTGAGAGTGGGACGGGGAATGGACGAGCATACCGCTCGAAAAGCAGATAGTGATGTGCCAGCAATCCGCTTTGCACATGTTTCAAAAAACTTTGGCGGCGTCCGTGCACTTGATGATGTGTCATTTGAAGTCGGGCGCGGCGAAGTTCATTGTCTGGCCGGCGAAAACGGCTGCGGCAAGAGCACGCTGATCAAGATCATCACCGGCGTCTATCAACCTGAAACGGGCGCCGAGATGGAGTATTTCGGCCATGCGGAAACGCGCACAACGCCACAATTGGCCAGAGCCCGCGGCATTGCAGTGATCTGGCAGGATTTGGCCCTGTTTGGCGAGATGACCGTCGCCGAGAATATTGCCTTTGAAACGCTTGTGGGTGGAAAGCCCCGCCTCGTAAGCTACAGCAAGATCTCTGAAATGGCGCGTGCAGCACTTGCAAAGCTTGGTGTTGAACTTGACCTCAATGCCGGCCTCAACACATTGCCTATCGCCCAGCGACAAATTGTTGCGATTGCACGGGCGCTGATCAGCGACGCACAACTGATCTTCATGGACGAACCAACGGCGTCTTTGACACAAGCAGAAACAGACAAGCTGATGGAGGTTGTTCGCACACTATCCACGTCCGGTGTTGCGATTGTCTTTGTCAGCCATCGTCTCGCGGAAGTCCTCGATATTGCAAGCCGTGTCACAGTTTTACGTGATGGCAAGCTGGTCGGCGTCTATCCTACAAAAGGAATGACGCAGGCGCGCCTCACTGAATTGATGACCGGCAAGACCTTTGACCGTCACGTCGCTGCGCGTGAGAGTGTGGCACTGTCTCCTGTTGTCGAGGTTGAACACCTCACACGTAACAACGAATTTGAAGACGTCAGCTTTACAATCCGGAAGGGCGAAATTCTCGGACTCACAGGTTTGATCGGGGCAGGCCGCACCGAATTGGCCCACGTCTTGTTCGGAATGACCCGCACTGATCATGGCACGGTGCGTCTCAACGGTGAAACACTTTCCCTGAATTCAAACCGCGACGCCGTTTCTGCGGGCATTGCCTATGTGTCAGAGGACCGGCTGGCACTCGGCCTGATCCAGCCACAATCTATCGCCGACAATGCAGTCATGGCGGTCTTGCCCGGAATTTCTGACGCCAATGGACTGATTTCCACAGCAAAAAAAATGCAAACCGCTGACCGTGGCTTGCAGGAATTCTCAGTCAAGTTTGGCAATACGCTGGATGCAGTAGCAACGCTTTCCGGTGGAAATCAGCAGCGCGTTGTCCTCGCAAAATGGCTGGCGACAAAACCAAAGTTGCTGATTCTTGATTGCCCAACGGTTGGTGTCGATGTTGGCGCACGTGCCGGCATTTACAAGATCATTCGCAACCTCTCTGACGACGGCCTGGCCATACTGATGATTTCTGACGAGATCACGGAGGTCTTCTACAATTGCGACAGGGTTCTGCACATGGCGGGCGGACGCATCGTGGGTGAATACAATCCGGGAAACTCCAGCATTGAAGCCATGGAAGCGGCCGTCTATGCATAACCTCATCCGATCGCATCCCGTGGAGTTACGGCTTTTTGCGGTACTGCTGGCGATATGCATTTTTCTCTCCCTGGCAACCAACAGTTTTCTCACCTTTCAGAATTTGGCTTCCCTGCTCAACAACAACGCTGTCAACGTGATCTGGGCGATGGGGTTGTTGGTTGTGCTGATTGCAGGTGGCATTGATATTTCCTTCGCTGTGGCAGCCTCCATCGTCCAGTATGTTTGTGCGTTGATGTTTCCTGCCCTGGGCGGCGGCAACTGGCTCATCGGCATTGTTTTGGCGGGTCTGTTGGGATTCGCACTGGGCTTGATCAATGCGGCACTGATCCATGTCTTTCGCATCGTATCCATTGTTGTCACCATCGCGACCTTCAATGCTTTCTTCGGCATCCTGATGTTTCTGACATCCGGTAAATCGATCTATGCCTTGCCCGACTGGTGGACGGATCGCATTTCGGTCTTCAAGGTTGAAGCCGCCGATGGTTCATCGGCAAACCTCAATCTGGCTGTCCTGGCCATGGTGGTGGCGATGGGGACAACCTGGTTCCTGCTGCGCTACACGTCCATTGGTCGCCAGCTCTTCGCCTTCGGTGACAACGCCGAGGGCGCGCGTCGGGCCGGAGTCAATATTGCAGCCATGCAGGTGATTGCCTTTGGCTGGATGGGCATGATGGCTGGCATCGGCGGCCTAATGCAGGTCAACATTGCGCAGGAAGTTGTTCCCAATGCCTTGCTTGGCCGAGAACTTGATGTGCTTGCAGCGGTCGTCCTGGGCGGAGCAAGACTGGGCGGCGGACGCGGGTCCATACTCGGATGTTTTTTCGGGGTTCTGCTCGTATCGATCACCCAGAACGGCCTCAATCTCTTGGGTGTGTCACCCTTTGCCTTCAAGATGGTGGTTGGCGTCATCATTCTCGTGGCAATCTCAACCTCCAACATCAAGTTTGGACAGCTCTTGGGTGCCAGAAAGGGATCCGGCTGATGCGCGTTTTGCTTGCCAACATTGATCGCAGCCTGGGGCAGGGCGTCTCTGGACTGTTGGCTTTCCTCATTCTTGTTGTAATCGTCTTCAGTTTTGCCAGCCCGCAATTCCTGACATCCGCCAATCTGGGTTCGATGGCATTTCAGTTGCCGGAGTTGGGTTTGCTCACCCTTGCCATGCTTATGCCGATCATCTCCGGTGGCTTCAACCTGGCTGTCATCTACACGGCAAATCTGGCAGGCCTTACCCTTGCCTGGATTCTAATTCAGTACGGCGGAGTGGATGCACCCTTCGGCGCCCTCGTTCTGGGGTGTCTGGCCGCCATTGCGGTCGGCGCAACTGCCGGGCTCGTCATGGGTCTGGTCATTGCGTATATAGGCGCACACCCCATTCTCGTGTCACTTGCCATGATGATTTTCCTGCGGGGGCTTGGCGAGTTCCTGACGCGCGGCGGAGACATTTCCGGCTTTCCGCCATTTCTTGAAACCATCGGTCACGGCAGCCTTCTTGGGGTGCCGGTGCCGATGCTGCTTTTCATCGTCGCCGCAATTGTCTGGCACATTATTCTTACACGAACGCGCCATGGTTTTTCAGTGTATATGATCGGCTCCAATATCCGTGCGGCAGAATATTCCGGCCTGCACACCAAGCGCACGTTGACCCTCGTTTACACGCTCTCCGGTGCGATGTGCGCGATTGTTGGCATATTGATGCTGACGCGGTTCAATTCTGTTCGGGTTGGCCATGGTGAAGCACTTCTGCTTGTCACGGTGCTCGCCTGTTTCCTCGGCGGCGTTGATCCGTTTGGCGGCTTTGGCCGCGTCGTGCCAGTGGTGCTGGCCCTCGTCATATTGCAAATCCTCTCGTCTGGCCTCAACCTGTTGGGGGCCAATCAACATCTTTCCACCGCCGTCTGGGGATTGTTCCTCGTCGGCGTCATGGTCCTTCGTTGGGTCGCGGGACGACTTCATTTCACAGCACACAGGAGAAACTGATCATGCAAGGGTTTGGCGTACATACAAGCATGTGGACAATGAACTGGGATCGCGCCGGGGCCGAAAAAGCCATCGCAGGCGCTGTCCACTACAAGATGGATTTCATCGAGATTGCGCTGCTCAATGCGCCGATGGTTGATGCAACCCATTCACGGGCCCTGCTGGAAAAACACGATCTGAAATCCGTCTGTTCCCTCGGCCTGCCACAGCAGAATTGGGCGTCAGTCAATCCCGACGGGGCAATTGATCATTTGAAAGTCGCCATCGACAAGGCGGCGGACATGGGAAGTCTCGCACTCTCAGGTGTCACCTATGGTGGCATTGGCGAACGCACCGGCGTTCCACCGACAATGCAGGAGTATGATAATATCACAAAAGCCCTTTCAGCCGCAGCAAAGCACGCCAAGATGCGCGGCCTGCTGTTTGGTATCGAGCCCGTCAATCGCTACGAAAACCATCTCCTCAACACAGGCTGGCAAGCTGTCGAGATGATCGAGCGCGTGGGTGCCGAGAACATGTTCATCCACCTCGACACCTATCACATGAACATCGAGGAGAAAGGTGCTGGCAACGGCATCCTTGATGCGCGCAAGTACCTCAAATACATTCACCTCTCCGAAAGTGATCGCGGCACGCCTGGCTCTGGCACTTGCGACTGGGATGAAGTCTATGCCACGCTCGCAGCGATTGGTTTCAAAGGCGGGCTTGCCATGGAAAGCTTCATCAACATGCCGCCGGAAGTGGGCTATGGCCTCGCGGTCTGGCGTCCCGTTGCCAGCAACATGGAAGAAGTCATGGACAACGGCCTGCCGTTCCTGCGCAACAAGGCGAAACAGTACAAACTCATTTGAGCCTGGGATCATCAAATTTGAACGGCGATCCTGAAATCATTTGCGCCTGCATGTCGGTGGTTGATGTTCTGGCAGCTGGCCTCGAAACCATGCCGAGCATGGGTGAAACCGGCATGGCGTCCGGCATCACGCTGGCGGCGGGTGGCGACGCAATGAACCAATCAACGGCTCTGGCCAAACTGGGAAACCCAGTTGGCCTGATGGCGGTGATCGGAGACGACGCACAAGGCAAATTCATCCTTGAACAATGCAAAGCCAGAAACATCAACACAGCGGGACTGTGCCTTGATCCGAATATCCCGACAACCACTAGCATCGTTCTGATCGACAACAGCGGCGAACATGTTTTCTTGGGCGCGCGCGCAGGTTCTGCTGTGGCAATGGGGCCGGAACACTACAATCTTGACCTGATCAAACCCGGATTGAAAGTCTTCGCCATTGGCAGTCTTTATTGGGCACCACGGTTTGATCGTGATGCCGTACTGCCACTGCTGCGCAAAGCAAAGTCCGCAGGGGCCATCACCGTGGCTGACATGGTCATGGACTACATCAAGGACGGACTGGATGGCAGCCTGCGCGAGGCATGGCAGTATCTTGATTACGCAGCACCCAGCGAATTGGAGGCGGAACTGCTGACGGGATCAACAGATCCGCGGATCATCGCAGCAGAATTCAGAAAACGCGGTGTCAAGAACGTCATTCTCAAGCGTGGGCTCAAAGGCATCATCGCCTTCATTGACGATGAGGTTTTTGAGTGCCCTGCCTTCAAGGTTCCCGCGGTCGATACCACGGGTGCCGGCGACAATTTCTTGGCTGGCTTCATGCATTGCCTGGTGCGCGGCGTGCCGCCCGACAAGGCCTTGCGCTTTGCCTCAGCCACTGCGGCACTTTCCATTCAAGCAGTCGGTGCGGGCGCTGGTCTCAAGGATCTGCAGCAAGTCGAAGAATTCTTAAACGACAGGACACTGGGTAAACCGTTGGGCTATTCATGATCACCAGTGATGACGCTTTCCACTTCCTCGATCGTTGACGTCCTGGGGCTCAGATTTTCTGCGACAACGATACCCCGGCGCATGACCACAATGCGGTCCACCACCTGAAAGACATGGTGAATATTATGCGCGATGAAAATGCAGGAGTGGCCTGAGTCTCGTGCCCCGCGCACGAAACGCAGCACGCCTTGGGTTTCAGCGACACCGAGGTTGTTGGTGGGTTCATCGAGGATGATGATGTCACTGTCAAAATGCATGGCCCTTGCAATCGCCACAGCCTGGCGTTCACCGCCCGAAAGTGAGCCGATGGGCGTTGTAGGTGGAATGTTCTTGGTGATACCCACTTGCTTCAACAGGTCGCGTGCCACGTTGTTCATCATGTTATGATCCATGACACCAAGGAAACCTTTGGTCGGTTCGCGACCCAGAAACAGGTTGCGCGCGATGGAGAGCTGGGGAACCAGAGCTGAATCCTGATAGATCGTTTCAATTCCGTTGGCGATGGCATCATTGGTGCTTTTGATCTCCAGCTTGCGGCCCTTGATGTGAATTTCGCCGGAGGTAAGCGGTACAGCACCCGAAAGAACCTTGATGAGCGTGGACTTTCCCGCACCATTGTCACCAAGAAGGCCCACGATCTCATTCTTCCGCAAAGTGAAGTTGACGCCACGCAGGGCCTGTACCTTGCCATAGTGTTTGGTGATCCCCGTCATCCGGACCATTTCACCATTTAATTCTGTGGCAGTGTTCATAGCTCAGGTTCCTGCCTGATGGCGGCGTTCGATATAATTGTGCAGCACCATCATGCCGAGAATGATGGCACCGATGAAAATATTGTAGGCAAGACCCGGAACGCCGATCATCACGATGCCATTGCGCATTAAACGCAGAATGAAGATGCCGAGTACGGTGCCGATAATTGTGCCGCGCCCGCCGGTCAGAACTGTGCCTCCGATGACCACCATGGCAATGACTTCAAGCTCATAGCCTGTGCCTGAGTTCGGATTTGCTGCCTGCGTGCGGATGGAACTGATCACACCTGCAAATGCCGCCATGGCTGATGACAACATGAACAGCAGCACCTTGACGCGATGGACAGGCACACCGCGTGCGCGCGCCGCGTTTGAATTGCCACCCGAAGCCTGAATCCAGTTGCCGAATTTTGATTGTGTGAGAATGATGTGCGTGATGACAGCCGCCAAAATGAACCAGAACAGGGACATGTAAATCCGGATGCCGCCGATGTTGAAATCACCCACCAGCACTTTTGCCAGCCACTGGTCTTCAGCGGTCCAGGTATTCTGAGGAAAACCTTGCGTGGTGTAAAGCGCTGTACCACGCACGATCAGCAACATGGCGAGTGTGACAAGAAACGATGGAATTTGCAGCCGCGTCACAAACCAGCCATTGGCCCAGCCAATAAACAGGGCAACCGCAATCGCGATGACAAATGCAGCGGCCATGGGCATCGTGCCCGTGTTGAACAGCGTCCACATCAGAACGGCGGAGAAGCCAAAGACAGAACCGACCGAAAGGTCGAACTCACCCGCCGTCATCAACAATGTCATGGCCAGTGCGATCAAACCCAACTCCACTGTGAATGAAACTGCGTTGGAAATATTGAGCGCCGAAAGAAAATCCGGATTGATGCTCGTGAACACGACAACAAGTACAAGCAGCAAGATCAGAGGCCCAAGCTCGGGCTTTGCGATCAACCGCTGCAGCAACGATTGTTCCATCAACGGTATCCTTTGTAATTAAAAGAAGTAGGCAGCACGCCTAACAAAGCATGCTGCCTGGGCGATGGTCGTCAACCCTTCAGAATCTTGTCATAGATCGCAGCAGTGTCTTTTTCATAGAGCGCACCCGTTATGATGTCGAAGCCCGGCGGAATGCCACTTGCTGCCATGGACGCCAGCGACAGCGCCATGTAGCTCGTGGCATGTGGATCCTGCCACTGCGCAGCATTGACGAAACCGTTGAGCACTTCCTGTGTCGTGTCGATGGAATTGCCCCAACCCACCACAGGAATTTCCCCAGGCTTCACGCCCACCTGGTCAAACACGCGCTTGATGGATCCCGTCACAAGATCGCCAAGACCAATGATGGCCTTGATCTTCTGGCGGTTGGCCGTGAGATAATCGGCCATGCGGTTGATGACCTCGGCCTGGTCCAGCGTGGCATCAGTCACTTCCCATGTGATGTTCTTGGGTTTCAACACCGTTGACGCTCCGGCCTCTTCCTGCACGCCATAGGTGGCACCTGGAACCTCAACAGGCATCCAGATGAAGTCGCCGTCCTTCACAAGATTCTTGTCCACAAGATATTGTGCCCAGCCCTTGCCGACAGATTCGAGATTGGCACCAACATAGCTCTGGAAAGCCGCCGTTGGATCAGGCGTATTGAAGTTTATGCAGGGGATGCCCGCTGCACGCACCTCTTCAACCACTTTGACAAGGCTGCCTGGATCAGGACTCGTCGTCACGATCCCGGCAGGCTTCGCCGCAATTGCCGAGCGCATGGCTTCCTGATGTGACGGCACATCGCCGGAGTGGAACGATGTGTTGACGGTATTGCCTGTGTCCTTCGCCCACAAGTTGGCCCCTGCAAGAAAATAGGTCCAAACCGGATCGGCGGGGCCGCCATGGGACACCCAATAGAAGGCCCGTCCTGCCTGCGCTTTTGCCTGTGTTGCCGCAAGGGCCGCAAAGGGCAGGACAGCGGCACCCGAAAGTAGATTGCGTCTTTGGATCATGATGATTCCTCCTGGCCATTGGTTGAGAAGAGCACAGCGTTGGCCTGAACTGTGTTCCGTGGAATTCCCCCCAAACCTCAGAAACCTGTATTGGCACCGCCTTTCAGTTCAAGAATTTCACGCGCTTCATCTGGTGAAGCAATTTCAAGACCCAAGCCTTCGATGATCTGGCGCACCTGTCGCACTTGCTGCGCATTGGTTTCAGCCAGCTTGCCTTTGCCGATCCAGAGTGAGTCCTCTAATCCCACGCGCACATTACCACCCATGGCAGCCGCGATGGCCGCAATCTGCATCTGGCCGCGCCCAGCGCCGAGAACGGACCAGCGATAGCTGTCGCCAAACAAGCGGTCTGCCGTGCGTTTCATGTGTATTACGTCCTCCGGATGATTGCCGATGCCACCCAGAATTCCAAACACCGATTGTACGAAGAACGGTGGCTTCACCAACCCGCGATCAACAAAGTGTTGCAAAGTATACAGATGACCGACGTCATAACATTCGATCTCGAAGCGAGTACCGTTCTCAGCGCAGGTTTTCAGAATGTACTCGATGTCCGCAAAAGTGTTCTTGAACATCCGCGAACGGGAACCTTCAAGATAATCATGTTCCCATTGATGTTTCAGGTCCTTGAAGCGTGCCAACATAGGGAACAGTCCGAAGTTCATCGTTCCCATGTTGAGAGACGCCACTTCCGGTTTGAACGTGGCCGCCGGTGCCACGCGCTCCTCGATGCTCATGGTGGCTGAGCCACCGGTGGTAATGTTGAGAACAGCACCTGTGCGTTGCTTTATGGATTGCAAGATGGGTGCGAAAGCAGCGGGTGACTGGTCTGGCCGTCCATCCCTGGGATCGCGTGCGTGCAAGTGTATGATGGCAGCGCCCGCTTCTGCAGCGCCAACCGCCGCATCGGCAATTTCTTCAGGCGTCACCGGCAGGTACGGCGACATGGATGGCGTGTGAATGGAACCCGTCACGGCACAGGTGATCACGACTTTACTTGCTTTTGCCATGCTGCTCTACTTTCTGAGAATTTTTCCAAGCATTGTCTGTGCACGGAGAATGTCGGTTTCAATGGCTAGTCTCAGAGCAGCACCATCGCGCTTGAATATGGCGTCGAGTGCTTGATGGTGCTGTTCCATGGCAAATTGCAGATGCGGCTCGTCTGACATGGACCACAGGAATGGCGAAATCCGAAGCCATAACGGTTGAATGATCCGCATGAGATGCGGCATGTGGGCAGCCGCATAAATGGCCATATGGAACTGGTAGTTCAAAGGATAGAAATCCCGGTAGTCGCCATTGTTGGCAAAGCTCTTGTCCATTTTTTCGCAAATCAATTGCACATTTGACATTTCCGCAGGTGTAGCTTGGCTTGCCGCGCGTTCAGCGGCAAGGCCCTCCAGCGAAATTCTGATCGCATAAATCTCCGTAACCTCGTCAATGTCGAGGCCGGGTATGGAAAGGACACGTCCGGGTCTTGTCTTCAAAACCCCCTGCGCTTCAAGCCGTCGCAGCGCCTCGCGCACCGGCATCGATGATGTGTTGACGGCATCCGCCAGTTGGCGGATGCCGACGTTTTGCCCGGGGAGCAGTCTGCCATCGCGCAGCGCGCGGCAGATCTCTTCATAAATATCCTCGTTCAGTGTCGAGGCTGCCAGAGGCTTGAAGGTAGCCTCCAGGCCCTCACTCGCTTTTTTCCGAATCGAAGCTATTTTCATGACAAGGGCTTATCGCTTCTGTTACGAAACCCCGAGAATTTTCCGGACCGCATTCAAATCAGCACCCGTCGCCGCAAAGTCATCAAAGGTCTTGTCCGTGACCTGGATGATGTGATCGGCAATGTATGGCGCTCCTTTGCGGGCGGCTTCCTCCGGATGCATGATGCAGCATTCCCACTCGTACACAGCCCAGCTGGAATAGCCGTACTGTGTCATTTTCGAGAATACCCGGCGATAGTTCACACCACCATCGCCCAGTGAACGGTCCCGTGCCGCGCGCTGCAGCCATGGACGATAACCTGAGAACACGCCTTGCTTGCCCGTCGGGTTGAACTCGGCATCCTTCACATGGAAGGCTTTGATGAAAGGGTGGTAGTGGTCGATGAAGGCCACATAGTCCATGGCCTGCTTGATGAAGTGGCTGGCGTCATAGTTGATGCAGCAGCGCTTGTGGTTGCCAACCGCTTCACGGAACTGCTCGAAGGTATCACCGTCGAACATGTCTTCACCGGGGTGGATTTCGTAGCACAGGTCCACATCCGCTTCGTCGAAGGCGTTGAGAATTGGCGTCCAGCGGCGGCCCTGTTCCTTGAAGGCCTCTTCAATCAGCCCATCGGGGCGCTGTGGCCAAGGGTAAACATAGGGCCAGGCCAGTGCGCCGGAGAATGTCACATGCGCCTTCAGCCCCAGGTTTTTTGAAGCCTTTGCAGCATACATCATCTGCTGCACGGCCCATTCCTGCCGCTTCTTCGGATTGCCGCGCACGTCGGGTGCTGCAAAGCCGTCAAACATCACATCGTAAGCGGGGTGCACAGACACAAGCTGACCCTGCAAATGAGTTGATAGCTCCGTGATTTCGAGACCATGCTTTTGCATTGTGCCGTTCACTTCGTCGGCATAGGTCTTCGATTCGGCGGCCTTCTTGAGGTCGATGAAGCGAGGATCCCAGCTATGAACCTGCAATCCCTTGTAGCCAAGGCCCGCAGCCCATTTCGCTATGGAATCGAGACTATTGAACGGTGCCTTGTCGCCCGCGAATTGCGCGATGAAGAGGGCAGGCCCTTTCATGGTTTTCATTGAACATTCTCCCATTTATAGTTGGCTGCATCACACTGACACGGCTTCACGCATCAATCAAGATGTGTGATCACAGATATTAGTTGTTGACAATAGTTTGCGCTTTGCCACTATGCTGGGCATGACAGGGGCAGTGATGCTGGGCGTTGCCAAGCTCTCAAACGAACCAGGCGATATGGCCTTCATCGAAAGGCCCGAACCCACTGCCGACCCCGGCTATGTGATTGTTGACGTCAGTGCAGCCGGAATTTGTGGCACGGATATTCATATCTACAAAGGCGAGTATAAGGTCATCCCAACAGTTACAATGGGCCATGAAATGTGCGGCGTCGTCAACGCAATTGGGCCTGGCGTTCAACCATCGCTGCTTGGCCAACGCGTCGTCACCGAAACTTTCTATGCGACGTGCAACATCTGCATCTACTGCCGCAACGGCAAGCCCAACATGTGCGGCAATCGAAAGTCCATCGGCACCCATGTGAACGGCGCCATGGCTCCGCGTGTGGCATTGCCTGCAAAGGGTTTGCATATACCGCCGGCCAACATGAGCGATGCTGCTGCATCCATGTCCGAACCTGTGGCGTGTTGCGTCAACTCAATGTTTGGTGATGCACCCTACATCGGTGCTGGAGATCGCGTCCTTGTCGTGGGACCGGGAGCCATCGGCATCGTCGCCGCACAGCTCGCCCGCGCCTGTGGCGCGGCTGTAACCGTGCGTGGAACAGAGCGCGATAAAAGCAGGCTCGATCTTGCGGAGAAAATGGGATTTGCCGTCAGCCTCTCCGGCGATCAAAGCCAGGAAGAAAGCTTCGATGGGGTTATCGAATGTTCCGGGGCTGCACCCGGCATAGCCGATGCCATGAAGCATCTGCGCAAATGCGGCCATCTCATGCAAATGGGCATCGTTGGAAAAGAAGCAATGTTGCCGTTTGATCTGATCTGCTACCGCGAACTCAAGGTCACGTCAGGCTTTGCATCAAACCCACGCTCGTGGGCAGTCGCCATGGCCATGATCCACGCAGGCCAGCTTGATCTGGAGTTACTTGTCACAGACGTCGCACCGCTGAAAAACTGGCGCACATCATTCGAAAAAACCATGTCGGCCAGCGGCATGAAATTTGTGTTTGACCCGCGAATGACATGAGGGTGTTGTTCATGATCACATTCTTATCGGCAGATGGTTTCCGCTTGGTTCCGGGTAGTCATCTTTCAGATCAGGCGCTATTGCACGGATGCGTTGTTCGGCGTCGGCGATTTCCTGAGCGCCATCCAGTGTCGTGAAGCGCGTCGTGTATGAGCGCTCCTCCCCGTGTTCCAGCCAAATCAACTCGCCTTTTTCCTTGGCGTAGCTCTTTCCCAACACATGATTGGTCAAAGGCTCAATGCCAACCGTATACATGCCCGCCTGAAAGTTCTGCCATTGCATTTGGCAAGGAAACTCTTTCTTTGACGTTTCAATGAGGATGCCGTAGCCCATTGCATCATTGACAATGGCCACAGGCACCATGCCCTTGTGGTCCGTGGCCATCTCGAATTGCCACACTTGCTCTCGATAAGTTTCATGCGGCCCTGAGAATTTCTTGTAGGTCACACCTTGCTTGCGATAGTCATTCCCCGCATGCGCGGCCCACACAACATCTGAAACAGGTGCGATATAGCGCGAACCGTCACTTAAAAGCGGATGGCCCAGGTCGATGTGATAGAGCAACATGTGCGGCGTGCGATAGAAAGCCTGGTTTACCACCCTGTCTTTGAGCACAATCTCATTGCCACCAACCTTCGCCTCAAGGCGGCGGATCAAATGCAGGTTTTCACCGAACACTGCGGACTGCACGATGGTGCCTTCGGCATAGAGCGTGCAGTCATCCCCTTCCCAAATCTCACCGTAGCTTGAGAGATGGGCCGGGATGACGGCTACACGCCCGTGCAGATTATGCGAGACCTTGTTGCGGAACGGATAGTTATAGTGTTCTGCACCCTCGTCCGTCATGCCCAGGATATGATCAAGACCGCAAGTGGAGAGAAGACCCGAAAACGAGCGCAACCAACCAAGTCCGCCTTCGGATTCCGTATCGGTGAGGGCAGGGCTGCGGAATCCCGTGGGCGAAACCCAGCCCATGGCGCGGCCCTTGTGTTCGCATTCCGCCAGGTCCATGGCGCGGTCCACCATGACGGTAAACCGCAAACCTGTGCCGGTGCGAAATTCGAGCATGCGCACGCCACGTTCTAGCCCATTGTCGAGCGTCATGAGACGCACGCCAAAGAACTGGGCAGACTGGCCAGCATGCGCCGAAATTTCGCGGCGCGTGTAGGTCCGACCATGCAGTTTAACCATGTTCAAAGTCCCTGTGCGCGAAGCTTGCCGTCGATGAACTTTTTTGCACGTGGAACATCAGTTTCGTCAAGATGCTCGATGATCATGGGAATGTTCGGATGCTTTTCCGAAAGACGCTTCAAATAATAGTCGTAGTTGAGACTGCCAAGACCGGGTGCTGGAAGCTCGATGGAACCGACGCCGCGGAATGAGTGGGACTCGGCTGCACCCTCATACAACTCGGCATGCTTCTCACTCTTGTCATCGCCCGCCAATTTCACATCCTTGGCATGGCCAATCTTGATCTTGTCGGACAGCGTGTCAAAAATCTGTTTCAACACCTTGTCCATGTTGCCGATGTTGTGGGCTTCGAAATAGTTGGTCGGGTCCATCAAAAGCCCAAGCGCCGGGTGGTCCACTTCTGCAAACATGCGCACGGTTTCTTCAACTGACCCCACCACATTGTTCACATAGGTTTCCAGCAGGAACATGCAGCCGTGATCGTAGGCGACTTGACAAAGTTCCGAGATGACCGTGCGACACTCTTCAAAGCCCTTTTCCGTCTTGTTGTCCGGGTGGTGCACCCAGTCAGATTCCGTATTGAAAGTGCCGGTTTCCGAAATCACATAGGCCGCACCGAAGTGGCGGGCGTGTTTGATCTGCGCTTTCAGATAGTCGTTGCGCTTTTTGCGTTCGGCTTTGTCTGGGTGAATGATGTTGGTATAGCCAGAGAGTGTGCAGATCGGCAGATCGTGATCGCGAAAGGTTTCACGCACGGTCTTGGCCTTTTCAATCGTTATTGATTCCGGCGTTGAGAAATCAATGTCCTTGAAGGAGAGATCGAGCTGCACCGTGTTGAAGCCAAGCCCTTTGATTTTCGTGGCCTGCTCCTTGAGGGTGTAGGGAAAGTATCCGTTGAAAATGCCGACCTGCATCATGATAAAGTTCTCCCGTTTTGTTATGCGTTGAATTCGCTGAGTTTGACAGTTCGTTTTTTTTCCATGGAGCGATAGCCCGCATCAATGAGCGCCATCGTCTTCACGTTATCGGCGCCGTCCAGCATCGGTTCTGTGTTGCTGGACAAGGCGTATTGAAGCTGTTCCATGACGCCGACAAAGGCATGGTGGAACCACATGGTTTTCCATTTCGGTGTCACCCATTTCCCTTTCGTGGCCTTGGTTGAGCAGTAGGA
>JANNNG010000118.1:0-1628 GCA_031398425.1 Hyphomicrobiales bacterium | reverse complement strand
GAACCGAAAAAACCACAGGTGCAATATCCCACCCGCAAACAAGCCGAAACCGCCGTGCTGAATGAGAAATACGCGGCAGTCGTGACAAAATATTCATCCCAGTTCCGCAAAGGTCTGATGATCGAATACCGCGACCCCAGCTACGCCCAGTGAGGAAGAGACCTCATCCGCCCTTCGGGCACCTTCTCCAATGCAAGAGGGCATTGGAGAAGGGACAGGCTCTCAATCTGTCTCTTCTCCAGCCCTCTTGCTGGAGAAGGTGGCGCGAAGCGCCGGATGAGGTCCCTTTCCCTCCACTGCAAATAATTATCGATCATGCCTGACACCCCCCTCATTCTCACTCCCGGTGAACCCGCAGGCGTGGGCAATGAAATCACCATCAAAGCCTGGCAAAAACTGCACCGTGAACCGAATCACGCCTTCGCCCTGCTGACCGATGCACACTTCATCGCCGCAATTTCGCCGCAAGCAAAACTGCAAACCATCGCTCACATCACCGAAGCTGCCGACGTATTTTCAACAGCACTCCCCATTCTGCATCGTCCGTTACCCTCTCGCGTGACACCGGGGTCCTTCTCCCCTGGCACTGCACCCTGGGTCACCAACTGCATCACCGAAGCAGTTGATCTCTGCCTCGCCAAAACAGCTTCTGCAATGGTCACCAACCCTATCCAGAAGGAAGCACTCTACGCCGCAGGCTTCAAACACCAGGGCCACACCGACTTCCTCGCAGCACTTTGCAGGGAACGAGGCCACACCGCCAACGATGTCATGATGCTCGTGGGCGGCGGCCTACGCGCCGTGCCCGTCACCGTTCACATCGCCTTGAAGGATGTCGCCACCGCACTCACAGAAGACACCATCATCACGCATGCCGAAGTCGTTCACCACGACTTGCAAACCCGCTTCGGCATCGTCGCTCCCCGCATCGCCATCACCGGCCTCAATCCACACGCTGGTGAAAACGGTGCCATGGGTCGCGAAGAAATCGAAATCATCCGCCCGGCAATCGCCGCCATCAAGGCCAAGGGGATTAACGCCTTCGGCCCGCTTCCCGCCGACACGGCCTTCTTCCCACAAGCGCGTGAAACCTATGACGCTATCCTCTGTATGTATCATGACCAGGCTCTGATCCCGGTGAAAACGCTGGATTTCCACGGCGGCGTCAACGTTACCCTTGGCCTGCCCCTCATCCGCACCTCGCCCGATCATGGCACCGCCCTTGATCTTGCAGGCAGTGGCAGGGCGCAAGCCGAAAGCCTGATTGCCGCCATCCGCCTCGCCTCCGAAATGGCATCCCGTGGCTGAACTTGCCGAAGACGGCCTGCCGCCGCTGCGAGTGGTTATCGAAACCCACGGCCTCGCAGCAAAAAAATCCCTCGGTCAAAACTTCCTCTTCGACCTCAACCTCACCCGTCGCATCGCCCGCAGCGCCGCACCTCTCGACAACGCAAGCATCGTAGAAATCGGCCCCGGCCCCGGCGGCTTGACCCGCGCCCTGTTGGCCGAAGGTGCAAGTAAAGTCATCGCCATCGAACGCGACGCCCGCGCCCTCCCCGCCCTCGCCGAAATTGCGGCACACTATCCAGGTCGCCTGCAAGTCATCGAAGCTGATGCTCTCACAATTG
>JANNNG010000063.1:0-4896 GCA_031398425.1 Hyphomicrobiales bacterium | reverse complement strand
CTGACCCTTGGCGCGGGCCGCGGCACTGGATTCGTTCTCACCCGCACCGAGGCCGGAGACCATCACCAGTACTTCCGCCTTTGCGGTGCGGGCTGCCTTCGCAATGGCTTCAGAGCCAAAAGCAACGACTGCATCAAATGTTTGGGTGCCGGACGATGTGTCGGTACCCGTCGCGTTCACGACCGCAAATGCCCCCTCGCAGGCTGCCGCAACTGATTGCGGAAACCGCACATTGGCCTGCACCAAAGCAATCTGGCCGGGCACGCCGTAGGGCAAAACGTCCATCGCCAGATCGGGCCTGCGACAGGCCACGCGCACACGATAACCGCGCTTGGCCAAACTGCGTACCACATGGCGGCCGATGAAGCCCGAGCCACCGATGATGGTGACGAGTTTATCGCTGTTGTCCAATGATCTTGCTCCAAATTCAGATGTGGCAGCCTTTTAGACGGTGATGATGTATCATGCAACGCAGTCCCCCTCCGTCACGTTGCACTCGACAACACTTCCGCAACGGAAGAGGAAAATAATCCGTATCCTCGCCAGCTTGCGGGAGAGGTGGCAAAGCAAAGCATTGACGGAGAGGGACGGTGTTTGATGAGATTTATTGCTGAAGAGACGTCGAACTTGCACCATAAATAATTGATTTTATTACATATTTTAAATATGATTTCAGTTTGTACCAACAATTGTACCAACAGACAGAAACTTTTCCCTAATCTTGGCTATACCATTCGAACGGTCGTCTCCACGAAATGCGGAATGTGAAAACATACGACGGGAATTTCCTTGCCATGCCAGAAGAAATATAGACAGTCTGAGTAAAAAGCTGGAATTATTTAGCTTCCGATGACCAAGGGAAATTCACGTATCGATCACGTGTGTCATAACAAATGTTGCCATACATTTTCAAATAAGCGGCGCGGCGAACGGGATCTGCAAAGACCGCAGCCGGATTTTTCAGATCAGCTTCATACTGCTCGATATTTTCCTTGGTTATGGCAGTTGGCAGAATGTCCATGGCTTGGGGAATGCTTTTTCCTTCGAGCCAGTCGGCTCCATAGTGTCCCATCGCATAGCCAAACACCGGTGACGACAAAGCAATGCTGACCTTATAGGGACTGTCGCCTTTTTTGAGTTCCGATACCGCCTCAGGTTCCCCGTCGATGCCACCAATAAATTGGTCCGGCCGGTCCTTTCCCGCCGCACGCAATGCCTGGAGTGCACCAAGCACCACCGCATCAGCCCCAAGCACAACATCAATATCAGAGTTCGCCAGAAGGACTGTATTCATGGCCGCAAAACCGCCCGCCTTGGTCACGGGGCTTGGCGTGATATCGGCCACGACAGTCACATCAGGGAGTTCTTCAAGACCCCGGCGCATGGCCTCAAAACGGGGAGAGAGATACTGCATGGAATCTTGTGTCAGCAAGACCACGGTGGCTTTGCCACCCAGCCTGGATTTGATATGGGCAACAGCCGCGTCCGTCAGCGCTTTGCCTGTGGCGTATTGCGGGGCATTGAGCAGCAAGGTGGCGGGAGGCGGCACGATGCTGCCAACGTAAGCACCTGACCAGATGACCTGTTGCAGGCTGGAACTCACGGCTCTCGGGTCTGAAGACGTTGCAACCAAGGCTCCGACCTTGTCGCGCCGGAAAGCCTGAATTTCACGGATCGCCTTGTCCGTGTCGTTTTCGACAACGACTTTGCGGTAGGCCAATCCGCGATCCTTTGCGGCCATCGCCAGACCATTATCGACCCCTTGCAGAAACTCACGTTCATTCTCCTGTACGGAAGCCAACGTTTTGGTGAGACGGGGAGGGATGCCGCACAATGGTGCGTTCGGGTTGAACGCCGGAAATAGAATGTTTTGGGTAATACCGGGGAAACTGTCCTCTGCCATTGCGGTAACGGGAGACAAAGACGCAAGAGCAAGCAACACCACCAAGTTGCGAAATGAAAAAAGGATTTTCCACGTGCGATTAGTGTCTGCCATGGCGTAGTATCCTTTGGATAATGCAATTTAACCGAACCTGCGAGGCGGCTTGGGCATTGCAACGACATTTAAGCGCTTGACGTTGTCGTTGGCAAGCTTACCATTTGATCGAACCGGCTTTTTTTGCATCAGGAGCAGGGATCAACTAAGGTAGTTGTTATAGACGCAAAATACCTACACATAGGACCCTACTTCGTAGGATTTGACTCTCACATGGTTCGGTTTCTTGCGCTCAAGCTAACGATTTCGTCATTGGTTGTCGGCTTTCTGGCCTTGGCTGCAATTGTGGCGATGACGTTCTGGTTGAATGTGCGAACACAGGCAGTCTTTGAGCGCGTCGCCACAGCACGCGCATTGGAGTCGGCAGCCGTCAGTTTGAGAAGCGCATTGCAGTCCGGCGAAACAAGCCAGCGTGGCTATCTTTACACCCAGAACGAAATCTATCTTGCTCCTTATGAGGTCGCAAAGACGCAAGCGCGAAAACAGTTGGCACTACTGCAATCTGGACTTTCAGATTACTCAAACCTTGCGGCTGTGGGCGCAAGACTTGATGATACCGTTTCCAAAAAAATTGCTGAAATGGATTATACTATCCTGTTGCAGCAGCAGGGCAAACAAGTGCAAGCCCTTGAAGTCGTGCAGACCAATCATGGCAAGGCCGTGATGGACGAAGCCAATGTGTATCTGACGGGGATTGCAAGGGCTGCTAACCAGCGCGTTCTTGACAATGTGGCCGAGCAGCAAAAAAATGCTGTGTTGCTAAGCCTTGTTTCTATTTTGAGTGCTTTGGTCATTCTTGCTGTCGTCGGAATTGTGACAATCTTTGTATTGAATTACACCCGCAACTTGAACGCAGCACAGGAGGAAGTTTCCACACTAAACAAAGGATTGGAAGAACGCGTGAAACGGCGCACCAATGAGCTTGCTGTGGCCAGCGAGCAACTCCGCAGTGAACGTGATCGCGCGGAGGCTTTACTTATTGAAGTCAACCATCGCGTAGCCAACAGTCTTGCGATGGTATCTACCCTCATCAAAATGCAGGGCAAACTGGTGACTGACAAGGCAGCAAAAAACGCTCTGGAAGAAGCGCGCGAACGTATCAACGCTGTGGCGCTCGTGCACCGCAAACTGTATGCTTCTGGAGACGGTCGATATGTCTTGCTGGATGATTATCTTGCCAGCTTGATCTCGGATATTAAGATGTCAGTGCGAAGCCAGCAATCAGAGATCGTTATTACGTCGCACCTCGCTTCAATTCAGATGCCAATTGATCGCAGCATTAACCTTGGTGTGATTTTAAATGAATGGGTAAGCAACGCCGTAAAGTACGCCTACCCCTCTGCCAAGGGTGAGATCCGAATTGAACTCAACAAGGTCGACCAGAACAAAGCCCAATTGATCGTTTCGGACGATGGCGTAGGTTTTGACGGTGCAATAAAAGTGCAAGGAACTGGTTTTGGCACCAAGATCACCGGAGCAATGGCAATCAGTTTGAATGCTGATGTGGAATTAAAGGCAGGTAATCCGGGCACGAATGCAGTCCTCACCTTTCCGTTTGAGCATAGTGATCGTCAATTTCAATAGTTGATTATCGAGTTACTGGTTTCATGCGTCACGGTACTCGCAGGATAGCGGAAGAAAATGCAACCTCACGGTAATAAACGCGTCTACGCGGGCATTCACGAAAATTTGCCAAAAATGACATTTCACAAAAGGAACTTAAGACCACCGCGTGGATTATAGAAAGGGCCTGCTACAACGGTGGGAGTACACACGCGCCGCGGCTCATATCCCATTCTTTGAAAGGATAACATTATGAAAACCCTCGCTGAAGCCTTCCACCATACCCTTCAAGATATCTATTATGCTGAAAACGCCCTTGTTAAAGCTTTGCCGAAAGTGGCCGCAGCAGGCCAGAATGCGGACTTCAAGGCTTTAATACAGACTCATCTCCAAGAGACCAAAAAGCAAATTACTATTTTGGACAAGGTATTCGCAACTATCAATCAGAAGCCCGAAGGGATGAAGTGTGACGCCATTGAGGGGTTGATCAAAGAAACTGAAGGACTGATAGAAGAGGCAAGCGGCGTAGCCCTCGACGCCACCCTCATTGCCGCTGCACAAGCCGTAGAACACTATGAAATTGCCCGGTACGGAACATTGCGCGAGTGGGCACGCGTGCTAGGCAACACCGAAGCGCATGATTTGCTCGGGCAAATTCTGGACATGGAGAAGGCAGCAAATTCCAAATTAACCGGGCTGGCCGTAACTGAGGTCAATAAGAAAAAAGCATCTCAGTAGTCTGTTGAAAATCGTCTATATTCCAATCATGATTGGTCATTCGAGTTCCCAGTCCGGCAGGAGTAGCCCTGGGTTTTGGTCAGAATGATTAGCAAATCCTCTCGTTTTTAATGGGAATTGATAGTAGAACTTACGCGGCCAGTTAAAGCCCCGTTTTCGCGGGGCTTTTGGCTTTTCTTGAACTTCTTTAAACTTTGATTTGGTGCCCTGAAGAGGACTCGAACCTCCACGATGTTACTCGCTAGTACCTGAAACTAGTGCGTCTACCAATTCCGCCATCAGGGCAATGGCAGCGTCCATAGGCGGGGGTTGGTGGGATTGTCAATGATTGGATTGACGGCTTAGCCTTGAACGCGCCATAGCTGTCCTGTATGCCGGGCGCATCACATCCCTGAGGTTTTCCCTTCATGTCCATCAAACTCTACCGTGGTGACTTGCCTGCGGATTTTGTGCCGGGTCCTGCCATTGCCATTGATACGGAAACCATGGGGTTGAACCCGCGCCGTGACAGGCTTTGTGTCATCCAGATTTCGACGGGTGATGGCAATGCCCATGTGATTCAGATTGATGCCAAGACGAAAGACGCGCCGCGTTTGAAG
>JANNNG010000037.1:0-37608 GCA_031398425.1 Hyphomicrobiales bacterium | reverse complement strand
GCCCCGCAAGACCGTTCGCGCTTCTGGCATGAGACCATTGCTTCGACCTATTTTCCGCTCGACCTCAAGTTCCGCGAGCCCGCAGCTTTCGCTGGCGAGCTTTCGAATTGGCAGTTAGGCGGTGTATCGTTGTCGCGCCTCACATCGGAGGCGTTGCAATACCGGCGCCTGCCGCATCACTTCAAAGCCGAAAGGGACGAGCATTTTCTGGTTACCGTGCCGGCACGGTCGGAAATCTTTTTCGCGCAATCGGGCAAGGATGTGCGCTGCAACCCCGGCGGATTTATTCTGGAGCGCAGCCATGAACACTACGAGTTTTCCCATGCGGACCCGGCTGACCTGTGGGTGATGAAGGTCGAGGCCAAGGCCCTGGGGCTGCGGCTGCGCGCACCTGACCGTTTCTGCTCCATGCAGTTCAACGCGGCCGATGGTGCAGGCGGCCTGTTCACCGACATGTTGCATCTCATCCCCGCCCGCTTTGATGCCATGAGCATTGAGGTGCGCGACGCAGTGGGCAGGCAGCTCATCGATCTTCTGGTGCTTGCTCTGAAAGCCGATGAGCGCACGCTGACCACCGGTACCTCCACTGTGCGCGAGGCGCATTTGACCCGCATTGAAACGGTGGTTCGCAAAAATCTCGGCGATGCGGCCCTTGACCCCGAAACCATCGCCCGGGCCTGCAGCATATCCACCCGCTATCTGCACGAGTTGTTTCGCGATACCAACCAGACGGTGGGCAGCTGGATCAGGGACCAGCGTTTGGAAGCGGCGCGCGAGGCTTTGACCGATCGCTCGAACAAACAGAGCCTGGCCGAAATTGCCTACCGCTTCGGTTTTGGTGATCAGGCGCAATTCTCCCGCAGCTTCCGCAGCGCCTATGGCATGGCGCCGAAGGACTTTCGCGCAAAACGGTGCCCTCTCAGTCCGCAGAAGCAAAAGGCAGCTCAGACATAGGGTCACCAAAGCGAAAAACATCATCATGAGCCATATGTAGAACAAATCATGAACAATGTCAAGGACTATTTTCCGAAAACTGATTAGATTTTATTTCTTATTGTTTCCAAAAGCTTGGCACGATCCCTCCGCGCTTTCAGGGCTTGCGCCATGGTGACGTTCTTGAATCTCGTTGGTGTGTGTGGCTGCAACTGACCTATCAAATCCATATCGGCCGAAATCACTGCCCCCACCATGAAATAGCCGCCACCCGAAACCGCATCACGGTGCAACACGATAGGTTCGGTGCCGGACGGAATTTGAATCGAACCATAGGGGTAGCAAGCGTCAACGATGTTCGAAGGATCAGACCCCGCGCCAAAGGGCGGCACGCGATCCACGAATTCCAATTTCCGCCCGCCCTTGAAGCGATAGCCGATGCGGTCCGCTTCCGGGGCAACCTTCCACGTATCTTCGAGGAAATGCTTACCCGCCTCCGCCACAATGCGATGCCAATAAAGTCCAGGAATCATCCGCAGCTCCGCCGGCATGGCAGGACCACGGCGCAATTTCTCAGGCACCGTGCGGCCCTCTTTCGCCGCGCGACCTTTGCCGATTTTCAGCGTGTCGCCTTCCGCAAGCTTTCGACCGTTGAAACCACCCAGCGCACCGAGTGTATAGGTCGAGCGTGATCCCAAAACCACGGGCACATCAACACCACCCGAAATCGCAATGTAGGCTCGCGCACCTTTTTTCAAAAAGTCGAAGGATAGCACATCGCCCTTCTTCACCTTGAATGAAGTCCAGGTCGCCCGCGCCTCGCCATTCACTTTCGGCGGAAGTTCGGCACCGGTGACGGCAACTGTCGCCGCATCAGTGAACTGCAACTCCGGCCCCATGAACGTTGCTTCAAGAACTGCGAGTGTTTCCTTGTTACCCACCAGCATGTTGGCGCAGCGCAATGCGAAACGATCCATGCCACCGGAGATTGGAATGCCGATGTGATAATATCCGGGCCTGCCTAAATCCTGTACGGTTGTGGAGAGCCCTGCTTTCAAAACTTTAACGGACATTGAGAGCACCCATCAGCTTTGCGTTATAACCATCCATGTCTTTCTTGAATTCATCGAGGGAGAATTTGACGTCCTTCATGCGTGGAATAAACTTGCCCTTCTCCACCGCGATGACCGTTGCATCATATTCCGCCCGATCAATGGGCTTCCATTTCACAATGTCCCCCGGTTTGAACAGACACATGAAATCTTTCAGATATTTGATTTTCTGACTGGGATCGTAAATCGGCATCGGCGTAATGCCGAACATCTGATACCCCCCAGCACCGCGGACCGAGTAAATGCAGGCAAAACAGCCACCATGACCCACCGTCAGCTTCGGCGTATCTGTGCGCGGGCGCAAATATTTCGGCGATTGAATTTGCCTTTGCTTTTCCACCATCTGATACAGGAAAGGCAAACCCGCCACAAAGCCCACCATCGATACAAACCAGGGTGCGCCCGAATGCGCTTTCACAAATCCATCAACACCATCCAGATTGTTGATGCGCGCCGTATATTCGACATCGGTTGAATTCGGATCCTGATGGCGGTCGCGAAATTTCATCAGCGTTTCATGCGTCCACGGATCATTATACAAAACCGGGATTTCGATAATCCGCGTTTTTAATTGCGACTTGCCCTTGCCAGCCGATTTTTCAATCGCCTTCAACTCTCTCATCAAGTCGCTGGGCTTGACAACATCCGGATTGAACTTGATCTGGAACGAAGCGTTGGCCGGACATATTTCGGTGACACCTTTGATCCGCGCCTTTTTCACCGCGGTGGTGATCGACAGGCCTTTGAAAAACGCATCGAGTGACATTTCTTCATCGCACTCAACAAAGATATGTTCGTCACCACCGTAAGAATATCTGGTTTTCATGTGTGTGTATCCCTGATCATGAATTCAGCTTGTGAAGATTTTGCTCAAGCCACGGCTCAAGCCACCGGGTGTGAAAGGCACCGGCGCGAACCTCCGGATCCGCCGCAAGTGCCAGATGCAAAGATTTCGTAGTCGGAAGTCCTACAACGTGCAATTCATTCAGCGCACGGATCATCCGGTTCATCGCGGCCTCGCGTGAAGTGTCCCACACAACCAACTTGCCAAGAAGTGAATCATAAAACGGCGGCACCTGATAACCCTGATAAAGCATCGTATCAAACCGTGTCCCCGGCCCTCCTGGCACAGTGAGTGCTGTAACCGTCCCGGGAGCTGGCATGAAGTTCTTTGCCGGGTCTTCGGCATTGATGCGCACTTCAATGGCATGACCCCTCATCCGCACATCTTTTTGCGCCACTGACAAAGGCGCACCACTCGTCACCAAAATCATTTCCCGCACCAGATCAATCCCCGTGATCATTTCTGTCACCGGGTGTTCCACCTGAATGCGCGTGTTCATTTCGATGAAATAGAACGCTTGGGTTTGATCGTCGTATAGATATTCCAGCGTTCCAGCGCCGCGATAGTTGACAGCCTCGGCTAGTGCCACAGCTGATGCACACAATTTTTCGCGTATCAATTGCGGCAACACAGGTGAAGGTGCTTCCTCCCAGACCTTTTGTCTGCGACGTTGCAACGAACATTCCCGCTCAAAACAATGGATCGCACGTTTGCCATCACCCAGAATTTGCACCTCGATGTGCCGCGCCCGCTCAATTACCTTCTCAAGATAGAGTCCGCCATCACCAAAAGCAGCCTGCGCTTCGGCGCTGGCTTGCGGCATCATGGTTTCGAGTTCCACCACATTCTGCGCAATACGAATGCCGCGCCCACCACCACCCGCAGCCGCCTTGATCATCACAGGAAATCCAATCGCCGTAGCAATCTTCTTGGCCTCGTCGTGATTAGCAACACGGCCATCCGAACCGGGCACACACGGCACACCTGCTTTCAACGCCGCAACCCGCGCCGCCACTTTGTCGCCCATGGTGCGAATGGCATCGCCTTTGGGTCCAACGAAAATCAAACCCGCTGCTTCAACAGCATCGGCGAAGTTGGCATTTTCTGCCAAAAATCCATAACCGGGATGAACCGCATCGGCGCCCGACTGTTTTGCGGCATCCAAGATCGCGCCAATATTCAGATATGACTTCGCCGCGTGAGGCGGCCCGATGTTTACCGCTTCATCTGCCATTCTGACTGCCAGCGAGTCCGTATCAGCGATGCTGTGCACCTGCACTGTCTTGATGCCAAGCTCTTGTGCCGCACGGATCACGCGCACAGCAATTTCGCCACGGTTGGCGATGAGGAGCTTTTTTACTGTCATGGCTCAGGCAAGTTCAACTAGTGGCTGGCCTGCCATCACCGGCTCTTCATTGTCAGCAAAAAATTCAACAATTTTTCCCGCCTGATCAGCCTTCACTTCGTTGAAGGACTTCATCACCTCGATCAACCCCAGCACATCCCCAACAACAACGCTGTCGCCCACTTCCTTGTAATTTGGCGTGTCAGGTGCGGGCTTCCGATAGAAAGTTCCCGGAAGTGGTGAAAGAATATGTTTGGCCATAATGTTCCCGTTTCGGTTCAGGCTGCTGTGATATAGGGTTTGATCGCGTCACGAACAGCTTGCGCAATGGCGACGGCATTTGGTGTATCAGAATGTATGCAAATACTGTCAGCGCGAACAGCAACATCCTTGCCGCCAACGCTTTTCACTTTGCCCTCTTTGATGGCACGAACTGACTTTACTGCAGCCTCAACCGGGTCCACGGCATCGTGTTCGCGGGTGATGATCAATCCGCCATCATCGTTATAGTCAAGGTCTGTGTAAAACTCGGCGATAAGCCTGTGGCCGCGTGCAGGATAGATTTTGTCATGATGCGTATTGATCATACCCAGCAGCGGAACTTTGAAAACGTCAGCCGCATCACAAACAGCATGGGCCATCTCCTCCATCCGCGCGGACATGCCATACAGCGAACCGTGCGGTTTGATGTGATTGAGCCTCATGCCTTCAGCTTCCAGAAAACCCTTGAGTGCTCCAACCTGATAGATGATGCAGTTGGCAAGTTCTTCACGACCCATCTTCATTTCGCGGCGACCAAAGCCTTGGAGATCCGGCAATGACGGATGAGCCCCTACCTTCACCCCATGCTTTTTCGCCAGTCGAACAGTGGTGCGCATATGGTTGAAATCCGAGGCATGAAAGCCGCAAGCCACATTGGCAATGTCAATGAAAGGCATGATCCCGGCATCATCACCCATTATGTAAAGGCCGAAGGCCTCGCCCATATCGCAGTTGATGACCGTCACACAAATCTCCTTCAATCGGAGAAAGATGGCATGAAGAACCGCATATGTAAAAGTGGAAAATTGGCACAAAGGCAAATCTGCTCTGTGGATCAAGTTTTTGCTCCCAGAATGTTTGACGCAAAGTTGCCAGGGAGGCTTGATTCAGAGCTATATAGGCGTTTGACCATCTGTTCAGGAATACCAAAGATGAACGATCTCGAAGGCATACTGGTGGTGTCATTAGAACAAGCTGTAGCTGCACCTTATGCCTCCTGCAAATTGGCAGATGCTGGTGCGCGCGTGATCAAAATCGAGCGCCAGGAAGGTGACTTCGCCCGCAACTATGACAAGCTCGTTCATGGCCAAAGTTCATATTTCGTATGGTTGAACCGCGGTAAGCAATCCCTGTGTCTTGATGTCAAAAAGGAAGCTGACAATCAATTACTCCTCGACATCATCAGCAAAACCGATGTGTTCATCCAGAACCTCGCCCCCGGCGCTGTTGATCGTTTGGGCCTTGGCGCAAAAGCGCTCACTGATAAATATCCCTCACTGATTTACTGCTCGCTCTCTGGCTATGGTGAGGAAGGCCCATACCGCGAACAAAAAGCCTATGACATGCTGGTGCAGGGCGAAAGTGGCTTGATCTCGGTCAACGGAACAGCCGACGGCGTGGCGCGCGTTGGTATTTCCGTGTGTGATATTTCTGCCGGCATAACGGCTTATGCAGCTATAGTGCAATCACTCTTTGCCCGCAGTCGCACCGGCAAAGGCCGTAGCATTGAAGTATCATTGTTTCACGCCATCGCCGATTGGATGAATGTGCCCTACTTGCAAACGCGCTATGGCAACAAACCACCACCTCGCGTTGGCGTGCGCCATCCTACAATTTCACCCTATGGCGCATTTACCTGCAGCGATGGCAAGGCGGTGTTACTGTCTATTCAAAACGAAAGGGAGTGGCAAAAACTCTGTTCCGACGTGTTGGGGGATGCAAAGCTGGCCACCGAAGAACGTTACGCAAGCAATGTTTTGCGCGTGAAGAACAATTTCAAACTTGAACAGACAATCGGCGCGTGCCTCTGCAAATTCACACGCGAAGAAGCCATCACGAAGTTGTCAAAAGCGGGAATTGCCTGTGGGCGGCTTTCCGACATGCAAGATCTTTTGAACCATCCTCAACTGCGCATGGCGCGTGTTCATTCAGGCGGAGAAGAAATTGACGTTCTGGCACCCGGCGCAAGTTTTCCGGGTCATGCCATCACAACTTCAAAAGTTCCCGAGATCGGTGAGCACAGCGTTGCCATTCGCAAAGAGTTTTCCAAATCATGACACTGGCCCATTGGAATTCATTGTTGTTTGTTGCTGCCCATTCAGCAAAGCATTTGCAAAGTGCAATTCGCCTGCGCCCGGATGCCGTGATCCTGGACATGGAAGATAGTGTTGCAACAATTGACAAGCCAACAGCACGCGCAAGTTTGCGACACTCGCAACAATTTCTTGCAGAGGCAGGCATACCTTGCTTGCTCCGCATCAATTCCGACTCCGGGAACATGTCGCTTGACGTTGTGGCGGCCGACGCCAGTGCTATGGCAGGCATAATCGTGCCCAAATGCGTCAACACCCAATCTTTACAATCGGCACTCGACTTGTCCAAAGTTTCGCTCATCGCTCTCATTGAAAGTCCTGCAGCCATCCAAAATCTCCATGAGATAGCTGACTTGAAATCAGTACAAGCCATGATGTTCGGCCCCGAAGACTATGCGGTAAAGATGGGCGTATCGCCACATGCAAGGGCCATTGAACACGCCGCTGCTTTGGTTGCGATTGCGGCGTCAGCCGTTGGCAAACCTGCCTTTGGTGTGGCAGGATCATTGGCAAACTTTTCGGACTTGGAAAAATTCAAACAACACGTTGAACTGACGCGAGACTTGGGATTCAGCGGCGCACTTGCCATTCACCCCTCACAGCTATCCATCATCAAAACTGCGTTTGCTCCAACGCAGAGTGAAATGACTTGGGCCGCACATGTTATTGCCACCCAAAAAAACAATTCAGCAGGCGCATTCAAATTGGATGGCCAAATGATTGATGCCCCCGTTGTTCGTCGGGCTGAGAGAATTCTGGCGCGGGCAGGCAAAACTTAGTCCGCCTCGGCCGTCATCGTTACGGCACCTGTGTGATCTCGCACCATTGCGTCAACTGCACCATTCTGCGTGACAGCAGAGACGCTAAATGCGTTTCCTGAAATCAGTGGCTTTTGTCCGCGATAGGTGAAACGTGTTGGCAGGCGTTGCATTTTTTCAACCACTAGGTTGAGCATCAGTGTTGCTTGCAATGGTCCATGCACGACAAGTCCTCCATAGCCCTCTTCTTGTGTGGCATAAGGGTAATCAAAGTGAATGCGGTGGCCGTTGAACGTGAGGGCTGAATAGCGGAACAACACCGTCGATGTGGCCTGCACAATCCAATCTTGAGATACCGGCGCAAGTGGTGCGGCGGACTTGCCACCATCCAAACTGCTGGGTGAGCGATAGACCACATCCTGTCGCTCATTGATCGCTATATTACCATCAACATTGTAAAGATGGCGCAACGTGACAAAGCACAAGTCCCCGCTTTTGCCAGACTTGAACTCAATATTCTCAATCGTGCTGGCTTTGTCGACAACATCGCCCAACAATAGCGCGCGTGTAAAAACAAGTTCGCCTCCAGCCCACATGCGCCTTGGCAAGCCAACATCAGGCAACAATTGACCAAGCTGCGGATGCCCATCGGCCCCCAGTAAATCCTGTTGAAAAACATCGGGAACAAGGCACCAATGCAAGCCCAGCGGTACATTGAATTCAGATGCCAGATGTGGAGCCAATGTAGCCCTGAATTTTTCAACCAGTAGCGCGGTCACCTGTTCTTGGCGTGCCCAAGTGCGGCCAATCCAATCCTCGAATTTGAAAGTGCTCGGCGTCATTCAATCCTCCTGCCCATGCAAAAGTCGGCCAAACTCAAGCGCACCCAAAGTATTGGCAGATGATACCGCAGACCAAATTTTCTCTGCAGTTGCCAGACCAAGAAGCGGAGAAGCTTTTTGGCGCAAACGTCGTTCCGTTTCCGCCAACGCAGGTTGCATGGCGAGTTCGTGTGACGCTTCTGCTATCGCACCATCTTGCCACGTCACCCGCACGTCCGCTGCAGTATCACTCATACCTGAATTACCAATCACATTGACCAACAATGCGTTAACACGCAAATCCGGGTCTTTAAAAAGATCATCAACAAACGTCTTCTCAGATGACGTATCGCAGTCAGCCAAAACCATCGCCGCCAGATAGGCATAACTGAATTTGATTTCGAGTCCGCTTCGGGGTTTTTTGATATCGCAAACTTTCAACCATCTTGCATTGGTTTTTACATCAATGGATTTCACAAGTGATCTCTTCTCAGGGTGTCGCTTCAGGATGTCACGCAACGCTTCAATCATTGCATGGGTGCCATGGCAGCAGGCATGCAGTTTATATTTGATATCGGTGAAAACAAATCTATCCGGCGGCATTTGCAGGAAGGGGAGCGAAAAGTCCGGCGCATCGGCATGCGTCTCGATAAATCCTTGCGGCCCGCCCAATCCATCATCACAAGATTCAAATCCGGCTTTCGCCAGCATCGCAACTTCCACACCGTTTGCAGCCGAAATTCCGGCATTGTAAGGTTTTCCCATGCTGCCAAATTGCGATTTGAGGCCGGAAGCGCGCGTCGCTGCCAAGCTCAAGGCATGTTGCATCTGACGACGATTGAGCCCGAGCAGACGACCAGCTGCGACAGTCGCACCCATAGCACCTGCTGTTGCTGTTTGGTGATAGCCTTTCTGATAGTGACCGCGCCCAAGCACCATACCGAAGCGGCAAGAGGCTTCAGCGCCCAGCAAGAACGCATCACAAACGGTTTGTAGCGAAGCATCAACGGATTCGCCAATTGCCAAGGCCGCTGGATAGATACCAACCGATGGATGGCCGATGTGCGCAAAGTGCGTGTCATCATAGTCAAGCGCATGTGAAATTGTGCCATTGGCCAAAGCCGCTGCACGTGCCGGAACTTTTTGTGATGTGCCAAACACCGATGCGGCTGGTCTGCCCTCTTCGGCGAGAACGAAATTGCGGATGATTGTGCTCAGTTCTTGTGATGCACCAGCGTGGCCAGCAACCAGCCAGTCAAAAAGTGAAAATCTGGCGTAGCGCTTCGCTTCCATCGAAATCATAACACTTGGCAGAGCAGCGATATCGATCAGTTTCTCCATGGTCAGCGAAACAGTCACAGCAAATCCTCAATAAGATTTTGGCAGTCCCAGCACATGTTCGGCCAGGAAGCACAGGATCAAATTGGTCGATATGGGTGCGACTTGATAGAGCCGCGTTTCACGGAACTTCCGTTCCACATCATACTCTTCAGCAAAGCCAAAGCCGCCATGTGTCTGTAAGCAAGCCTCTGCCGCCTCCCACGAGGCGTCGGCAGCCAGCATTTTGGCGCTGTTGGCTTCAACACCCGGATCCTGCCCATGATCATAAAAGCCCGCCGCTCGGTAGACAATCGCTTCTGCGGCAAGCATATGTGCGAATGCTTTCGCCAGTGGAAATTGCACACCTTGGTTCTTGCCGATTGGAACGCCGAATACCACGCGCTCCTTGGCGTAAACCGAGGCCTTCTCTAAAAACCACTTGGCATCACCAATACATTCCGCCGCAATCAAAATGCGTTCAGCATTCATGCCCGAGAGAATATATTTGAACCCCTTGCCCTCGTCGCCGATCAGCGATGACGCTGGAATGCGCACATTGTCAAAAAACACTTCCGTGGACGAGTGATTGATCATGGCGCGAATAGGCCTGATGGTCACCCCCTTCCCCACCAGCTCCCGCAGGTCGAGTAGAAACACAGAAAGACCGTCGGTTTTTTTCTCGATTTGGTCCCGCGGAGTGGTTCGAGCCAGTAGCAACATCAAGTCAGACTGCGCTGCACGCGACGTCCAAATTTTCTGGCCGCTGACAATATAGTGATCACCATCACGCTTGGCTGTGGTTTTGAGAGCAAGTGTATCTGTTCCGCTACTGGGCTCAGTCACAGCAAAGGCCTGTAGTCGAAGCGAGCCATCAGCGATACTTGGCAGGTATTTCGCTTTCTGATCTGCTGAGCCATGGCGAAGAACTGTTCCCATCGTATACATTTGCGCATGGCATGCAGCCGCGTTGCAACCTTGTCGATGAATTTCCTCCAGGATGACTGCCGCAGCCGTCAGATTCAAGCCAGAGCCGCCAAAGCTCTCCGGAATCATCGCTGCGAGATAACCTTCTTTCGAAAGCGCCGATACAAAGGCCTCGGGATATTCGCGTTTTGCATCACAATCACGCCAATACTCACCCGGAAACTGCTTGCACACTTGCGCAACACCTGTTCGAATTTCTGCGTGGGAGGTGTTGATGTCCGGAAAATTCATTGCCGTTGCACCCTCAAATTAAACCACTTCGGTCAACCTTGCGCATGTCCTGCGAAGTAATCAAGTGAATGCACCAGGTCCTCCGAACGGTAGCCACGGCCAATCACCACAATGGTATTGTCCTCGCGCCTTTGTCCGTCAGTTTGTTCTGGTAAAATCTCGGGCGACTGCACGATTTTGCGGACGGTTTGCACCAGCAATCGGCCCGCCGGTGTTTTCACAACACCCTTGACGCGCAACACATCATTGCCGCGCGCATGCAGCAAGGCCGACAGCCAGACACTGAAAGCTGCCCAATCAATTCTATCATCAATGACAAGTTTCGACGGAAAGATCGGCGGCAGAGCGGCATCTTCCAGAAGTTCAGCGAGATATTCCGGTTCAGTATCATCAAATGAAGGCAGAACTGTTTTGGAGCCTTTTACTGTGCCGAACATTTGCGCCACCGGATTGAGAACGCGCAAAGTTGCAAGTAATCTCTTAAGTTCAGAATCATTTGCTTCATCAAGTTTTGTAATCATCATGCAGTCAGCAATTTCAATTTGACGCCGCCCCAATGGCTCGCTGCGCAATTGACTGAGCGCATGAAGCGCATCGACTGTCACAAGAATTTCACTGACGAGGATGTGGTACACCAAGATTGGATCACTGCGTATGGCTTCCACTATAGGCGCAGGGTCTGCCAGTCCACTTGTCTCAAGTATAATTTGTTCGAGGCGAGGACCCATCGAATTTTCTTTGCTCCGGTCATCGCAAATTTTGCGCAATAGTGAAACCAAGTCTTGCTTGCCGACACAACACGCACACCCACCCGCTAGAACAGCAAGCAGTGAAGAACCTTGCAGCAACGCATCATCAACAGGCGTTTCAGCAGCTTCATTAACGATCACGAAGGCACTCTTGAATGTACCAGCATGGAGTTGATGGCGAAGCCATGTTGTTTTGCCTGAGCCCAGAAACCCTCCCAGCACAGTCAAGCGCATACGAGACTCGATCAAATCAAACCGCCTTTTCGGTTGTATCGGTGAAGCGGGGATCCAATGGATCAATGGCGTGCGCTATCCATTGTTCTGATATCGCCCACACTTCCGCCAGGTCCCGTGCAATCGCCTGGTTTCCGAACTGATTGGAGATTTGAATGCCTGGCACTAATCCACCATCATAGGCTTTCAACCCATAGGCTGAAAGCACCCGTTGCAATACTTCGGCACGGCGAAAACGTGATCTCAGGCGATCTGAAATATTTGCAGCACCAGCCTCCGTCCAATGGCCAGGAGCGGCCGGGTATCCACAAGCCGAACACATAAAAAAACCTTCCGCCAGTATACGAATGACCATGACGGTAGCAGCTGGACCTGCTGGACTTCGAGTCACCCCAGATTTGCCCACAATAACCAAGCCCAATTTAGGCGTCGATCTCAGCATTGTCCATTGAGGTGTGCAGTTTTCTTTTGACCTGCTCCTTCACTCCCACTCGATCATCAATTGATCAAATACAACATGATATCAAAGAATATATTTTCAAGGCATTCAGTCGGTACCGTCAAAAATAC
This sequence comes from Hyphomicrobiales bacterium, assembly GCA_031398425.1. Lineage (GTDB taxonomy): Bacteria > Pseudomonadota > Alphaproteobacteria > Rhizobiales > Aestuariivirgaceae > Aestuariivirga. The sequence continues at coordinate 25,353 of JANNNG010000037.1, read as the reverse complement.
CGTCAAAAAACCTGGCTATTGTAAATCACTGCAATCGCCGAAAATTTTGAAGGGTTGGGTCCCACAACCCTGCGCAACAATGCGGTCTTGCAAAATCCAAATAATTTCAGCCATCCCGTCACGATGATAAACTTGGCCGCAGGCAAGTACCCTATCGCCTGCGATGTCTCGCAAGGCATCAATATCAATGCGGGTTTGAACTTTGGCTTTCATATGATTGGATGCAGCAACCCATCTGTTTCCATCAGGTGCAAAGCTTCTTCGAAATTGACGGACGCATGCCGCCTGAACCATTGCCCGGTGTGGCGGCGCCACATCAGATTGAACCTCATTTCATCTGGTATTTCCGCGATGTGATCAAGGCGCGCGAATGCCACACTGAATTCCTCACCTGCATTCTCCGGAAATCCCGAACGATATCGCGTGATAAAACTGTACTTATTGCCGCGCATCTGACCCAGAATGTCAACAGGATAGTTGAATGCGGTAACCCGAATGACAGGCAGATATCGCGGCTTCAAAATTGCTGCTATCAATCGGTCACATGCCGCAACGACGGTGGCCCTCTCCTCTTGAGTAAGTGCCTTGACTCTCTGCCACGTCCTGACTTTAAGCGCCATTCCTACCACCCGTAGCTTGATCACAAGACTCGATATGTGAAACTTGCATCATTTCGTTTACGCGTCGACCCAACCTTGCAGCGCAAATGGATTGAGAAACTGGCGACCCCAAAGGAAGGCTCGGTCCACTTCGGTCAATCCGGCTTCATCGCAAACTGGGTTCCAGTTTATGCGAATGGTCGCAATCTGCGAAGCGATGATTGGGCGTGCTCGATCAGCACTCAACAGGAATTGCGGTGCTGCTTCCATGCAAAGCGTCAACTGACTTAGTCGTTTGTTGGCGGTAATCAACATGGCTTGCGTGGCTTCACCACCCGTCCGGCCTTGTGGACATATGTCATAAGCTGGTGTGAGTGTAAGGTCTTGCCCATCCCAAAATGCCGCATGATTGCGGGCATGATCATCGGTGTTACCGACCAGAATGTTAAACACCATCCGCCCGAACAGTTCTTCGAGTGTTTGCTTGGGGTCAGTGAAGCGGTGACGGATCAGCGTCGATAAATCCTCGTAGCTCGCATAACGAGCTTCAAGTTCATCAAGCTCGAGCATCGTCAATGCCGAGACGAGCGCACGTCGTTCCCAGCTGGTTTTGTCAAGTGTGCGGTCAAAACGTTCAATCAGGAGCACATCTTTGCCCAGACCCTTTGTCAGTTTTACCGGAGCAACGTTGAGTCCAACGATTTGAGCTAGCCGCATGGCGACGAATTCGGCTTTGACAACATTGTACAGATCGTTGCTGGCAGAGAATTTGGCAATGAACTTTTGTTTGCCAGTTTCGATCAAGGCTTTTGGACGCGCTCCGCCAAGCGATGTGCCGTGTTGAAGGGCTTGATCGAGATCAGGAGAAAGTGGCACGCCTTTTTCAACGCGCTCTGCGGATTGCATCAGTTCTTCGAGCGTTGCATTTGTCTGTTGGCGCGGAACATAGTGAGTTGCAGAACGTTGAAAATCGAGCGCGCCAGTACGGTCAGAGCCAGATTCCAGCAGATATGTAAGTTCGTCCAGTTCAGCAATTTCGGCGTCCTGTGCCTTCAAGCCTAGTGTGCGGTTAACGATGACACGCCTGCCCCAAGCATCGGGAGAAGCGTCGCGAATACAACTGGGCAATTGTAACTTGTCATGCAGCGGAATTTCTCCTGCCCTCAGTGGCAGCTCTGGGTCATAGATCGCGATGGCATTTTCACGGGCAAGGTAGCTTTGACCATAGTTGAACAAAAGCTTCCCATCACCTTGCCGGGCAATGCGACCAGCAACAATCGGCTGCGTTTTATGCGGCAGCCAAATCCAGACATAAGCTTCTTCATGGCGCTGATCAGAAGTCATCCTTCACCACCGTTCTGGTCTTGCGGATGGATTTCGGCAGAAGCCGAAGTTTCTCTTCTTGCTCGGACATACGCATCGTTAACCGACCGCGATCCTCTTCAAACAGCGGAACCCCCACGATGGCTGCAGCTTCAAAGACAACGCCAATGCCACATCGTGGATCTCCCTGTTCAATCCGCTGCATTAAATCGCGTGACGCGCCGACACGTTCAGCAAGCTCGGCAACGCTGAGATTGCGTTCGATGCGATTGATACGGATCAGCTGACCGAGCACGGTAACGGCTTCCCGCCCGTAGCGAGAATAGGTCCGTCTATGCCTTGGGCGTTGAGCAATCGGCATAACGTTGGTTCCTGTTGCAATCCAGCTCTGTTACCAAAAACTCAGTCCAAAGTCAATTTGTTGACTTACATGAAAGTCTTAAAGCCTTATATGCTGTACATGTAAGTCATTTCACTCCCATTCGATCGTGCCGGGTGGCTTTGACGTGACATCATAAACCACGCGATTGATGCCCTTCACTTCATTGATAATGCGCGTTGCTGTCCGGCCGAGGAAGGCCATGTCATACGGAAAGAAATCTGCCGTCATGCCATCAACCGAGGTCACAGCACGCAAAGCCAGCACGCGGTCATAGGTGCGACCGTCACCCATCACGCCTACGGTCTGCACCGGCAACAGCACCGAGAATGCTTGCCAGATCTCGTCGTAGAGTCCGGCCTTGCGGATTTCCTCAATGTAGATCGCATCGGCTTTTTGCAGGATTGCCAACTTTTCGCGCGTCACACCGCCCGGCAATCGGATCGCCAAACCCGGCCCTGGAAACGGGTGGCGTCCGACAAATTTCTCAGGCAGCCCAAGTTCTTGGCCCAACTTTCTCACTTCATCTTTGAACAGTTCCCGCAGCGGCTCCACCAGCTGCATTTTCATCCGGTCAGGAAGTCCGCCCACATTGTGGTGCGACTTGATGGTCACGGATGGACCACCAGTGAAAGACACGCTCTCGATCACATCGGGATATAGCGTGCCTTGCGCCAGATAATCCGCCCCACCGAGTTTCCTCGCTTCTGCTTCGAACACCTCGATAAACAGGCGACCAATGGTCTTGCGCTTCGTTTCAGGGTCGCTTTCACCCTCCAGTGCATTGATGAATAAATCAGCCGCATCCACATGCACCAGTGGCAAGTTGTAATGCTCGCGGAACATCGACACCACGTCCCTGGCCTCATCCAGCCGCATCAAACCATGATCGACGAACACACACGTCAGCTGATCACCAATGGCCTCATGCAACAACACCGCAGCGACCGAAGAGTCAACGCCGCCCGACAAGCCACAGAGCACCCTGCCCTTACCGACCTGCGCGCGGATGCGATCAATCGCCTCCTGCCGAAACGACGCCATGGTCCAATCTTGCCGACAGCCTGCGATAGTCAACACGAAATTTGAGATCAATTTTGCGCCATCCGGCGTGTGCACCACTTCCGGATGGAACATGGTGGTGTAAATCTTTCGCTTTTCGTCGGTTGCAATCGCAAATGGCGCGTTCTCTGACACGGCTTTAACCGCGAAGCCATGAGGCAACTGCGTTACGCGGTCACCATGACTCATCCACACCGTAGGCTTTTCGCCGACGTTCCAGATCCCATCAAATAGCGCACTCGCCTCCTTGATCTCAATATCAGCGCGGCCAAACTCCGCCGCATGGCCGCCTTCAACTCTGCCCCCCAGCTGTACAGCCGTGATCTGCTGCCCATAGCAGATCGAGAGTATCGGAAGCCCCGCATCAAACACCGCTTCTGGTGCACGGGGACTGCCTTCGCGCGTCACCGAGTCCGGACCTCCAGACAGGATCACAGCGCGTGGCCTCATTTCGCGAAATGCAGCCTCCGCCTTCTGATAAGGAACAACCTCGGAATAGACCCCAAGCTCGCGCACGCGCCGCGCAATGAGCTGAGTCACTTGCGAACCAAAATCGATGATCAGAACTTTGTCGTGAGGGGCATTTGTCATGCCGGGCGTTTATTGAATGCCGGCAGACTTCGCAAGCGCAAGCGCCAAATCCCACAGGTATTTCAAGTTCAAGGAAATGATCAACCCCGCAATGATGCCCGCGAGAAGCGTGAGCCAGATGGGGGCCACCAGAGCTCCCATCTTCGCCCTGTCACGCGTGAACATCACCAGGGGGACAATGGCGAACGGCAATTGGAAGGCGAGAATGACCTGGCTCAGGATCAGAAGCGTGCCTGTGCCCTCGGCACCATAGTAGATCGTCACCGCCGCTGCTGGCACGATCGCCACCATGCGCGTCACCAGTCGGCGCATCCATGCGGGCAGGCGAATGTTGAGGAAACCCTCCATCACGATCTGGCCTGCGAGTGTTGCAGTCACTGTGGAGTTCAAGCCACAAGCCAAAAGGGAAATTGCGAAAAGTTTGGGTGCCAGCAGCGACCCAACGAGTGGCGCCAGCATGGAGTGCGCATCACCAAGATCAGTCACACCTGTATTGCCGGCCTTGTGGAAGGTTGCCGCAGCGAGGATCAACAGCGACGCATTGACCAGCAGCGCAAACATGAGAGCCACCGTTGAATCAATCGTCGCGAACTTCAGCGCCTCACGCTTTTCAGGCACGCTGTCGCCATAGGCACGGGTCTGTACAATCCCAGAATGCAAATAGAGATTATGCGGCATCACCGTGGCTCCGATGATGCCAAGAGCCAGATACAACATGGCGGGATTGCTGACGATGTCGGTGGTCGGGGCAAAACCTCTTATAACACCTCCCCAATCCGGGTCAGCCATGCCGATCTGCACGAAGAAGCAAGCAAAGATCACGCCCAACAGAGCAATGATGAAGGCTTCGACATAGCGGAAGCCGAGCTTCTGCAACCAAAGGATCAGGAACACATCAAGTGCCGTGATGATGACGCCGATTTCAAGCGGAATTCCGAACAATAGATTGAGGCCGATGGCCGTTCCGACGACCTCCGCAATATCTGTTGCGATGATAGCGATTTCGGCAAACAACCACAGCACAAGCGCTACAGGCCTGGGAAATGCATCACGGCAGGCTTGCGCGAGGTCTCGTCCCGAACCTATCGCAAGCCTGGCGCAGAGCGATTGCAGGATGATCGCCATGATGTTGGAGAGCAGCGCCACAAACAAGAGCGTGTAGCCGAATTGAGCGCCCCCAGCGATGGACGTGGCCCAGTTGCCAGGGTCCATATAGCCAACTGAAACCAGATAGCCCGGCCCGACAAAGGCCATCGCCCGACGGAAGTAAGACCCCGTATTGCGCACTGGCACAGTGCGAAACACGTCCATCAATGACGGTTCGCCCCTACCTTGTCGCCAGCCCTTCAGTGGTTCCGCCGTCATATGATCCATGTGAAAAGTTTAGCCATTGCTAAACTTAACTTAGCATTGGCTAAACTCTTGTCAATAGGCTATTGCAATGCCGCATGGCCACCGCACCACGCAAGGCAAAATTGCAGTCCGCCGCCTTCCAGCGCACGCGAGCCGACCACTCGTCTGAGTTGGCCGAAGACTATGTAGAACTTATCGCCGACCTGATTGACGAAAAGGGCGAGGCGCGCGGCACCGACGTTGCAGTGCGTTTGGGCGTGGCCAACGCCACAGTTGTCAAGATGTTGAAAAAGCTGGTAGAACGAGGGCTTGTGACACAGGAACCCTACCGCGACATCATGTTGACAGGCGAAGGCTGGGCACTCGCGGAAAACGGTCGCCGTCGCCATGATATTGTCGAAAACTTCCTGTTAACCCTCGGCATATCTGCCGAAACGGCTCGTATTGACTCAGAAGGCATTGAACACCACGTAAGCGAAGAGACTTTGAAAGCCATGCAGCGGTATTGTGGCCGCAAACTGACTTGATATGGGGAACTTGGAAATGAAATACACATTTTTTGCTCTCGCTTTGTTTGCCACGCCGGCGCTTTCCGCTGATGGCTTGAATTTTGACCCCTCCGGGCTTTGCACCTGGCAGGCTTCGAACAATGGCATGGATGTTGGCGAGTGCACCAAGCTTGAGGATGAAGCCCGTAACACCGTCGCCAACCTCGAATCCTCCGCCAATCCTGATCGCAAGAATGCCTGTGTCGCCGAAGCCAGGAATTTCGCGGGCGACTCCGGCTTTGCCAGCTATGCAATCTATGCGGGCTGCCTGAAAGACGGCGCCGGTACCCTGTGACCAGCGTGATCAGCGGCATCTGATCCGGATGCTTGCGTCTGCGTTTAAGGCTTGGAATTCCCTCTCCGGCTCGCTGCGCTCGACAGCTCTCCCGCAAGCGGGCGAGGACAACCGACCATATCCTCGCCCGCTTGCGGGAGAGGTGGCATGCGAAGCATGACGGAGAGGGAACTGTGTTAAACCCGATGCATCACTGCGACAAAAAAACCATCAACATCATGCTGATGCGGCGTCAGCAGCAGGGTATCACTGCGCCCATCCGCTGAAACTGGAACCTCTCCACCAATCGTTCGCCCCCATATCTCGCCAAAGGGAATGATCCGGAAATCCAGATTCTCTCCCAGAAAGCGTTCCACTTGTTGGATATTTTCTTCCGGCAACAGCGAACAGGTGAAGTAGGCCAACCTGCCCCCTGGCTTCACCAATTGCGCACCCGTTTCCAACACATTGCGTTGTTCAGTCAATCGCACGTCCAAAGTTTTGCGCGTCAGCTTCCATTTGATTTCCGGTTTGCGACGCCAGGTGCCTGTGCCCGAACAGGGCGCATCCACCACGACGCAATCGAAGCTTCCGTCAGGCGTGGCGGCCACCACTTCAACACAACTCGCCCCTGCCCGCATCACCCGCTCGAAGATCGGCCGCAGCCGGTGCCTGTCCACATCATGTGCCACAAGCCGTCCCTTGTTCTGCATCAACGCCGCAAGCGCCAACGTCTTGCCACCAGCGCCTGCACAGATGTCAGCTACAGTTTCACCGGGACGAACCCCCGTCAAAACGGCCGCAATCTGCGATGCCGTGTCCTGCACCTCGAAAAAACCCATGCCATGGGCGGGATCAACCTCCACATTGACATGCTTCTGATCATGCGCGGGTGCAGCAATGCGCAGCGAGGTGTTCACCCACGGGCCGCTGACAGGATTATATGTGGAAATCAGAGCACGCAGTGTCAGGGCGTCTGACTTCAAGAGATTGACGCGCAGATCAATGGGAGCCCGCTTCGCCAGCGCTTTCCCTTCCTGCAGGGCACCGCGACCAAACTGCACATCAAATGTCGGGGCAAGCCAGGCTGGAATATTGGCTTCGACATGCCATGGCAAGTCACGCGGCGTTTGCGCCAGTGCCGACAACTCATCGCCAGTCAAGGCGGCAGGACCATGTTGCCCATCAGCCAATGCTGCCATGTCATCAACATGCATGCGCCAATCACCACGCAGCACGCCAAACACAATATGCCGCGCATCATCACCGCCACCTTGCATGCCCGCTGACATGCGTTGCCGCAGGCCATCATAGACCAGCGTGCCAATGGCGTGCCGATCACTTGATCCCGCAAAGCGATGCGCCTTGCCCCAGTCTTTCAATGCGTCTGATGCGGGCCTGTGCCGCGTCAGCACCTCGTGCAAAACCTCGATTGCCGCCTGAACGCGGCCCGCAAGTTTCATGCCTCACCCAATCAGGAACAGTCGCAATGCCAGCCACGCCCACATCACCACAAGTGTGAAGAAGCCCAGCAGAAACATGCGCATGCGCGACGGCACATCATTATGCGTGGTGTGCACATAACTGTGGGCAACCCGGCTGAGGATGAAAATCCACGACAAGATAACGAACACCAAGTCTTCCAGGCGCAAGGCCACAATCAAGGCACACGCACCGTACCACAACATCGGCGTTTGAAACTGGTTGTCGAAATTATCGCCATACTTCTTGACGCGGGCAGGCCAGGCATTGGAATTTGTTGCGATTTCGTGCAGCTTCGTGGTGCCGGATTTGACGGATTTGATGCGTGCACGCAGCGAATCGATACCCACAAACAGTGTCAGTGCCACATGCAAAAACAGTGGCAGCAACAGCAACTTCGTCATATTCATGAACGGCCCCCAAATCCCCTGGTCTTAATTCACGCGCTGATAATTCGGCGCCTCCCGCGTCACCATAACATCATGCGCATGACTTTCACGTAGTCCTGCATTGGTTATCCGCAGAAATTGTGCTTTGGCCTGCAATTCCTGCAAATCTGCCGCACCCACATAACCCATGGACGCCCGAAGCCCACCCACCAACTGGTGCAACACCTGCGCCACCGGGCCCTTGTAGGGAACCTGCCCCTCGATACCTTCGGGCACTAGTTTAAGAGAATTTCCCACATCCTGCTGGAAATACCGATCTGCGGAGCCCCGCGCCATGGCCCCGATAGACCCCATACCGCGATAAGACTTGTACGAACGCCCTTGATACAAGAACACTTCACCCGGACTTTCGTCTGTTCCCGCCAGCAGCGAGCCAATCATGACTACACCAGCACCTGCCGCCAGGGCCTTGGCAAGATCGCCCGACAACTTGATGCCGCCGTCAGCTATGACAGGTACACCATGCCTGGCACCCATTTCGGCACATTCCAGAATGGCTGAAAATTGCGGCACACCTACACCCGCCACCACGCGCGTGGTGCAGATGGAGCCCGGCCCGATGCCCACCTTCACCGCATCGGCCCCTGCATCAATCAGGGCCATCACAGCTTCGGCAGTGGCGACGTTACCGCCGATGATCTGCACCTTGTTCGACATCTTCTTCACGCGCGTGACTTGAGCCAGCACATTGGCCGAATGGCCGTGGGCTGTATCGACAATGATCACGTCCACTCCGGCTTCGATCAACCGTTCCGCCCGTTCAATGCCATTGGGCCCAATGCCCGTGGCCGCCGCCACCAGCAAACGCTCCTTGTCATCTTTTGCCGCCCACGGGTGATCAGCGGCTTTTTCCATGTCGTTGACGGTGACAAGCCCCACGCAGCGGCCATCATCATCCACCACAAGCAGCTTTTCAATGCGATGCTTGTGCAGGAGCTTCTTTGCTTCATTGCGATCAACACCTTCGCGCACCGTTACGATCTTCTTCGTCATCAGGTCTGCCACCTTGATGTTCATGTCAGTGGCAAAGCGCACATCACGGTTGGTGATGATACCCTCCAGCTTGCCAGCTTCGTCCACCACGGGAATGCCGGAAATCCGGTGCCGCTCTTTCAGCGACATTAGTTCACCCAGTGTCGCATCGGGTGAAATCGTGATGGGGTTCACCACCATGCCGGTTTCAAACCGCTTCACTTGCCGCACATGGGCTGCCTGGGTTTCAGGATCAAGATTCTTGTGAATGACGCCCAATCCCCCCGCCTGGGCCATGGCAATGGCCATCGGTGCTTCCGTGACGGTATCCATGGCGGCAGACATCACGGGAATGGCGAGTTCAATCGACTTGGTCAGCTTGGTTTTGGTCGACACATCAGTTGGCAATACGCTCGACGCACCGGGCTTCATCAGCACATCGTCAAAGGCCAGATATTCGGGGAAAATGCGGGTCATGGCGTCAACCTCAGGGAATGGCAGCCGGATTTGGCAAGTTGACGGCTGCCCTTAACAAGCCATGACAGTAGACGCAAGCCACTTCACCCCTCCCCGATCTTCGAGGAGGGGCCGGGGGTGGGGTATCACCGCACACTGTGAACCTAAACGCCACATGAACGTTCTATTCAGAGCCGGTTCCAGTCGCGGGGCCTAGGTTACCTCCAAGTTCAACGCATGATCCCAAAAGGGAGAGCACCAGATGACCAAGACCCTGAAGACAACGACACTGTCCGCCGCACTGGCCGTAGCGTTCCTGTCGGCCGGAGCTTTCGCCGGTGCCAACACCAGCCCGATGATTGCCAATACGAATGTCACAATCATCCACAAGAATTCAGCATGGCCGATCAAAGGTCAGATCACCTCGAATGCCTGCGACTTCAAGCGCTGCATCGAAGCATAAAATTCATTTCTGCCCTTTCACAAGGAGGGGTCAGGAAACAGTGCGCGCGGTCCGGGTCCGAAAAACGCCCCCTCTAGGGCCTGGTCCGCCGCACTGATCTTAATTTTCTCTAAGGTAATACAATGCGAATCGCTTTCTTGCTTGTCGCAGTGGCCCTCGGCGCCAGCGAAGCCCAAGCCTCCACGCGCAACTATTCATTTCCGAAATCCGAAGGCGTTGTCATCGGCGCATGCCTCGCCGATGGCGTGAGCTGTGGGAAACAGGCCGCAGACAAGTTCTGCCAGCAGGAAGGATTTACCGAGTCGATCTTGTTCTCGCGGGAGAAAGTGGGTGCTGCTCGCATATTGGATTCGGGCGCGATGTGTGAAGGCGAAGCTTGCGAGGCGTTCAAACGCATCAAGTGTTATTTGCCCAAACAAGGGTGACAGCCTTACAAAAGTATGGTAAAACTGCCATATGGCGGACGACAAACCGAGTTTTGAGTGGGACGAGGCGAAAGACTTGTCAAACTTCGCAAAACATGGCGTCGGCTTTTCTTCCGCGCAAAGGGCTTTTCTAGACCCAGATCGTATCATCGCCGAGGACGTCAGCCACAGCGCAGAAGAACGACGTTATTTCTGCATAGGAGCCGTTGACGGCGAAATACTCACAGTGCGCTTCACATGGCGCAATCACGCCATTCGCATTTTCGGTGCGGGTTACTGGCGGAAGGGAAAACAGGAATATGAAAAAGAACGCGATTGAATACACCAAGGGCGAAATCGGCAAGCTGAAAATCATCAAAGACTTCCTGCCATCGCCATCTGAGTTGGTGTTGAAAGACGACAACGTGAAAGTGACCTTGAGCTTGTCACGGCGGAGCATTGATTTCTTCAAGCGCGAGGCAAAGAAGCAGAGTGTGCCCTATCAGAAGATGATCAGGGCGCTGGTGGATGGTTATGCGGAACGGGTGGGGAAGTAGACATTTCTACATTCCATAATTTGAAATAACGAGATAAAAATGGCTACCCATATCTCTGACATCAACTTTGTCACCTGCATATTTTGCCAATAGCGGATAATTTTTAACGTCAGTCAGCGTTTTTCCAGTTGGGTCGTAGATCAAAGTTTCGTGCCACCCTCCTCCAAGGAAAATCCCATGTTCGGGCCATTCAAAGCTGGCGTGGTTTAGTCCCTGTACTGACCACAAATAATAGGGCCGCAACATTTGAAACTTCGTCCAATGTCCGTCGAATCCAAAATACACTTGTCCGGCAATGATACCGCTGGCGACAATTGGTGCAGCACTCACTGATAAACACTTTTTCCATCGCCGACGAAAAAGGTGGATTAGCGCCAACGATACCGCAACGACAAAACCCGAAATACAAATCCCTAATCCAATGAGGTCACTCTGGGCCCAGATCTCGCTTGAAAACAGCGGGCCAAACCCCAGGATATAAAAAATTATGATCGGCCAATATGTAAAGCGATCTTTCGCATAAAACGATTGTTTAAAATCGGAATGAGCTGTAGGTCGGTGAACTTCAGTCATTCTATGCCATCACTCCGCCGCAACATAACCTACCAAAGCACCATCGCGCTCAATTTCCATCCGCAACCAGTCTGGGCACATGTCGTATCCATTGGGCCAAGTTAGCGCGCCGTATTCCATAAACATCCGTGCGAAATAATCAGGATTAGCCAGTGGGGCGGCAACGTTATCGCTTTCATTTTTGAAATAAGCAAAATCATGAACAGCGGAAAAGCCATCGCGAAAAGTCACGCGCAGCACGTGAGGTGCGAGGACTTTTAAGTCAATGACTTTGTTCGACATTCCGCAATAGTAAGCCAAATTTCTATTTGAGAAAAGACGTCACAAAACGTCTTCGCCCGCTGCTTCAGCGGGAGAAGAAAGGGCCCCATTTTGCCCTTTGCAAAATGGGATAGATGAGGGGAAGTGAGTGATGTGCATGACTTCCCCTCACCTATCCCATTGCTTTGCAACGGGCCCCTTTCCTCTCCCGCTTTCGCGGGCGAGAACGTAGTCTAGTTGTCCAGAAAGCTGCGCAACTTCCTGCTCCGACTCGGATGTTTCAGCTTCCGCAAGGCCTTCGCTTCAATCTGCCGAATACGCTCGCGTGTCACCGAGAACTGCTGCCCCACTTCCTCAAGTGTATGGTCCGTATTCATGCCGATGCCGAAGCGCATGCGGAGTACTCGTTCTTCGCGTGGCGTCAAGCTGGCCAGCACGCGGGTTGTGGTTTCGCGTAGGTTGGCCTGGATCGCGGCGTCGATGGGAAGGATGGCGCCTTTGTCTTCGATGAAGTCTCCCAAGTGTGAGTCTTCTTCGTCTCCTACTGGTGTTTCCAGCGAGATCGGTTCCTTGGCGATTTTCATCACCTTGCGGACTTTTTCCAGTGGCATCGACAGTTTCTCTGCCAATTCTTCCGGCGTGGGTTCGCGGCCGATTTCGTGCATCATCTGGCGGCTCGTGCGCACGATCTTGTTGATCGTCTCGATCATGTGCACGGGGATGCGGATGGTGCGGGCTTGATCGGCGATGGAACGTGTGATCGCCTGCCTGATCCACCAGGTGGCGTAGGTCGAGAACTTGTAGCCACGACGATACTCGAACTTGTCGACGGCCTTCATCAGGCCGATGTTGCCCTCCTGAATCAGGTCGAGGAACTGCAGCCCGCGATTGGTATATTTCTTCGCAATCGAAATCACCAGGCGCAAGTTGGCTTCGACCATTTCCTTCTTGGCGATGCGCGCTTCTCGTTCGCCCTTCTGCACCTTGCCAACGATGGTGCGGAATTCCTGGATTTGCAGGCCCGTGGCCGATGCCAGTTCAAAAATCTCGTCGCGCAGAACGACAATCGAATCCTTCTCGTCGTTGACCCACTTTTTCCAGCCATGCTTGACCAGACGGCCCACACGCTTCAGCCATTCGCTGTCAAGTTCATTGCCCTGATATTCTTTCAGGAACTCATCACGCGGCACGCGATAGGTTTCAGCAAGTCGCATCAGGCGTCCCTCAAGCATGTTGAGACGCTTTGAAATATCATAGAGTTGATCGACCAGCGCTTCGATACGCGCATTGTTGAGCGCCAGCGACTTCACCATGACGATGATGTCGTCGCGCAGTTTCTTGTAACGGCGCTCCTGGGATGGCGTCAGGCCCTCGCCTTCCGTGACTTCCTGGTCTTGCAACTTGCGCAGCGATTTATAGAGGCGCGCAATTTCGTCGAAGACTTCAAGCACCTTGGGCTTGAGTTCGATTTCCATGGCCGACAAGGAAACGCCGAGGTCATCGCCCTCGTCGTCTTCTTCCTCTTCCACGTTGGGCTTGTCGAAATCTTCTGGCGACAACACGTCCGAATAATCATCGTCATCGAGACGGCGCATGGGCGGTGGTGTCGGGCGCTTGGCTTCGATCTTTTTGGCGGCTTCGCGCTTCAACTCCGCCTGCTTGCGCACTTCTTCCTTCGGCGGCACATAAGGCATCGGCGTTGCCACAGCCTGGTTCTGTTTCGCATCAGGGCCGGCATAAGTTGCTTCCAGATCGATGATGTCGCGGAGCAGAATTTTCCCCTCGTTCAGTTCATCGCGCCAAATGATGATGGCTTGAAACGTCAACGGACTTTCGCAAAGACCAGCAATCATGGTTTCGCGTCCGGCTTCGATGCGCTTGGCAATGGCAATTTCGCCTTCGCGCGACAGCAACTCCACAGCGCCCATTTCGCGGAGATACATGCGCACAGGATCATCAGTGCGATCCGCCGGAAGCTTCGGCGCGTCCACCTTCATGATTTCGGTGGAACCTGACTCCTCCTCCACCTTGGCCACGACGTTTTCGGTTTCTTCTTCGGACTCCACAACCGTGATGCCCATCTCGGCCAGCATGCCGTAGATGTCCTCAATCTGGTCCGAGGTCACTTCATCGGATGGCAGCACGGCGTTGAGTTCATCAAGCGTCACGTAGCCACGCGCCTTTGCCGTCTTGATCATGCGCTTGACAGCGGCATCCGTCAGGTCAAGCAACGGCGAATCCTGGCCGGCTTCGGGCACTTCAGCCTCGGTGTTGCCATCTTCAACGGTCGGCTTTTCTTCCGGCTCTGTTTGCGGCTTCTGCTGTGTTTCTTTCGGCGGGCGGGACATGGGCAATCCTTGAACAGTGAGGCCGAAACCGGCCCGAATTCGATTCGTGACGTTTAGTTACTGATTCGGCCCTTAATTGCGGCTTAACCATGCCGTAACAGGCATAGTCAGGCGGTTGGATCGCTCTCCCGGCCTGAAGCAGCTCCGAACCCCGCAACACGCGCTTCAGAACCAATGGCCGACAGCAACTCTTCCCGCACCACAGTCAAGGCGTTCAGGTTTTGCTCGGTTGGATCGTTTGCAAAGGTGGTTTCAGCCGCCTTCAGCTCACGATCAAGCGTGACAGTTTTCCGGTGGAGGGCGATCATCTGGCGGAGGCCTGTCCGGGCATCATCTGGTGCAGCCAACGGACCCAAGAACCACTCATTCAAACGCTTCGCCTGGGTTTCAAGCTGGCCCAGCTCCTCGCCAAACCCTCTTGCAATCAGGTGGCCCTTCAAAGCGTCCGGTTCAAGGGCCGTTTCAAGAGATGCCGCTTCTAGAATCAGTGTACGGATGGAGTCAAGCACCGGCGCACCCAAATCCAAATGCGCAAAATCTTCCCAGAAATCATGCAACATGTTGGGATGATTGACGAAAACAAGAACGATCATGCCGGCACGGCGGCTGGCCGCATCGCCACCATCCAGTTTTGCTGCGGCATTTTTGAGGGAGTGGGAGGCAGAGGCGGGAATTTCCCAGTCTTTCAGGCGTCTTCCCTGTGGTGAAAAGCGCGCGGAAAAACCGCCAGAACGACCAGGCGTTGGTCTGCGCCAATCATTCTGGCCAACACCACGTTGCTTGCGAAAGCGCTCCGCCAACTCGTCCAGGTAATGCCGCTTCACGCCATCATCCCCAATGGTCGCTGCCAGCATGCGCAAATCTTTTTCAAATGCCGCCTTGCGTTCAGGACTCGAACGATCATTGCTTTCCAGCGCCCGGTTCCACATCACATCGACCATCGGCAGGGCCGCAGTCACCACGGCCTTCACGGCGTCCGCACCATCACTGCGCAGAAGATCATCCGGGTCCTTGCCATCGGGCAGAAAGGCAAACCGCAACGAATGCCCCGGCTGCAAGAGCGGCAGTGCAATGTCGAGTGCACGATAGGCCGCTTTCTGCCCCGCACTGTCGCCATCAAAACACAAGACCGGTTCCGCTGCAGTGCGCCACAGAATGGCGAGTTGGCTTTCTGTGAGCGCTGTGCCCAGCGGTGCCACGGTCTCAACCAACCCGGCGCGATGCATGGCAATCACATCAACATAGCCTTCAACAGCGATGATGTTGCCTTTCTGGTGCGCCACTGACCGGGCCTTGTCGAAGTTATAGAGCACCTCTCCCTTGCTGAAGATCGGTGTCTCCGGCGAATTCAGATACTTCGCTGGCACATCCTTCGAAAGTGCACGGCCACCAAAGGCAATCACCCTGCCCCGTCCATCGCGAATGGGAAACATCACGCGGTCACGAAAGCGGTCATAGGCTACAGCAATATCATCACCCGAAACCACAAGGCCTGCCTCGGCCATCTGATCGAGATGCACGCCCTTGTCGGCGAGATGGCTGCGAAGCGCCGATCGATCATCCGGCGCATAGCCGATGCCGAATTCGATCTGTACAGCGTGACCCAAATCACGATCCGCCAGATAGCCTCGCGCCTTGGCACCCCGCGCCGTTTGCAATTCTTTCTGAAAAAATGCGTTGGCCAAATCCATCACATCATAAAGACTGGCGCGCACCTCTTCGCGTTTGGCATCTTCCGGCGTGAATTCCGGCAAAGCCAATCCGGCTTCATCGGCCAATTGCCGCACCGCCTCATTGTATTTGAGCCCCGTCTTTTCTACGAGAAAGTAGAAGATATCCCCCCCTGCTTTGCAGCCAAAGCAATGATAGCGCCCCTTGCGATCATCGGCATGAAAGCTGGGTGACTTTTCGGAGTGGAATGGACAACACGCCCAGAAGTCCCCCTTGCCCGGATTTGACTTCCGCCGATCCCAGGTCACATGCCGCCCGACCACGGATGAGATATTCACCCGCTGGCGGATCTGGTCGAGGAAATGGTCAGGGTAGCGCATGATCAGTGGTTTAGACCATCTTGCGCCCAACCACCAACTTCCCTCACCGTCATCGCTTCGCAATGCCACTCTCCCGGAAGCGGGCGAGGAAAAAATACTTATCCTCGCCCGCTTGCGGGAGAGGTGGCACGCCGCAGGCGTGACGGAGAGGGACTGCCTTGACGGATGTTGGCATGCGGGCGATAGCATCGTCATGACTCGCACGCGCCTTCTCTGGTCCCTCGCCCTCGCACTCGTCTTCGCCATCATCCTGCTCGCCATGGGTCGTGAACCCATCTGCAAATGTGGAAGTATCAAGCTCTGGCATGGCGTCGTCAACAGTTCCGAAAATTCTCAGCACATTTCCGACTGGTACACCTTCTCCCACATTATGCATGGCTTCATCTTCTATGGGCTGATGCACCTCATTGGTCCGCGCTGGAGTTTTGCCACAAAGCTTGCATTGGCCACCTGCATCGAGGGTGCCTGGGAAGTCTTCGAGAACACCAATTTCATCATCAATCGTTATCGCGAAGCGACGATATCTCTCGACTATTTCGGTGACAGTGTTCTGAATTCCGTCAGCGATATTCTCGCGATGATGCTGGGCTTCTTCGCCGCGTCCCGATTTCCCGTGATCGCCACCGTGGCACTTGCAGTCTTCTTCGAACTCTTCGTGGGCTATCAAATCCGCGACAATCTCACCCTCAACATCATCATGCTGCTATGGCCGCTTGATTTCATCAAGCAATGGCAGGCGGGTGGTGGTTAGCGATACAGCCGTGCGGCAAATTTTTGCGGATAAACAGGTTCCACGATGTAATGCGGCAGCGGCGTCACGAATTTTTCCCCGTCGGTGATCACGCGGCAGATATCGCCGTCAACAGATGACACAAACCCTTCCCGCCCGTCTGGAATCATTACGGTATAGCCGGGCGTGCACCAATTGTTGCTTTTTGGTACGGGCACGTCATAGGGGGCCACCAATGCCGCCACCACCAGAATTGTCTGACTGATCTCTGCCATGTCCGATTCCGCCACCCCGTGCTGGGAATATTAACGCAACATCAGCGTTTGGCAAGTCCACCTGCCGCAATTGAACACGCCAACGCCGGGTCCCCACTCGCCAGCCCTGCGACTTCCCGCTAGCATCCAAATTCCGGAGGAATAAAATGCAGCCAAAAGTCATCATCACCTGCGCCGTCACGGGCGCTGGCGATACCATCGGCAAAAGCCCCCACGTGCCGGTTACGCCCGAGCAGATCGCCAATGCCGCCCTCGAAGCTGCGAGTGCAGGTGCCACGGTCGTACACTGCCACGTGAGAAATCCCGAAACCGGCAAAGGTTCCCGCCGGGTGGACTTGTACCGCGAGGTCATGGAGCTAATCCGCGCAAAAAATTCCGAAGTCATCATCAATCTGACGGCAGGCATGGGCGGCGACGTTGTGGTGGGTGATGGTGAAACGCCGCTGCAATTTGGCGAAGGCACCGATTGCGTGGGTCCACTCGAACGCCTCATCCACATCAGGGAACTTCGACCTGAAATCTGCACGCTCGATTGCGGCACGCTGAATTTCGGCGACGGTCAATCCATCGTCGTGCAAACCCCCACTCAATTGCGCGAACAGGCCCACCTGATCAAATCCTATGGCGTCAAGCCGGAAATGGAAATCTTCGATTCAGGAAACCTGTGGTTTGCCAACCAACTGGTCAAAGAAGGTTTGATCGACGGCCCACCCCTCTATCAACTCTGCCTCGGCATTCCCTGGGGCGCGCCCTTTAACACGCAAACCATGGCCTATCAGAAATCACAAGTGCCGGAAGGTGCGGTGTGGGCGAGTTTCGCCATAGGCCGCCAACAGATGCAGGCTGTTGCGCAAGCGGTGCTGCTGGGCGGTCACGTGCGTGTTGGTCTGGAAGACAATCTCTATCTGGAGAAAGGCGTGTTTGCCACCAATGGGTCACTGGTTGAAAAAGCCGTGAAGCTGATTGAAATGCTGGGCACGAAAGTGGCAACACCAGAAGAAGGCCGTGCCATTCTGGGATTGAAGAAATGAACATCAAAACCGTTGGCATTGCCGGCACAGGTTTGATTGGCGCGGGCTGGGCGGCACGGCTTTTGTTTCGCGGTTTCAACGTCATCGCTTTCGATGTCTCGCCAACTGCCGAAGAAAAACTTAAAGCCCAAATCAAAACCGCATGGCCCTCTATGGTGGCTTTACTCGGAAAACCTTTGAAGAAGGGCAAACTCAGCTTCACCACCAATCTGGCGGAGATGGCGGCAAAGTCTGACTTCATCCACGAATGCGCGCCGGAACGCGAAGATTTGAAAATCCGCTTGTTCCGCGATATTGACGCTGCGGCGCGACCCGACGTGATCATCGCTTCATCCTCATCCGGCTTCTTGCCCAGCAATTTGCAATCGCAATGCAGGCACCCGGAGCGCGTCATCATCGGCCACCCCTTCAATCCGGTCTATCTGCTGCCGCTTGTCGAAACCGTACCTGGCGAAAAATCCTCCGCCGAAGTGATGGACAGCGCAGGCGTCTATTTCGAAGCCATCGGCATGCAGGTGTTGCGGCTCAAGAAAGAAATCATGGGCTACATCTGCGACCGCCTGCAGGAAGCCCTGTGGCGCGAGTCACTTCACATCCTCAACAAAGACATTGCAAGTACCGGCGATATCGATGATTCCATTGTCTATTCCGCCGGTATGCGCTGGGCTTTCATGGGCTCATTTCTGACCTATCACGTGGCGGGCGGCCCCGGCGGCATGCGCGATTTCATCAAGCAGTTTGACCCGACTTTGGAACTGGACTGGACCGATCTCAAATTCCCGCAATGGAATGCCGCCCTTGAAAAGCGCCTCGTCGAAGGCTGCGAGTCACAGGCTGAAGGTCGCGCTGTTGCAGCCATCGAATCCAAGCGCAATGCAATTCTGGTCGATATGATGAAGTTGTTCCGCAAGCACAAGATCGGCTCAGGCCTTGTGCTGGACCGTGAATTGAAGTCGAGGAGGAAAAAGTAATGCCCCATCGCGTCATGATCACAGCAGCAGCTTCAGGCATTGGCCGCTCCATTGCCAAGGCCTTTCACAAGATTGGCGCGCAGGTCCACATCTGCGACGTGAGTGAAGATGCGCTGGAAATTTTTCGCGATGAGTTTCCCGACATCGGCGCCACCCATGTCAACGTGACATCTGAAGCCGAAATCGAGGCGTGGTTTGACGACGCGCTGGAAGATCTGGGCGGCCTCGACGTGATGGTCAACAACGCGGGCATCAAGGGCCCTACCGCACCCGTCGATGATATCGACTTTGCCGACTGGCGCGAATGCCTCGCCGTTGGCATCGACTCCTATTTTCTTTGCGCCAGACGCGCCGCACCGCTTCTCAAGGATCAGCGTTCGGGCACCATCATCAATCTCGCCTCCACTGCCGGCCTCTTCGGTTTTGGCAATCGCACTCCCTACGCCGCCGCAAAATGGGCCGTGGTCGGTTTCACCAAATCCCTCGCAATCGAACTCGGCCCCTTCAGCGTCACCTGCAACGCCATCTGCCCTGGCGTGGTGCGTGGTGAGCGCATCAACCGCGTTATTCGAGGCGAGGCGGAATTGCGGGGCGTGTCATTTGAAGACGTCGAACAGCAGATCGTGCAAGGCCAGTCCATGGCCCGCATGGTGGAACCCGATGAAATCGCCGACATGGCAATTTTTTTGGCTTCACCGCAAGCCAAGATGATCAACGGCCAAGCCATCGCCATCGACGGCCACACCGAAACGTTCCACATCAGGTAAACCATGGATTTTTCACTCTCAGACGAACAACACATGATCATCAAGACCACGAAGGACTTTGTGGCCAATGAACTCTATCCGCATGAGAAGGAAGTTGAGGAAACGGGCGTGCTGCGCCCGGAGCTTCGTGATGAGCTGAAAGCCAAGGCAATTGCGGCTGGACTTTACGCGGCCAATATTCCTGAAGAAGGCGGTGGTGCTGGCCTCGATACGCTGACCTGGTGCCTCTACGAAAAAGAATTGGGCCGCGCGAATTACGCCTTGCACTGGACTTGCGTGGGCCGCCCTTCCAACATCCTGATGGCCTGCAATACTGAACAGCGCGAACGCTATCTCTTCCCCGCCGTGCGCGGTGAAAAAGCCGATTGTTTGGCCATGACCGAACCCAGCGTTGGTTCTGATTTGCGCGGCATGAAAACTTTTGCACGTGCAGACGGCGATGATTTCATCATCAACGGCGTCAAACACTTCATAAGCCATGGCGAAGAAGCCCATTTCACGGTTTTATTTGCAGCCACAGGCGACGAAGACACGCCACGCGGCAAGAAGAAATTAATCACCGCTTTCCTGATCGACAAAGGCACACCGGGATTTACTGTGCGCGATGGTTATAAAAATGTTTCCCATCGCGGCTACCCGAATAACATTCTGGAATTCAACGACTGCCGTATCCATAAATCTCAAATGCTGGGCGACTTGCACAAGGGTTTTGAAGTCGCAAACTCGTGGCTCGGTGCCACACGCTTGCAAGTGGCAAGCACCTGTCTGGGCCGCGCCGAACGCGCCCTCGAACTCGCGCTTCAGTATGCTGTCGACCGCGAACAATTCGGCCAACAAATCGGCAAGTTCCAAGGTATCAGTTTTAAACTCGCCGATATGGCAATGGAGCTGAAAGCCGCCGAACTCCTCACTCGCGAAGCCGCATGGAAATATGACCAGGGCACCGTGTCAGACATGGACATGGCCATGGCCAAACTCAAAGCGACCGAAGTCCTCGCCTTCGTGGCCGACGAAGCGATTCAAATTCACGGCGGCATGGGACTGATGAGTGACTTGCCACTGGAACGCATCTGGCGTGATGCCCGCGTCGAACGCATCTGGGAAGGCACATCAGAAATCCAGCGCCACATCATCAGTCGCGCCTTGCTCAGGCCGCTGGGGGGATGAAGTTGACAGTCCCTCTCCGTCAGTCACGGACGCGACTGCCAACTCTCCCGCAAGCGGGCGAGGAGATTTTTTTCCTCGCCCGCTTGCGGGAGAGGCGGCGCGCGAAGCGTGACGGAGAGGGAATTCCTTGACTCTCTCCCGCCTCATTCACCCCACCTCTATCACCTTCATCGGAGGCACGGAATGCGCCGTCGCCATCCAGCGCTGCAAAGAGTTTGGCTTTACGGGTAGCATCCACGCTGTTCACCCCAATCGCAATGAAATCAGCGGCATCAAAACCTTCGCCTCAGTCGACGCCATCACCGCCCCCATCGACGCCGCTTTCATCGCCGTCAAACGCGAAGCCACCATCGACATCGTCCGCCAACTCCGCGCCAGGAACTGCGGCGGTGCCGTCATCTATGCCTCGGGCTTTGCCGAAACCGGGGATGAACACCTGCAACGCGAACTCCTGCAAGCCGCCGATGACATGCCGCTGCTCGGTCCCAATTGCTATGGCTTTGTCAATGGCTTGGCACGCGTTGCTTTGTGGCCGGATGAACATGGCATCAAACCATTGGAGCGCGGCATCGCTATCATCACACAATCCGGCAACATTGCCTGCAACATGACCTTCACCCGCCGCGCCCTGCCCCTGGCCGCAGTCTTTGCCATCGGTAACCAGGCTGATGTAGATATGGCTCGGATGGTGGAGTTCCTGTCTGCCGATGATCGCATAACCGCAATCGGCCTCCACGTCGAAGGCCTCAACAATCTTCCCGCCTTCGCAGCGGCTTGCGAAACTGCACGCCAGTGCAAAAAACCAATCGTCGTTCTGAAAACCGGCAAATCCGAACAGGGTGCCAAGGTCGCCATAAGTCACACAGCGTCTCTCTCCGGCGCTGACCAATTCTATGACGCACTTTTTAAGCGCCACGGCGTTGCCCGCTGCCACAGCATCACATCATTCGTCGAGACACTGAAATTCCTGCACCTTGGTGCCACACAAAGCACACGCCTCGTTTCACTGTCCTGCTCCGGCGGTGAAGCAGCACTCGTTGCCGACCTCGCCATGAACCGCAAAGTGTCGTTTCCGGAATTCGATGAGCGCGTGAAACAACGTGTGCGCGATACTCTTTCAGACCTCGTGACAATTTCAAACCCCCTCGACTATCACACCTTCATCTGGAACCAGCCTGAAAAGATGATGGCGACGTTCACCGCCGCACTCTCAGCAAAGCCCGATGTCGCAATGCTGATCCTCGACACACCTCCACCACCGATGAAAGCTGAAGCCTGGTATGTGGCAGCCCGCGCTTTCAAGCAGTCTGCAATCACCACAGGAACAAGAGCAGCCGTGGTCGCAACTCTTCCCGAATGCATGCCAAACGATCTGGCAGAAGAATTGCTGGCAGCAAGCGTGGCACCCATGCTGGGACTGGATGACGCACTGACGGCGTTTGAGAATGCAGCGCAGGTCGGGCAAGCGCAGGCCAGTTCTGGCACACGACCAAGGCTCAACGTGTTGCCAAAACCTGACATTGTTGTTGGCATGATGTTGACGGAACGCGGCTACAAGCAATGGCTTTCGGAAAGCGGTCTGCCCATTCCGCGCGGCGAAGAATGCAAACCCGAGCAGGCCGCACGCGTGGCCCGCAGCATCGGCTTTCCGGTCGTTGCAAAAATTTCTTCACCCACCCTCGTTCACAAGACAGAAACCGGTGGCGTCAAGATCAACCTCGCGAATGCAAAAGACGTTACGGCGGCAGTCGCTGGTTTCGGCAAGAAAACGAGATACATTCTCATAGAAAAAATGATCACCGGAGCTGTCGCTGAACTCATCATCGGCGTCACCCGCGATCCACAATTCGGCCTGGGCCTGGTCATAGGAGCTGGCGGCGTTCTCACGGAACTTCTGCAGGACACAGCTACCCTTCTCCTGCCCACCAACCGCAGCGAAATCGAAACCGCGTTGAAATCCCTCAAGGTCTGGACACTCATCGAAGGCTATCGCGGCAAGTCCGGCGACAGGCATGCCACCATCGCGGCAATCGAAGCCATCGCCCGCTTTGCTGACTATCACGCCGATACACTGGAAGAATTGGACGTGAACCCGCTGCTGGTACTGCCGGAAGGGGCTGTTGCGGTTGATGCCCTGATAACAATGAGGACCAAACCATGACCTCCCCCATCGAAACTACCCGCAACGGCCCCATCCTCGAGGTCACCATCAACCGCCCCAAGGCCAATGCCATTGATGCGGCGACCTCTCGCATCATGGGTGATACTTTTGCCACGTTCCGCGATGATCCGGACTTGCGCGTCGCCATTCTCACGTCAACCGGCGAAAAGTTTTTCTGCCCCGGTTGGGATTTGAAAGCGGCAGCACAAGGCGAAGCGGCGGACTCTGACTATGGCGTTGGCGGCTTTGGTGGCTTGCAGCAATTGAAGGGCCTCAACAAACCCGTGATCTGTGCGGTGAATGGCCTCGCATTTGGCGGCGGATTCGAGATCATGATCGCATGCGACATCATCATTGCTGCTGATCACGCCACATTCGCGCTGCCCGAAATCAATTCTGGCACCGTGGCCGACGCCGCCAGCATCAAGCTGCCGCGTTACATTCCTCATGCGGTGGCCATGGAAATGTTGTTCACCGGTCGTCGCATAGATGCGACGGAGGCCAAGCAATGGGGTATCATCAACGAAATTGTTGCACCCGATCAATTGATGACCCGCGTCCGCACGCTTGCAGCACAGCTCGCTGACGGCCCACCGCTGGTCTATGCCTGCATCAAAGAGATCGCGCGGGAAACCCAGCATTTGCCCATCCACGAGGCGTTTCATCTCGTGACCAAGCGCAAACTGCCCACGGTAGACAGGCTCTATTCATCGGAAGATCAACGCGAAGGTGCCAAGGCCTTTGCGGAAAAGCGGAAACCTGTGTGGAAGGGGAAGTAATCCTTCTCCGTCTCGCTGCGTTCGACACCATT
Organism: Hyphomicrobiales bacterium; assembly: GCA_031398425.1. GTDB lineage: Bacteria > Pseudomonadota > Alphaproteobacteria > Rhizobiales > Aestuariivirgaceae > Aestuariivirga. Next base: position 1,295 of record JANNNG010000037.1, on the reverse strand, counting down.
CCCGCAAGCGGGCGAGGCGGAAAACTCTTTTCCTCGCCCGCTTGCGGGGTGTGGTGGCATCGCGTCAGCGATGACGGAAAGGGACTTCTGAAAGAAAAAACCCCACGCGCATGACTGACACGCGTGGGGTTCAAGTGATCGCTGGAATGCGACCGAGGGTTCGGGAAGACCTCGAAAGCTTATGCACCCCAGTGGCGAGCCGTGCGGCGCACGTCGACATAGGTCTTTTCGAGGAAGCGGGTGGTGGCGGCATCGGTGACAAACACATTGCGAACTGATGCGGCGGCGGCGGCGAAGAACTTGTTCATGATGATTAACTTTCATTAAGTATTTTTGATAATCAATAGATAGTGCATTGCAATTGAAAAGAAAAACGACTAATTCTGTATCGATCTTCAAGCATGACTTGAAGATAGACAGAATTCAGCCATGATCGATCACTTTCCCGGCCTCAGAACCCTCCGCGCCTTCGATGCAGCTGCCCGCCACTTAAGTTTCACCCGCGCCGCCGATGACATGGGTGTGACGCCCGCCGCCATTTCCAACCAGATCAAGGAGCTGGAAGACCAGTTGGGCTTGGAACTGTTCATCCGCACCAGCCGGACGATGCGGCTGACCAAGGAGGGCGAGATCTTGCGGGTTGCCGCCAATGAGTCTCTTGAAACACTTGCCAAAGCGCTGCACCGCATCAAGCGTCTCGAAAACCGTAACCAGATCCGCGTATCGTCAACACCATCCGTTGCTGCAAAATGGCTGGTGCCCCGTCTGGACGGCTTCCTATCTGCCTTCCCTAGCGCTGATGTGCGCATCGACGTGTCCAACACCCTCGTGGATTTTGACCGGGACGACGTGGACGTGGCCATTCGCTTTGGTGCGGGCAAATATCCAGGCCTGCGTGCTGACTTGCTGTTCCAGGACTCGTTGTCCCCAGTTTGCAGTCCCGCTTTGATAACCAAGGAACGTCCGTTGGAAGTGCCAAGGGATTTGCTGCGCCACACCCTGATCCACCTGGACTGGCAGGCCCAAGGTTCACCTTGGCCCAATTGGCGGATGTGGATGCAGGCGGCGGGCATCAAGGAGTTTGACGACAAGCGCGGCCTGCATTTCGGCCAAACCTCTCTTACCATTCAGGCCGCCATCGACGGCCAGGGCGTGGCCTTGGGCGATTCCAATCTGGTGGCGGATGATCTCGCCGCAGGTCGCCTCGTCAAGCCTTTCGAGTTGTCGCTGAAAGCGCCGGACTCCTTCTCCTATTTCCTCATCACCCGCCTCGACACCACAGACGCGCCACTGGT
>JANNNG010000323.1:0-2009 GCA_031398425.1 Hyphomicrobiales bacterium | reverse complement strand
GGGGCGCATACGGTGCCTTACATCGAGAGCAAGACATCGACAGCGCAGTTTGAGCATGAGGCCACGACATCAAAGATTTCCGATGACCAGATGTTCTATTGCCGCTCGCGCGGGTTGTCGCAGGAAGAGGCCGTGGCGCTGATTGTGAATGGCTTTGTGCGGGATGTGATCCAGCAATTGCCCATGGAATTCATGGCGGAAACGCAGAAATTGATAGGTATATCGCTGGAAGGTTCGGTTGGTTGATAGTTAAGTCTTGAAATCGACAATTTTGATAGTTAGATAGTTCTCCGTAGAGGAGATGGGATATGTCGCAATTGGACTACGAGGAGATCACCAAGGGACTGACCACCAAGTCGGAAAAAATCCGGGTTTTGGGTCGGAAAGGTGTGCCTACCGCTGATATCGCCCGGTTTTTAGGGATACGGTATCAGCATGCTCGGAATGTGCTGAATGATGCGGGATTGCAGCACGGCGGCATGGCTGAGGAGATGCCAGCGCTCGAGACGAAGATGATCGCCCCGGTGAAATCAGCGGCACCAGTGCCGTGGGACTGGGGGTTCGCGTGGCTGGATGTTGGGCATGACGGAACGGTGAAGCTGCCCGAAAAGCTGATGGTCGCAACAGGAATAACGCCGGGCAGTGTAGTGCATGTGTGCTATGCCAATGATTGCCTTGAAGTGATGACGGAGGAAAGTGCGCTCCGCCGTGCCCAGGCACTTGCCGCGTCCATCAAAGTGGAAGGCGAGTCGGTCGTGGATGAATTTCTGCGGGAAAGACGCGAGGAGACCAAGCGCGTGGACGCGCGTTTTGATCGGCTGGCGCGCGAAGCCGCCGCCATGAAAGTGGCAGCCGAGAAAACAGCATGAGTGTTGCCGTGCTTGATAGTTCGGCGGTGCTTGCTGTCATTCTGGAAGAACCAGGGGCTGAGGTCGTCAGAGCGCTGACGGCTTCTGCGAAAGTCATTTCGGCAGTCAATTTTGAAGAGGTACGCACCAAGCTGATTGATCGCGGAATGCGCCCGCATGAAGCTTTGGAAGCATTGACCAAAATGCGCTTGCACGTCGAAGCTTTTACCGATGCTGATGCCGTGAAGGCATCTGACCTTCGCACTATGACAAAGGAAGCGGGGCTCTCACTGGGTGACCGCGCTTGCCTCGCACTTGGACAAAGGTTGAACGCGGTGGTGGTTACCGCTGACCGGGTTTGGAAAGATCTGCAAGTGCGAGTGCGGGTGGAGTTGATACGATGAGGGGAACTGTTCTTGGTTTCGCTGCAGTAGTGCAAAACGTAACTACAATTTCTTTCGTCGGGAGTATGGCATGGACAGCGTTATCTTAATCAAAGTTGCAGTCACAGTTGGAATCGGCATGATCGCTGGTTTTGTTGTCTACCGTCAACTCAACAAAGACGACGAGACAAAAAAATATGCAAAAATTGGCGCTTTTTGCACAGCGGTACTAACTACAGCTGGATACGCCCTCGTTAAACTATATCTGGGAAGCAATTAAAATGCTCGAAATCAAAAATCTACACGTGCGTCTCGCCGATGAGAAGCGTGACATCATCAAGGGTTTGAACCTTTCCGTCAAAGGCGGGGAGGTGCATGCCATCATGGGACCGAACGGGTCAGGGAAGTCCACGCTGTCTTACGTGCTTTCGGGGCGGGAAGGATATGAGGTGACTGAGGGTTCGATCACTTTCAAGGGTGAGGATTTGCTTGCCATGGAGGCCGACAAGCGGGCTGCGGCTGGCGTGTTTCTGGCATTTCAGTATCCGATTGAAATTCCCGGTGTGGCCACCATGCAGTTTTTGAAAGTGGCGGCCAATGCGCAGCGGAAGGCGCGGGGCGAAAAAGAATACACCATTCCGGAATTCATGAAGCATGTGAAGGCCAATGCGGAGAAGCTGAATATTTCGCAGGACATGTTGAAGCGTCCGGTCAATGTGGGTTTCTCCGGTGGTGAAAAGAAGCGGGCCGAAATTTTGCAGATGGCGGTGTTGCAGCC
>JANNNG010000291.1:0-8731 GCA_031398425.1 Hyphomicrobiales bacterium | reverse complement strand
ATGCGGCGGTGACGGCCTTGACAGCCCCAAAGGCGTTGCGCTCGATGCAGGGCACCTGCACCAATCCCCCCACCGGATCGCAGGTCATGCCCAGGTGATGCTCAAGCGCAATCTCGGCAGCGTTTTCGATCTGCTCATTGCTGCCGCCAAGCGCCGCGCACAGTCCTGCTGCGGCCATGGCGGAAGCCGAACCCACTTCCCCCTGGCATCCAACTTCAGCTCCCGAGATGGAAGCATTGTGCTTGATGATGCCGCCAATGGCGGCGGACGCCAGCAGGAATGTGCGCACACCCTCAAGGCCAGCGTCTATGCAATGATCGAGATAATAACGGATCACGGCGGGCACCACGCCGGCTGCTCCGTTTGTTGGTGCGGTGACAACTTTTCCGCCGGCCGCATTTTCCTCATTCACCGCCATGGCGTAGACCGAGAGATAATCCATGACGCGGTGCGGCTGCAACCTGTTGCTGCCTGCTTCCTTGTGAAGCTTGGCATAGACTTCGGATGCACGGCGTTTGACCTTGAGGCCACCCGGCAAAATGCCGGTGCTGCCAAGGCCGCGCTGCATGCAGGCGTCCATCACCGACCAGACATGATCGAGTTTTGCGTCAAGCTGGTCGCCGTGGATCACGTTTTCATTGGTCCGCTTCATGGCGGTGATGCTGAGACCTGATGACTGCCCCATCGCCAGCATTTCGGCGGCATTGCGAAAGGGATAGGGTACGGGCTTTTCGTTTTCCACCGGCTTGCTGTGAACCGATGCTTCACGCTCACTGGCCGTTTGCACAAACCCGCCACCAATGGAAAAATAGGTTTCCGATGCAAGCCAAGATCCACCGTTGTCCTCCAGACGGAAAACCATGCCGTTGGCATGGCCTTTCAACGCCGGTCCGAAATCAAAGATGATGTCGGTTGCCGAATCGAAATCAAACCTGCCGCACATGCGTTTTGAGGCAACAGCCGCAAGAATTTCGTCAATGCGGGACGGATCGATATTCGCAGGGGTTTCACCAGCCAGCCCAAGAATGATGGCGCGGTCCGTGCCGTGACCCTTGCCCGTGAAGGCCAACGAGCCATGCAAGGACACCCGAATGCGACCGGAATCCTGTTGCAATCCAGCGAGAAACCGACGCGCTGCAACCATCGGCCCCACCGTGTGCGAGCTTGAAGGACCGATGCCGATTTTATAGAGATCGAAAACCGAGAGGAACATTGCCACAGCCTAACACGAAGTTCTGCATGGAAAGTCGCAGGTCCGCCGAGCCTCAAGCAAAAAACGTCATCTCCTTCGCGTTACAGTCTGCTAGGGGCACTGGATGATTGCACTTCTGCTTGGATCTGTTGCCGCCCTCTGCTGGTCTTCCCATGACCTGGTGGCCCGCCGTTACGCCACTGCCCTCGGTCCCCTGCGCATGGGTTTCTGGGTCATGCTGGCGGGTGCCGCACTGCTGCTGGTTCCCGTTCTTTGGCGGGGCATGATCTGGACGGGTCCGCGCGAAGCCTGGGTCATGGCAGCGGCCATGGGAGTGGTCTACGCCGCAGCAGCAGCTGGTTTGTTCTATGCCTTGACCATGGCCCCCGTCTCCATCGTCGGACCCATCGTGGGTGGCTATCCCGCACTCGTGGTGCTGTGGGGATTGGTCAATGGCTTGGAGCCTACGTTACTGCAATGGTTCTGCATCGCGGTTATCCTTGCAGGCGTCATCATCGTGGCAAGGTCTGAACGGGAAGGTGAAAGCCATTCCGATGTGGCGCCAGGAAAACTTCCGCTAGTGTTGTTGGCAGTCACCGTGTCATCCATCAGCTATGCGGCAACCGCCGTCATGGGGCAGCAGGCATCAACCACGCTGGGTGCGCTTGAAACCACCCTGATCTCCCGCTTTCCCGCAGCAGCGATGTTCTTACTGGCCATGCTGGTGCATCGTCAGCCTGAAACATCGGCTTCGATGAAAAGCGGACTTGGAATTCTTGCCATGGCGGTCTTTGATGTGACGGCGGTCACAGCCATCAACATGTCCACCTATTTCCCCGACAGGGAATTGGGCGCCATGGCCATCAGCGCGTCCAGTGCCACATCAGTGTTGCTGGCCGTGGTGATACTGAAAGAAAAGGTCACGGTTCTGCAGTGGGTGGGTGTTGTCATGATCGTGGCCGGTGTGTCGGGGCTTGCCATCCCGCATTGATCAGTGGGCTTCATCCCAATTCAACGCCGCACGGGCATCAACTTGCAACGGTACGTCAAGTTTCACAGCAGGTTCCGGTGCATCAACCATGACGCGCTGAACCACAGGCAGTGTTGCCTCCACCTCCGCATCAGGCACTTCAAAGATCAGCTCGTCATGCACTTGCAGCAACATGCGCGCACTGAGACCTGCTTGTTTCAATTCCGGCACCATGCGCACCATGGCGCGGCGGATGATATCGGCCGCTGAACCCTGGATCGGCGCATTGATGGCGGCGCGTTCAAGAAAAGCCCGTTCCGACGGATTTGAAGAATGAATGCGCGGCAGATGCATGCGTCGACCAAAGATGGTTTCGACGTAAGACTCTGCGTGGGCGAATTTCTTGGTGTCGTCCATGTAGGATTTGATACCGGGGAAACGCTTGAAATAGGTGCGAATGTATTCCCCTGCTTCCTCGCGCGAAATCGAGAGTTGATTGGCAAGACCAAAGGCGGAAATGCCATAGATGATGCCGAAATTGATGGCCTTGGCGCGGCGGCGGACGCCTGCGTCCATGCCCTTGATGGCAACACCAAACATTTCCGCTGCCGTCATGGCGTGAATGTCGAGGCCTTCGGCAAAGGCTTTCTTCAATTGCGGAATGTCAGCCACATGGGCCAGGACGCGAAGCTCAATCTGCGAATAATCCGCACTCACGAGTTTGTGGCCTGCCGGTGCAATGAAGGCCGTGCGGATGCGACGGCCCTCTTCAGTGCGCACGGGAATGTTCTGAAGATTGGGATCGGTGGATGACAGACGCCCGGTTGAGGTCGACGCCATCGCATAGGAGGTGTGAACGCGCCCCGTCTTCGGATTGATGTATTCCTGCAGCGCATCCGTGTAGGTGGAACGGAGTTTCGCCAGTTGCCGCCAGTCCAGTACGCGCTTGGCCATGGGAACGCCTTGGGCGGCGATGTCTTCCAGCGTATCGGAATCCGTTGACCATGCCCCCGTTGCAGTTTTCCTGCCACCCTGAATACCCATTTGTCCAAACAGGATTTCACCCAGTTGCTTGGGAGAACCGATATTGAAGTTGGTGCCCGCGAGTTTGTGGATCTCGGTTTCGATGGCCGCCTGCGCGGTTCCGAATTCCTGCGAGAGACGTGCCAGCACGGCCCTGTCCACGAGTATGCCTTCAGACTCCATCTGCACCAGCACGGGCACCAGTGGCCGTTCCAGCGTCTCATAAACGGTGACCTTGCGAGCCTTCAGAAGTTTCTGCTTGAACAGCATCCAAAGCCGCAACGTGATGTCGGCATCTTCTGCCGCATAGTGCGTGGCGCGTTCGATTGCCACACGATCAAACGTGACACTGGACTTGCCGGTGCCCGCTACATCCTTGAAAGCAATGGGCTTGTGGCCGAGATGACGCTGCGAAAGATCATCCATGCCGTGCAGCACGTCGCCCGACTCGAAGACATAGGACAGCAGCATCGTATCATCGATGGGCGCGACGCTGATGCCGTAGCGCCTGAGCAGCAGCATGTCGTACTTCAGGTTCTGGCCGATTTTCAGGACGGAAGCATCAGCGAGCAAGGGTTGCAACGCTGCCAGAGCCTCCTCACGATTAATCTGGCCTGCAATCAAGCCAGAACCAAACAAACCATCGCCCTGGCCCTGATGGGCCAAGGGAATATAGCAGGCCTTGCCCGGCGCCAGTGCCAGCGACACACCAACAATATTGGCCTGCATGGCGTCGAGCGAGTCAGTTTCCGTATCGATGGCGACAAAGCCCTGGTCCTTGGCTTTGGCAATCCAAAGGTGGAGCACCGCGAGCGAAGTGACGGTTTCGTATCCGGAGTGGTTGACCGGAATGGCGCGGAGATGGGCTTCCATCTGTGCGGCATGATCCGCTATCTCACCGTCATTCCCGCGAACGCGGGAATCCAGACTTTCGGCGGGAGAATGGGTTGATGGTACGGACGTTGCTGCACCAGTCTCGACACCCTCGGGCGGCCAGAATTTGATCTCGACGGGAACCGCCTCAATCGCATCTGTTTCAGCGCCCAGTGCCGCAGCAATCTTCCGCGTGAAACTCGCAAATTCCAGCGCCTTCAAAAACCCGATGACGTCACTGGCTTTCGGAACATCGACGGCGAAAGACCCCATTGGCTCGACATCAGGCACATTCTGATCAAGCGTCACCAGCCGTTTTGAAATCCGCGCCTGTTCGGCAAACGCGATCAGATTTTCGCGCCGCTTGTTCTGCTTGATTTCGCCCGCGCGATTGAGCAGTGTTTCGAGATCGCCATAGGTGTTGATGAGTTCAGCGCCGGTTTTGAGTCCAATCCCCGGTACCCCCGGCACATTGTCAACACTGTCTCCGGCAAGCGCTTGCACATCCACAACCTTGTTCGGTGTCACACCGAATTTTTCGAAAACCTCGGGGTCAGAAATCTCCTTGTCCTTCATGGTGTCGAACAACACCACGCCGGGCTGCACCAACTGCATCAGGTCCTTGTCGGAAGTGACGATGCGCACAGTGGCCCCCGCTGCCACCGCCTGCTTGGTATAGGTCGCAATCAGATCATCAGCCTCGAAGTTCTTCATTTCGATGCACGACACATTGAAAGCCTTGGTTGCCTGCCGGATCAGTGAAAACTGCGGACGAAGATCAGCAGGAGGCTCAGGCCGGTGCGCCTTGTAGTCGGGATAGAAATCATTGCGAAATGTCCTTGACGAATGGTCAAAGATGACCGCGAGATGCGTGGGCTTTGTGACGGCCGATGTATCGCTCAACAGTTTCCACAGCATGTTGCAGAAGCCCTGCACGGCCCCCACGGGAAGCCCGTCACTCTTGCGCGTGAGGGGCGGCAGGGCATGATAGGCGCGAAAGATGTAGCCTGAACCGTCGATCAGATAGAGATGGTCACCGGGCTTGAGGCTGTTTGCGGAAGGACTGGTCATGGGCGGCAGTGTAGCCGCGGTTGACATCGCTTTCCAATGCTTTGAGCCTGGCCCATTGCGGTCGCTTGAACAGGAACAAGAGCGGCGTTTTTCCAACCACCCAGAACAGCAGCACTGGTCCGATAAGACCGGCAAGCGTTGTCAATCCAGCGAGAACATCGACGTTGATGGCCGGAAACACTTTGAGGCCGACACTGCGCGTTGCTGCCATGAACAGGAAAAACGCGAGATAAACCACAATCGAGTTGGCGCCGAGATAGCGCAACCATTCCACCACACCTGACCGTGCCAGCAACACCGCCGTCGTGATCACGGCAGCACAGCCGGCAAAACCCAGGGCCAACCCCATGCCCGGCCATTCCGAAACTCCGCTGACGATTGCGAATGAATGCGCGCTCGTCCAGAGAAAGAGAAGGGCCAGCACAGCAGGAACATTGTGTGTCCACACCGCATCGGCCGCACGAAACACCAGGGGAGCCAACCAATAGCCAGCGAAGAAATAAACATAGCGTGCAGCAAATTCGTCGATCACCAACCATCCCGAGTGAATGGGCAAGGCTTCGAGCAGGGCCGCCAGCACAAACACCATGAGGGGTGGCACGGCCTTCAGTGCCTTCGTCACCACAAAGAAAATCGCAAGCAGATAAATGAACCAGAGTGTGCCGAAGGGATCGATGAAGCCCAGTGCATAGTGCTGGGCGGCGAAACCCAATCCCTGCTCCGCCACCAGGGTCGGTCCCTTGAAACCGAATTGCAGCGTCATCCAGAGTACATAGAAATACATGAAATGCACGACCTTGCTGTCAAGGTAACTGCGCCACGGCGTATTGATGCGCCGCATCAGGAACAGACCGGAGATCAAAAAGAAATCCGGCATGCGGAAAGGCCGTGCCCATTCAATGAAACTGCTCAGCAGGCCAGTTTGGCCCATGGCTTTTTCCACACCGAGTGTTGAATGCATCATTACCACGAGAATGATGCAAATGCCTTTGGCATAGTCGACCCAGTCAATGCGTTGGCGTGATGTAGCAACATCTGTCATGGTGCACCTGTGCTGTTGCGGCACATAGCGTGGCCGCCTGCATCGGTTAACGCAAGGACACCGCCAAATCCTGCTGTATCGTTCCATCATGAGAAAGTGTGGTTGCCAAAGCCTTAACAAAGGCCCGAGTAAAACTTGCGGCCAACAAAAGCCTCAGCTAAACACGTCGCCACCCGCACCCGTAGCTCAGCTGGATCAGAGCGCTGCCCTCCGAAGGCAGAGGTCACAGGTTCGAATCCTGTCGGGTGCGCCAATGATTTCAATGGGTTAGACTGGTTTTTGCACTGCCAGAAAAGTGATTGTCCGCAGTATGTCCTCAGAATTCGTTGACGTGCAGTTCCGGGAACGTGCGGGAACTGTTCTGTAGCCCGATGGTCAAATTCTCCTCGTGACACCTCAGTCACGATCAAAGGAGAAAAACCATGGAGCAATTAAACCAGAATCCATTTTTGAATGTCGCGGAAGCCGGCGATTTCCTGCGACTCAAAAAGCGCACGCTGGACAACATGCGCTGGATGGGCACAGGCCCAAGCTTTCGCAAACATGGCGGACGCATTTTCTATCATATCAATGAATTGAAAGAATGGTCGCTGGAAACGCGAGCCAAGTCGACGTCTCAGTTCTGATAGACGGCTGTGATCGCGAATTAGGTGTTGCGATCACAGCTCATGCAAAAAATCAGCAATGATCATGGAAGAAGTTGCGGGCAAATTTGACGAATTTAAGATGCCATTTCCTTAGCAGAAAAACCAGCGCTGCACTTCAATCATGCGAGCATCTCAGGTCTAAAACCTGAAGAGCTGGTGCGCCGAATTTTCACTCAAACTCCCTCGATTTCCTGGGTATTCCAATTGACTTTTTCAGGACTACCGACCTTCAGGTTATGAGATCGTTCTGACCCAAATCCGCGACCTTCACGCGATTACCATTTTCCCCTCTAATATTCTGATTTCATTCGTGTAAACTGGCTTTTGAGACGCAGCTCTTTGCATGTGGGTACACGGCTTTTCACGCCCAACTGTTACCCATATGTTACCCAGAACGACCTTCAGGTTTAGAAGGAGGAGCCGCGTTGAAAGCAATTCGAATATCGAAGCGTGTTGTTGATGCACTCGAACCGGGAACAACGGATCTCGATTTTTTTGACGACGACCTGAAAGGGTTTGGTGTTCGAGTCCGGACATCTGGGCGCAAGTCCTATTTTGTCTTGATGCGGTTTCATGGCGTCTTGAAGCGGTTCACCATCGGTCCGCACGGTGCCATAACAACCGAACTTGCTAGAATTAAGGCCAAGGAGATCATCTCCCAATTGGCCATGGGCAATAATCCGAGCGAGGCGAAAGACTCGCTTCGCAATTCGATCACGGTGCGAAGTTTGTGCGAGCGATTTTTGTCAGAATATGTCCCATTTCATTGCAAGCCCAGCACTGCCAAGGAGTATGAGCGATGTGTGCGGCTGTTTATCCTTCCTGAAATCGGAACAACAAAGGTGGTTTCAGTTGTTCGGACAGACATCACAGTCCTTCATCACAGGCTCAGAAAAATACCATATCAAGCCAACAGAACCCTTGGAGTACTCTCCGTCATGTTTGCGCAGGCAGAGGCTTGGAACTTGCGCGATGCTTTCTCCAATCCCTGCCGGGGCGTGAAAAAATTCAAAGAGAAGAAGCGGGAAAGTTTTTTGTCATCAGATGAACTCACGAGACTTGGTGCGGCTCTGCTCGACGAAGAGAAGGAAGCACCATCAGCAGTAACGTGCTTCAGGCTCCTCATCTTCACAGGCTGCCGCCTCAGCGAAATACAGAAACTGAAATGGAGTTATATAGATTTCAAATCAAAACTGATACTTCTTCCTGACTCCAAGACGGGCAAGAAGACAATTTACTTGGGACAAGCCGCCATTGATGAGTTCCAGAGAACTGCCCGAATTATTGGAAACCCTTATGTCGTTGTGGGCAACATTGATGGTCAATACCTGAGTGATATGCAGAAGCCGTGGCGACGTATCCGAAAGGTGGCCGATCTTGAGGATGTTCGCATTCATGATCTTAGGCACACGTTTGCTTCGCATGGGGTAGCAATGGGGCAAGGATTGCCGATTATCGGCAAATTGCTGGGCCACTCGCAGTCTCAGACAACGGCGCGGTATGCCCATCTTGCGGCTGATCCGGCTATTGAGGTTGCCGACAAAATTTCGGAACGGCTAGCGAATAGTTTGAACCCTATCGGGCCTCACCAGAGAGATTTGAAAGCGGCGTAGCCCTACTATTTACAAGGTAGCGTGTGCAAAATGTGTGCAGCAGTGCAAGATGGGTGTCGTGCAGATCCCAGCAGCGGGACGAAAATTAGCAATGAAAACTAAGCACGCTAAGAACCGCAAACTCCCGCAGTTGCACTCGATTTCATAAATCAGTTCCAGTGATGGATTGGGACGATAGTTCAATTAAATCAATTATCTAGAATACAGTGTGCGCGCAACATATGCAGCAAGGTAGAGTACTTTGTGTGTACTTTTTGTATGTTTTAAGAAATGATGTGCTCGGCTAACAGAAACGCAATG
>JANNNG010000290.1:0-10272 GCA_031398425.1 Hyphomicrobiales bacterium | reverse complement strand
CGGGCAGACCCACCTCGACAATGGTGGCCCCCGCTGCGCGAATGGCGTGGTCATAAAAGTTCCGCTGGCTACGGATCATGATGACTTCGTTCTTCATGCCCCGTGTATCCGGCAAACGCGCCATGCGACCGGGATCAAGGCCGGCGATGCAGGCGGCCGTTGCAAGCAAAAGGCAGGCGGAAGCGCCGGAAGCAATGTAGCCCGCTTCAGCGCCAGTGACCTTAGCAATCTCCCGTGAAGCCGCCGCCTGCAACTCCGCCATATCAATGCAATGTTGTGAGGCTTCCACCATGGCGGCTGAAATCTCAGGCCGCATAATGCCACCTGAAAGCCGCGTTGCGGTGCCCTTCGCATTGATGATCGTGCGAACGCCAAGCGTGTCATAGACTGTCATGGCTTCACTGCAAAAACTGCTGTGATCTCAACGGTGATGTTTTCTGGCAGGGTGCCCATGCCAACGGCGGCACGGGCATGGCGTCCGGCCTCGCCAAATACTTCGATAAACAGTTCCGAACAGCCATTGATGACTTTCGGATGTTCGCCAAAACCCGGTGTGCCATTCACCATGCCAAGCACATTAACGACGCGCTCCACGCGGTCAAGTGAACCCAACGCGTGTTGCGCCGCCGCGAGCAAGACCATGCCAGTGCGCCGCGCATGAAACTTAGCATCCTCGATCGTCACATCCTGCCCCACAATTCCCTTTGCGAGCGTCCCGTCTTCTAAAAGTGGACCCTGGCCGGAGAGGTAGAGAGTTCCTTTGTGAATGACAGCAGGCATATACATTCCCTTTGGTGTGGGGAGATCAGGGAGTTTTATGCCCAGGGATTGAAGTCGGTCAGTATTTGTCATTTCAGTTTCAAGCCATTCTGTCTGCGTTCGCGAAGCTGTCGCCGATGATATTGCATCTGGAAAAAACGTCAAAGACATTGACCATTTGACATCTTGTTAAGACAAGTATACACGATCAGACAGTTTCAGTTGGGGCTGTGGGATGAAAGCACTTTTGGCCAGTAAGGCACGGCGCTTTGTTCAGAAATCTGGCGCGTCTCCTGTCTACCGGCAGGTTGCCGACCTTTTGGAGCGTGACATGCAACATGGGCTTTCGCGCAGCGAAAGAACTGCATTGCCCTCTGAAAATGAGCTCGCGGCGGAGTTCAAGGTGTCGCGCGTCACGGTGCGCCAGGCGCTGGACGAACTTCATCGCAAAGGTTTGATCTATCGCGAAAAGGGGCGTGGCTCATATGCGCGCTCACAGCAGATTGGTGGTGTCACCGGGTTTGGCAGCTTCACCACCGAAGTCGAGAATGCCGGATCAAAGCCATCTTCGCGCATTGTCGATTTTGTGAAAGTCTCCAGCTTGCCAGCGGGCATGACAATCCATCTCCTAAAGATGCCGCCGAAGAACAAGAGCTATCATTGTCTCACTCGTGTGCGCTGTGTTGATTCAAAGCCCGTAGCCTACGAAGAGACTTATCTGGACACTGAAACTTATGCCGGGCTTGAACGGGCTGATGTGGAAAATGGTTCGCTTTATGCGACGATGCGACGACTTTGGGGCTATGAACCGGCCTGGGCCGATGCGGCGATTGAGCCAGGCGTGGCAGATGAGGCAATTGCCAAGCATCTCGGCATTAACGTGGGAGCACCCGTCGTCATTGCTTGGCGCGTTACATCCAGCGAGCAAGATGAGGTGCTGGAATATGTGAAGGCAATTTATCGCGGCGATGGATTTGCCCTGACCGTCCGCCGTCATAAGATTTCTTGAGTACCAGAGATGCAACAAAACCCTCCAGCATTGGGTATTGATGTGGGTGGCGGCTCAGCCAAGATCGGCATTGTGTCTTTTGCTGGTGAAGTGCTTGCACAGGACACTGTCGTGAGTGACCCAGCTGCTTCTGCTCCGGTGTTGTTGGACCGCTATCTGGAAACGGCAAGCCGGATACAGGCGTCGCTTGGGATCAAGGAACTATGCGGAATCGGTATTGGATTGCCTGGCCATATTGATTTCGCCAAGGGTACAACACGACTGGGCAACGTGCCTGCGCTGGATGAGTTCCCGATTGTCGACTATGTGAGCGCCAAGTCCGGCAACATAGTATACATCGAAAACGACGCGACGCTGGCCGCCGTTGCGGAGCATCGTAATGGCGTGGGGCAGGGCAGTAACCGTTTTCTCACAGTCGCCCTTGGCACTGGCATTGGCGTGGGCTTTATCGAGAACGGAAAGCCAGTCCACACGGCCAATGGCACCATGGGTGATATCGGCCATGTGATCGTTGATCCGTCAGGTGAGAGGTCTTGCCGTCAGGGCTGCCATGGCTGCCTTGAGTCTGTTGCGTCCGCACTGGCATTGGGAGAGCGCTATCGTCGGCTGAGCGGTTCTGATGATCTCAGCTCCCTGTTCGAAGCTGTCAGGGCTGGCAACCCGGAGTGCAGGCGCATCGTAAATGAAGCAGCGCAGTTTATTGGCGCGGCCCTAGTGACCTGGATGCATATCTTTGCACCGGATCGCATTGCATTCGCCGGTGGCGTGAGTGCGGCAGGGGAAGACCTGCTTGGCCCCATCAGAAAAACGGTCGCACGCCTGGCCATGGCCGACTACGCCACCAAAGCCACCATCCTGCAGGCAACACTTGGCAGCAAGGCCGGACTCGTTGGCGCTGCAGCGCTTTGCTTTCCAAATCACCACAATGAAGGAGGTCAATCATGACAGTCTCATATCTTGATGAGATTCTGGAACAGCCGGCCATGCTGGCGGCGCTGGCGCAGGGGCCAGACAAGGAAACGGTCGAGGACCTGCGTGACATCTCTTCGCGCTTGAGCGAAGGTGATTTTGACCGTGTCTTGTTGACCGGAATGGGCGGTTCATTGCACGGGTCTTATCCCTTGTACTTGCAACTCTCGCAATCCCTGCCCGTGCCCGTGTGCTTGATTGATACGTCCGAATTGGTTCAGCAGAGTCCGGACGTCATCAGCCGCCGCTGCCTGATGATCGCCACATCGCAATCAGGTGAAAGCGGCGAGATCGTTGAACTCACGAAGCTCCCCGGTATCAGGCCTGCGACGACGATCTCCGTTACAAATCAACTCAAGAACAGTCTAGCAAACTGGGCGGATGTTCGCCTCGCTTCAATGGCAGGGCCTGAGATGACGGTGTCAAGCAAGTCCTACACTGGTGGTTTTGCATGTCAGTACCTGTTGGGCTCGGCTTTGCTTGGTGGCCTGCCACAAGCCTTCGAGGATATTGCCCATGCCGCGGTTGCGTGCAACCATATGCTCAAAGACTGGCAGCCGGGGCTTTCCCACGTCACACAGTTTCTCGATCCACAGGCACCACTCATCTATGTTGGCCGCGGCAAGAGTTTTGGCTCCGCTCAAACGGCGGCCTTGCTGACGCAGGAAGCGGCGAAGCTGCATTGCACGGCGCTGTCAGGCGGTCAGTTCCGCCATGGACCGATTGAGCTGGTGCGGCCGGGATTCCAGATGGTGATTTTCCTTGGCGATTTCAAAACGCGCGACATCGATATGGCCTTGATCCAGAAGCTCACCTCCCTGGGCGGCAAGGTTGTCGCTGTGGCCCCAGCAGCCTCGGCCCCGGCTGAGGCTACAGGTCTTCGTGTTTACAGCTATCCCGATGTGGCCCTGCCTTTGACTCCCTTGATGGAGGCGATCTTCATTCAGCTGCTGCAGATCCCGTTGGCCGAGGCACGCGGCTTTGTGGCGGGTAACTTCCTCAATGCAACCAAAGTGACAGGTATCCTCTGACTGACTGTTTAAGTCTGTGTGATTATCAGAGAACGCTCTTTTGGCGGTGTGCTGGCCAACCGGTCAAAAGCCCGTAAAAGTTTGATTTCCCTGAAGAGGACGCAGACTTTGAACCACATGCTACCGGACCAGGCCTCTCGCATCGACCCTGACCGCACCTAAAACGTCATTGCCGCTCACGAAGACAACTTCATCAAAAAGATTGGTCACCGGACACACGTGGTTGGGCGTGATCCTGATACGGTTCCCAACTGATGGCTTATTGGAGAGATGTGAAATGTCCAGATAGCCGTGTTCCTCATTTGCAGCATAAATTTTGGCGTCGCTTAGTTCGTGCGCAACGCCATAACCTTCGAGGCCCAGCAGGTCGCTTGTCAGGGATTTGGTGCCAGCATCCACAATCGCGCGGGCATTTGTTGGCTTGCTGACAACAGTGGTGAGCACGGTGAGCGCGCAATCCTCGTAGTCACACGTCCCGCGCGCCACCAGAGAACGGTCGAAATAGATATAGGTCCCTGCGCGATATTCGGTGAGTTTTGAAAGCCCTTCATCTTTCCACATGTCGGGCGATCCGCCTGAGGAAATGACCCGCACTTCAAGTCCGGATTTTTCGAGAAGTGCTTGTGCATCTTCGAGGAAGGCCTCCGCCTGCAGGCGCTGGCCGGTCCCTGCATATGTCATCAAACCGCCAAACGAGAGAAAAGGGGACTTGTCGATCGCCTGCGCAAGATCACGTGCTGCGGCAGGTGACTGAACACCATTGCGCCCCGCTCCCGTATCACATTCGACCAGCACTGAAATATCGCGCCCTGCAGATCGTCCCGCGACTGACAAACCTTCAAGCATCTCGTGGTTGTCAGCAACAACAGCAATGTCGGTTCGCTTCGCCAAGGCTGCAAGTCGTTCCACTTTCTGAAGCCCCACCACGTTGAAGGTTAGCAACATGTCACGAATACCGGCATCAGCCATCACTTCGGCTTCGCCAAGCTTTTGCACTGTGATGCCCTTGGCACCTTGCGCGATCTGGTATTGTGCGAGCCCCACCAGCTTGTGGGTCTTGATATGCGGTCTGTTGGCAAGTCTGAGTATGTCACAGCGGCTTTGCCAGTGCCGCACGTTGTTCTCCACCACTTTCACATCAATGACGGGAATAGGTGTGTCGAGGTCTTCCAGTGTTTTGCCAACAGGCCGAAGCTTCAGAAAATCTACCAGCGCCATGGTGTATTCTTTCTGTGTCAGGTCGGGGTCAGGCGGAAGTCTTTGCCTTCCGGCAGTGTTTGTCCACCATCAACGATAATCGTTGTACCAGTGATGTAGGAGGCGTCATCCGACGCCAAAAACAGCGCTGCATTGGCGATATCTCTCGGCGTGCCCAAACGGCCAAGCGGCACGCCTTCCTCCATCATCTTGATGAAAGCCTTTGAACGATGCTGCTTCATGCCATCGGTGAGGATGTTGCCAGGCTCGATGCCGTTGACGGTGATGTTATAGCCTGAGAATTCCAGTGCGGCAGCTTTTATGAAGCCGTTGATGCCCGCTTTTGATGCTGAATAGTGACCATGGCCGGGGCTGGTAACACGCGGACCGGTGATGGATGATGTGAAGACCATGCGGCCACCACCGCGCTGTTTCATGGCAGGCAATGCCGCACGGGCCGAAAGGAAAGTGCCCTTGAGGTTGACGGCCAGCACATCATCCCATTCTTCTGGAGAGGTATTCTCAATCAGCGTCCAAGGATAGATGCCCGCATTTTGCACCACAATATCAAGCCCGCCATAAGTCGAGACAGCCAATCCAACAGCAGCCTGATTGTCTTCAAACTTCGACACGTTGATATTGATGAATTTGCCGTCAAGCCGCTTTGCTGTCTCTTGTCCAAGTTCCACCAGATTGTCAGCGATGACGACCTTGGCACCTTCTTCGACAAAGCGCTGGGCGATGGCGGCCCCAATGCCGCGTGCAGCGCCAATGACCAGCGCCACGCGCCCTTCCAGTCTCTTTGTCATGTCAGTTTCTGCCGTATCGTGAGTTTGATGGTATCAAGAAGCACTGCCGCCAGCACAAGGCTACCGAGGATCATCTGCGTGTAGTGCGCGGGCATGCCCATGAGGTTGATGGCCGTTTGAATGGAGTGTAGCAGCAGCACCCCGGCATAAACACCGGGCAGGCGCCCCACACCGCCCTTGAGGCTCACACCACCAATCACGACGGCAGCAAAGGCCTGGAACAACATGCCCACGCCAAGGCCCGCCGAAGCTCCTGAAGTTCGAATGGCCAACAGCCAGCCTGCAAAACCCGCAATGGCACCTGCCAGAATAAAGGAAATCCAGATCAACTTGTCGACTGCAATTCCTGCGCGGAACGTCGCGGCGCGATTGCCGCCGATCATGGTGATGCGACGGCCAAACGGCGTCTTGGCCATGATGAAGGTGAACACAGCAAAACCTGCCATGGCAATCCACGCGATCAGGGGAATACCCAAGAATGTGTCGATGCCGATGAAGCGAATGCTGGGTGACAAGTCCTGAGCTGAACGCCCACCTGACAGAGCGACGACGGCACCACGTACCCAGATATAGGACGCAAGTGTGACGATGAAAGCATCCATTTTCAACCGCACAACAAGCAAGCCATTGATTACGCCAATGAGGGCGCCAACGGAAAGTGCGATCACGACTGATACCGGCAAGGCCAGCCATTCCGGCGTCAGGGTCCAGCCAATCCCGATGCCATGTGAGCAAAACAATATGCCCGTGACCATAGCCGACAAGGCAGCCGTGGACTCAACCGACAAATCCATGTTGCCCGCGATGATGACAATGGCAAGGCCAATTGCCATCACACACACCATGGTAGAGCTTTCGATGATGTTGACGAATATGCCCGTCTGGAAAAAGTTGGGCACGGTCAAAGAGAAGACCACCAGCACGAAGACCAGCAGAAACCAGACGAGATTGTCGAGCGCAAATTCCACCAGCGCCCGGTTACGGTTCGCAATCATGTGATAAGTTCCAAAAGCAGGACCCCGGACCTTGAGAAGGCCCGGGGTGTTTCAGGCTGGATTATTCAACCGGCGTAATCTTGTCGGTGGGTGCTTTCAAGTTGCCCCAGAAGCGTGGCTCATCGACATTTGCCTTGGTGATGGCAGCACCGGGGATCTTGATGTTCGGACCCCACTTCTCAATGGTCAGCGCGGAATCAAGACCGAGAACCTTGTACTTGCCCGGCTTGATCTCCTGCTTGTTCACCACCTTGTCGGCAAACATAGCAATAGCAGCAGCTTGTGCATAAAGCGGCTGTTCCACTTCCACATTGAGCCAGCCCTTGCGGATCAGGTCGAGGCCAACAGGTGCACCGTTGGAGGAGATCATCATCACGTCACCAGGCTTCTTGCCCTTGGCTTCGAGTGCGGCGACAGCTGCCACCGACAAGTGGGCAGCATGCAGGAAGATCAGGTCAATGTCCGGATTGGCCACGATTTGGTCAGAGACAATCGTTCCGGCGTTAGACGCTTCCCAGGCCATGGCAGGCAGCGAGATGATCTGCACCCCAGCGAACTCCTTCATCTTCTCCTCGAAACCCTTCTGGATATCGAGGGAGTAGGGGTCAGCCGGGTCACCGAGAACCTGCAGGATCTTGCCTTTAACCTCACCATTCTTCTCCTTGAGCAAGCGCTGGATTTCTCCAGCGGCAACCTGACCAATCTCGATGGTGCCCGCAACCGATGTGAAGTCCGATGGTGTAGCCGTGATCTGGCGGTCAAACTCCATCACAGGAATGCCCGCTGCACGAGCTTTCTCGATAGAAGGTTGCAGCGCATTGAAATCCACAGCAGCCAGAACGATTGCCGCAGGCTTCAGCAGAATGGTGTCATTCATCTGGCTCTGCTGCAGGTCCGTCTTGTTGTCGGCGTTGAGGGTGACGACGTCATAGCCCACGTCTTTCAAGAACTTCTCGATGGCCGACACGGACTCCGTCTGGAACTCATCAAGCAACGTTGGCACCATGTAGTAGATCGTGCCCTTGGATGCGGCGAAAGATGGTGTTGCCACAGCCACGGCCGTGGCGGCGATGGAGGCAAGCAGTAAGCGGCGTATGCGGTTCATGAGACGTCTCCTGTTGTTTAAGGTTGTTGACTGACGAGTGGGCCATTCGGCCTCGTTGCTGGGGCTTTGCCTTCAAGGGCTTCACCGGTGATCATGCGGATAACTTCATCCGGGCTGGTGTCTTCACGCTTCACATCACCAGCGACAATGCCTTGGCGGATGACCACGATGCGGTCTGCCACCTGAAAGGCCTGCGGCATGATGTGTGTGATGATGATGACGCCGATGCCCTGCGCCGCGATGCGTTTGATCATCTCAAGTCCGCGCCGCGTTTGATCAACGCCGAGTGCTGCGAATGGCTCGTCGAGCAGCACCAGCTTGCCACCCCAATGGACGAATCGATTGAGTTCAATGGCCTGGCGCTGGCCGCCTGAGAGATGCTCGACATTGGTACGCAATGAGGGAATGCGCGTTCCGGCATTGGCAATGGCTTTCTCGGTCGCAGCATACATCTCAGCTTCCTGCAGAACAGGGATGCCGAAGTAACGCTTCACAATTTCACGGCCCATGAAGAAGTTGGCCACCACGTCGACATTGGTGCAGAGCGACAGGTCCTGATACACGGTTTCGATACCGGCATCTTTGGCCTGCTTGGGCGAGGCGAAGTGCCGTTCTGCGCCGTCGAACACCATTGAACCCGAGGTGGCTTCAAGGCCGCCAGAGATGATCTTGACGAGTGTGGACTTGCCCGCACCATTGTCACCAAGCAGCGCCACGACTTCACCGGGAGCAATATCAAAGCTGATGCCGCGCAAAGCTTCGATGGCACCAAAATTGCGCGTAATGTTCTTCAATTGCAGAAGGGGGCTTGGCTGGCTCATGCCGCTGCTCCGCGTTCAAACATAGGGTCCCGTGGCACTCCGTTATCATCCTGGGTGAACATCATGCCAAAGCGAGGCGTAAGCGCTCCTGAAATCGCGAGTGATGCCGCACCACGCAAGGCAGCACCGTGGCCAGCTGTCGAGAAAATGATCCGCGGTGCCGTGCGATTGCGGCGCGAGGATACGGAATTTGCCAAGGGTTCCGACATGGTCAGAAGCCGTTGTGGAATGTCAGTTCCCGATACACCACCGACGATGATGGTCTGGGGATCGAAGAGATTTTCAATGGTGCAGATTGCCGAGCGGAACAGTGGTGCTGCCTCTGCGAGCCAACCCTGAACGCCCACGATGGCGGAGCGCCTTTCGTGGGCTTCAAGGGAAACATATCGTTCAAGACAACCACGGTTGCCGCAAGCACAAGGCTCGCCGTTGGGCACCACGGGAATATGGCCGATCTCGCCGGCATTGCTGAAGCTGCCGCGCATCGGCAAGCCGTCATGTAACATGCAGCCGCCAAGGCCCATGCTGAAGAATAGGTAATAGTAGTCCTTGTAGTCGCGGCCGGCCCCATACAGCCGCTCACCCATGGCCGCTGCGGCGTGGTCAACCTCAATGAAAGCAGGACAGCTCGCAATTTCGGACAGCTTGTCCTTGATCGGTTCATCTTTCCACCCTTCCAATGTGGTGGGGCCGACAAAGCTCATGGATTCGACGTCAAAGGGGCCTGGCATGGCAAGGCCAACGCCGAGCAGGCGCTTGTCGGGAATGCGTGATTTGAATCCAGTGATGATCTTGGCAATCTCGGCGAAGGCGCGCGTCGGCTTCAGACAGTTGCGTCCGCGTGATTCCGAAACCACGATTTCGCCCGCTAAATTGATCAGCGCCGCCTCAATGCCGACTGGCGTAATGTTGAGGCCAATAGCATAACCCCCATCCGGATTGATGCTGAGGCTCGTCGCCGGGTAGCCCCGCACGCGCTTGGCATTGCGCACGCCCAAGAGAAAGTCCTGTTCTTCCAGTTCGCGGGTGATGTTTGAAACTGTCTGGATGGTTAGGCCAACCCGGCCTGCAATATCACCACGTGCGATCGGTCCATGCTGCCGGATCGCCTCTAACACGATGCGGCGGTTGTAGGGACGTCCGAACTCCTGGTTGGTACCTTTGAGCGCCATGGGCCTGTCTTTCAACCGGCAGGCAAGCACAGCTGATTTATTAAATCAAATGGATTTGATAAATTTGTACTGTAGTTTTGTCTGCCTACAAAAATGACGAGTTGCTGGCGATCTGGACAATGATTGTCTGAGTTTCTTCAAAACACACAATTTCTCCCGCCTTTTCCAATTGAGCTGCGCCATCCCTTCACGCTAAAACCCGCCCCATGAACGCTACCGAGAATTTCTCCGTGGCGCGCGGGAAAGTATTTGTCGTTGCGCCCATGATGGATTGGGACGATAGTTCAATTAAATCAATTATCTAGAATACAGTGTGCGCGCAACATATGCAGCAAGGTAGAGTACTTTGTGTGTACTTTTTGTATGTTTTAAGAAATGATGTGCTCGGCTAACAGAAACGCAATG
>JANNNG010000283.1:0-8174 GCA_031398425.1 Hyphomicrobiales bacterium | reverse complement strand
CATTGCACAAAAGGTCAGCGCGATTGTCGCCGTTCCCGATGACAGCGCTGGTGTTTGCCAAGCCGTTGCAGCTGCGAAGGAAGCCAAAATTCCATTCTACACTATCGACCGTTCGCCTGCGGGCTGCGAAATCGACATGGTTGTTCTGTCTGACAACTACCTTGCAGGCAAACAGGCCGGTGAAGCCACAGTGGAGTTTTTGAAAACCAAGAATGGTGGCGCAAAAGGCAAGGTTCTGGAGATCACAGGAAACCTCGCCCAAAACGTCGCACAGCTGCGCGGTGGTGGCTACAACGATGTGATGAAGCAATACCCTGACATCAAAGTGATCACCAAGGTAGGTGACTGGGATGCTGGCAAGGGTGTTGAAATTGTCCGTGACGTTGGATCAACTGAAGCTGATCTGGATGCCATCTACCATCACTCGGATTGCGTTTACTCCGCAGGTACCGTTCAAACGCTGAAAGAAATCGGCAAGGCCGCCATAGCAGGCGAAGCTGGACACATCTTCATTGCCGGTGTGGACGGTTGCTTGGGGACACTCGATCTGATCCGGGCTGGCAGTGTTGATCAGTCATCAAATCAGCCAATCTCGGACTTCGGCAGCCTCGCTGCTGACTTTATCGAGAAGAAGCTGAAAGGTGAAGCTGTTGCACCAGGCCCCGTTGTAAAGGACGGCGCCCTGTGGTCGCCCGCCCGTATCGACAAGGCGGATATCGGCTTGCAGTTGTTCCTCGCAACAACGTCAGTCAACAAGTCAAATGTTGATGACGAACGCTACTGGGGCAACATTGAGAAGAAGGCTTCCCAGTAACATTGGGTATTGCTCTCCTTAAAAATTCCAAATGCTGTGCGATGCCCCAAAGGGCGTCGCACAAACAAGTCGGTATTTTGCATGGCAACACAAGGTAAATCATCCCATGGGTGACGGAAACCCGCATCTTGCTGTCGAAATGCGCAACATCACCAAGGTCTTTCCGGGTGTGCGGGCGTTGGACAATGTGTCTTTCAACGTCAAGGCAGGTGAGGTTCATGCGCTGGCTGGAAAGAATGGTGCTGGCAAGTCAACATTGATGCATATTCTGACCGGGCTTTATCCTTATGATTCAGGTGAACTCCTGATCCGTGGCAAAGCCTTTGGCAAGCTCAACACGGCGACTGCAAAGGCAGTCGGCATTGCGCTTGTCGCCCAGCACACCAAGATCATCCCCGGCCTCAGCATTGCCGAGAATGTGTTTGCTGGAAATCTGGCTCTCAGCCGCTACGGATTTGTTGAATGGAAAAAAATATATAAAGAGGCAACAGAACGGCTCGCAAAATTTGGCCTGGACCTTGATGTCAGACGACTGATGGAAACCACCTCTGTCGCCGAACGCCAAATGATCGAAATTGCCAGAGCGCTATTTGCCAATGCCAGCGTGGTTATTCTTGACGAACCAACGGCACCTCTGCCGAAGCATGATGTGGCGAAGCTGTTCGAGTTTGTAAGGCGCCAAAAGGCGCAAGGGTCATCATTCATCTATATCTCGCACTATCTCGAAGAAATCTTTGAGGTAGCTGATCGCGTCACGGTGTTGCGCAATGGCGAGGTTACAGGGTCTTCAGCCATAAAGGACGTCACTCAAACCAATCTCATTCATATGATCAGCGGTGTCAACGTCGAGCGTTATCGTCGCCTGCCAACAAAACCCGGTCTTCCCGTTCTTGAAATCAAGGGCCTCACCCGTAGCAATGCCTACCATGACATCAACTTGACAATCTATGCTGGCGAGGTTGTAGGGTTGACAGGACTCGAAGGCAGCGGCCCAGGGTCTTTGGCCCGCGGGCTATTCGGCCTTGAACCGCTTGGCAGTGGCAAGGTCTTAATCGATGGCAAGGCCTATGATCACGGCGACCCCAGTAAAGCATTGCGCCAACGTCTCGCCTATCTACCAAGAGATCGTCACGGCCTCGGCATTGTCGCCTCCCGTTCGGTACGTGACAACGTCTCTTTGTCAGTTCTCGCCAAGCTGCAAAACAGCCTTGGCCTGGTCAACGGCAAGAATGAGCGAAAGCTTGTCGGTGACTACATTGATGTGCTTGGCATCAAGACTCCTTCCATGGAAACTGCCATCGAAAACCTGAGTGGTGGCAATCAGCAGAAAGCCGTTGTTGCCAAGCTAGCGGCAACAGAACCTCGCGTCTTGCTGCTTGATGAGCCAACGCAGGGTGTGGATGTGCAAGCGAAAGTCGAACTCCTGCGCATTGTTGATGAATTGAGCAAACGCGGTGTGGCTGTGGGCGTTGTCTCCGATGAACTCAGCGAACTCATCGATATCTGCGACCGCATTCTCGTGTTCTACCGAGGTTCCATCATCAAAGAATTCCGCAAAGATACGGAAACAATAACAACGGCCAAATTGCTCGCGGCAATCGAAGGCGAGATTTCGGAGAAGTCTGATGCAGCGTGATATAATCATACCCATCATTCTCGACAACCTGATTTGGTTCATCTTGGCGGCTGTCTTCATATTTTTCACGATCCAATCCGAGCATTTCTTCACCTCCACTAACATCAGCAACATCTTGTCAGCAGCTGCCGTTCTAGGTGTGCTTGTGGTGGGGCAAACATTTGTGTTGATTACTGGCAATTTCGATCTTTCGTCTGAGTCAACCTTGGGACTCGCTGCCTTGTTTGGAATCTGGCTGATCGTTCCAGCCGTAGCGCCCAACTGGGGTGGCGGTGTGCTGCTCAACCCTTATCTGGCGATTGTCATCATCCTCGCCATGGGTGCAGCCATTGGTTATGTCATTGGCGTGCTCATCACCTTGGGAAAAATGAACAACTTCATTGTCACCTTGGCCATGTTGCTGATTTTGCGTGGCCTCATGCTTGCGTTCACAGAAGGCAATGCGACAAGTGGTTTGAATTACCCGCCAGCGGATATCTTCTATTGGCTTGGCCACAAGGTTGCTTTTGAAATCCCAGGCGTGGTCAAGATTTCAATTGCTGTTGTTGCAACAGCTCTCGTCTTTGCGACTGGTCATGTGATTTTGAACCATCGACGGTTTGGCCGTGAGCTTTATGCCATTGGCGGGAACCGTCAGGCCGCCGTCGCCTCCGGTATCGATGCTGACCTTCGCATCAGGCAGGTTTACATGATCAGCGGTACCTTGGCGGCATTTGGTGGTTGGATGTTGGCAGGCCGCGTAGCATCTATCCAGGTCAACCTTGGTGAGGGATATATTTTCACCGTCATGGCCGCTGCGGTCATTGGTGGCATCAGTCTGCAAGGCGGGCGCGGCACCATGCTGGGTGCGCTCGGGGGCGTACTGCTGCTTTCGACAATTGATCGTGGCCTCAATCTCATGCGGGTCTCGGTGTTCTGGATCAAAGTCATCCAGGGGCTCATCATCATGCTCGCGATGTTTGTGGATGCCCAACGGGTGCGCTATCGCGCACCATCAGCAGAGAAGGCGAAGCCTTTGGAAACCAAAACGACTGATGCAGAGTGAGAATGGATGGATAGCGTTCAATTTAAGCACCTGAAGGCCGTCGAGCAAAAACTGCTGTGGCTTGCGTGTTGGATCATTCACAACGCCAACCATCTCCGCGAGAAGACCGATGACCTGAAAGTTGGCGGACATCAGGCATCTTCTGCTTCCATGGTCTCAATCATAACCGCTCTTTATTTTGCAGTCCTGAAGTCAGAAGATCGTGTGGCTGTAAAACCCCATGCCTCGCCGGTGTTTCATGCCATGCAGTATCTGATGGGCAACCAGACACTGGAAAAACTCAAAAACTTCAGGGCCTATGGCGGTGCCCAATCTTACCCCAGCCGCACCAAAGATATTGATGACGTTGATTTTTCTACTGGCTCTGTGGGTCTCGGTGTCGCGATCACGGCCTTCTCTTCATTGATACAGGATTACTTGCGCGCCAAACCGTGGGGACCACGCCGACCCGAAGGACGCATGATTGCTTTGGCTGGTGATGCCGAACTCGATGAAGGCAACATCTACGAATGTTTGCAGGAGGGGTGGAAACAGGAGCTTCGCAATACTTGGTGGATCATTGACTACAATCGCCAGAGTCTCGACGGTATCGTGCGTGAAGGACTCTATGACCGTATTGAAGCGATCTTCTGCGCCTTTGGCTGGGACGTAGTTGTTTTGAAAAATGGCAAGTTGCAAAAAGCAGCCTTTGCCGAACCCGGTGGTGACAAGCTAGAAGCCTGGATCGGGAATTGTCCCAACTCGCTTTACTCCGCTCTGGTGTTCCAAGGCGGGGCTGCATGGCGCAAGCGCCTGATGGACGACATTGGCGATCAAGGGCCGGTGACGACGCTGCTCAGCCGGCGCAACGATGAAGAACTGCAAGAGTTGATGGCCAATCTTGGCGGCCACTGCTTAGAGAGTCTCGTCGAGACTTTCCAAAGCATCGATCATGATCGCCCCGTGGTTTTCGTTGCCTACACCATCAAGGGATGGGGCACACCTTTGGCAGGCCACAAGGACAATCACGCCGGCTTGATGACCGTTGAACAAATGCGGCAACTGCAAACCAGCATGAATGTGCTACCCGGTGAAGAATGGAATACGTTTGCAAACCTAAAAGCCGATACCACCGACTTCGAAAAATTCCTCGGCGAAATACCATTCTTTGCCAAGGGTACTCGCCGCCTTGATGATCAAAAGATTGCTACTTTGGGTCCACAATTCCTTGACGATCGCTCGCTTTCAACCCAGGCCGGTTTTGGCAAGATACTCGATAGTATCGCTAAGACTGAAAGCGCGTTGGCCGAACGCATTGTCACCACATCGCCCGACGTTACCGTCTCAACCAATCTGGGACCGTGGGTGAACCGACGAGGATTGTTTGCCCGCCGCGATATCGCAGATACATTCAAGGACGAGAGTATCGCATCACTTCAGAAGTGGCGCTTTTCGAAACACGGTCAACATCTTGAGCTTGGTATCGCTGAGATGAATCTGTTTCTGATGTTGGGTGCTGCAGGACTTAGCCATTCTATCTTTGGCAAACGACTGCTCCCTGTGGGCACAGTCTATGATCCATTCGTGTCACGCGGTCTCGATGCCTTGAATTATGCTTGCTACATGGATGCGCGCTTTATGCTCGTCGGAACACCTTCGGGCGTAACACTTGCGCCTGAGGGTGGCGCTCATCAATCCATCGCATCACCCCTGATCGGCATGTCGCAGGATGGGCTGGCTGCTTTTGAGCCCGCCTATCTCGACGAACTTGCCATCATTATGGACTGGGCTTTTGACTACATGCAACGCGATGGTGATGGAGACCGCAATGAACGCACGTGGCTTCGCGATGAAACCGGCGGTTCGGTTTATCTGCGCCTCACCACGCGGGCACTTGACCAACCGCCGGTTCGTGCTGGAAAGGCTTTTGCCCAAGGTGTGATCGATGGTGGCTATTGGTTACGTGAACCCGGAGCCAATGCGGAAATCGTGATCGCTTATCAAGGTTGCATCGCACCGGAGGCCATTGAGGCAGCAGGGCTGATTGGTGAAGACCGCCGCGACGTTGGTCTCCTCGCCATCACGTCATCGGACCGCCTGAATGCCGGTTGGCACGCTGCACTACGGGCCCGCAAGCGAGGCAATGCCAATGCGCTCAGTCATATTGAACGCATTTTGGTTGATGTGCCACGTAGCTGCTTGTTGATCACCGTGATTGACGGCCACCCCGCCACCCTCGCCTGGTTGGGCGGCGTCACGGGCCATCGAACAGCAGCACTGGGTGTCGAGCATTTTGGCCAGACGGGAACGCTTGCTGACCTGTATCGCCACTTTGGCATTGATGCGCAGTCCATAGCATCCGCCGCTTCCAATCTATCCACAGGCAGACCTGTCCGTCATCTTGGGTTGGCGATATGAATGGTGCAACCAGAGTTTGAGTCGGAAAGAATGAGGTGAAATGAATTTTCGAAACGTCAAACGGCGCAAGATCCACGAAGACGTCGCGAACCAGATAGAGGAAGCGATCATCGCTGGAACGTTGGCTGAAGGGGACAATTTGCCGTCGGAACGCGATTTGATGGAAAGTTTCGGCGTTGGGCGGCCAGCCGTGCGGGAAGCATTGCTGCTGCTGGAAAGAACAGGCCTTGTGCAACTGACCACAGGTGGGCGGGCGCGCATTATCCGTCCCACTGTTACAGTGTTGGTCAATCAACTCGCCGGAACAGCCAAGCATTTCTTGGCCTCACCGGGCGGTGAAGAGTCTTTCCAGGATGCACGCCGCTTGTTTGAAGCAGCCATTGCCCGAAATGCCGCGGAAATCGCCACCGACAGCGAAACAGCACAGCTCAGCGCGGCACTTGAAGCCAATCGCGCCACACTTAATGACATGGCGGCCTTTGAGCGTACCGATGTTGCCTTTCACTTTTCCTTGGCCAGTATTGGCGACAATCCTGTCTTTGCAGCCTTGCACGGAGGCATCGCCGGTTGGCTATCCATGCAACGTCATATCTCACTGCGCGTCGAAGGTGCTGCAGAACGCGCCTTCAAAAGCCACGAGGCGATTTTCGATGCAGTGGCCACTCGTAAACCGGAAGCAGCGTGGCATGCCATGGACGACCATCTCCGCGATGTCATGCAGCTTTATCGCAAGAGTAGTGTCGAATCGTGACTGGTGTGTTGCTTGTCACTGGGGCGAGCCGCGGCATCGGTGCTGCGATTGCAGTGGCTGGCGCGCGGGCGGGCTATGCCATTGCTGTTCATTACGGCACCCACGGCGATGAGGCTGATGCGGTCTGCAGGAAAATCGAATTGGCGGGCGGCAAGGCTGTTTCGCTGCAAGCAGACATGGGTGTTGAGGCGGACATTATGGGGCTCTTCAAATCTATTGACGAGCGTCTAGGCACGCTTACAGCGCTCGTAAACAACGCCGGCGGCATTTTTGCTGTAAAAGCTATTGCCGACATCGATGCTGCAACAGTTGAGCGCCTACTTGCAGTCAACCTTGCGGGCCCGATCTATTGTTGCCGTGAAGCTGTCAGGCGCATGTCAACAGCACGGGGTGGCAACGGTGGCAATATTGTCAACATCTCCTCAATGGCGGCCTTGCTTGGCGGATTGCCAAACGAGGTCCACTACGCCGCAACAAAGGGCGGAATTGACTCACTCACCATCGGGTTAGCGCGTGAGGTGGCAACACAAGGCATCCGCGTCAATGCCATTAGACCCGGTGTGATCGACACGCCGATCCATGAGCTGCACGGCCAAAGCTTCCTGGAAAATATGTCACCAAACCTGCCCATGCAAAGGCCCGGAACAGCCGAAGAAATTGCCGAGGCTGCTATCTGGCTGTTGTCGTCAGCAGCATCCTACGTCACGGGTTCAATCCTCAACGTTTCAGGTGGCCGGTAAGTTTGCCGCACACCATTATCCTGTGTGAGAGCCAAATAGGAGTAGACGACGGGACACAAGCTTTTGCCAGAAGTGCATCCAACTTTAGGACCACTCTTGGCCCGATGCAGACATTTTTTAAATGCTCAAGCAGAGGAAACCATCAGCAGGGTCCGGTCTCGCCCACGATGCTGGTCTGCGTAATAATGGGTCCCAAACAGGCGGTCATCCTGCTATCGTTGGTAAAAGTGGAGGTCCCCATGCCTAAAGGTTATCTCGTTGCCCACATCCGTGTTCATGATAAAGATGGCTACGAAAAGTTCCGAGCCATGTCTGGTCCGGCCATTGCCGAGTATGGCGGCAAGGTTCTGGTGCGAAACCCTGCCGCTGACCATCGCGAAGGGGCCTTGCGCGGCATCACCATCATAATCGAGTTTGATGACATTGCCGCAGCGAAACGCTTTTACGAGTCTGACGCCTACACCGCCGCCCGCAAAGTGCGCGAACAGACGGCCGAGACGGATTTGCTTTTAGTAGAAGGGGTTTAGGCTCGGGAACAGCGGCTTTTGGTCCTGAGCTGATCAATCGGCAACATTGAAGGATGTCCGAGTCTGTCCCAAGCTGTGTAAAAACGTCTGCGAACCGTCAGAATTTTTGTTTTGCCCAAGTTTCATGAATTTTCACTTCAATGAAATCAATGCTTTGGCAAATCGTAGATTTCCATATTCACGCAGATCACGCAGAAATTTCGACCCAAACCGCGTTTTTACACAGCCTGGACCCAATCCGGAACTCAACGATTGTCACTGGAT
>JANNNG010000261.1:0-3073 GCA_031398425.1 Hyphomicrobiales bacterium | reverse complement strand
TTTCAACGGTCCTTGCCGGTGCAACACGCCATGCACGGGCTCATGGTGTGGCCGCGCGCGTTGTCGCTTCTTTTGTCAATGGCCTACTGTTTTGCCCTGTATTTTGCCTATAATTATTATTTGTCGCCGATTTGGGGTTATATTGGTTTTCCACCGTTTGATGCCTCGGCGAGTTGGAACGTCCTGCTTTTGGGAATCAGTTTTGTTGCACTTTTCTCGGTGCTGTTGCCTACGCGAATTACACTCTACTCGCAATTTGTGAGTTGCATACTGTTCTACTTTATCTTCATTCCCTGCATGGTGATTATGCCTATGCAAGGCATGGGAGAAAACAGAAACCTGCTTTTGGTGTTCGCGTTGGCCATTTCCTTTGCCTGTATCAGCTTCGTACCAACGTTAGTGGCTCCAAAGATGAAAAGTGATAGCCCAAACTTCGCGCAACCGCCTTGGGGCCAGGCAAATCAGAATTTTGATAGCCGGATTCTGAAGTTCAAAAGTTTTATGTATTTTGTCTTCGGCCTGACGTCGATCACTCTTATCGTTGTTTTCGGTCGCAGCATGAGTATCAGCAACATGGTTGACTTTCAGGAACTCTATGTGCATCGGGCCCAACTTGCACAAGAAACAAGCCAAATTTTCGGTATGGCTTACGTGCTGAGCTGGTTTGCGAAAGTCATATGTACTTACCTGATTGCAGCAGGACTTTTGGAACGCCAATGGGTTCATGTTGCTGCTGGTGCCATTGGCCTATTGCTATATTATGCAATTGTGGCCGCCAAATTCGTGCCTTTTGCTTTTGCACTCATGCTTGTATTGCGGTTCTTCTGTTTCAGACAAAACCATATATCCCCATTGCGAATTGGCTTGGTTCTGTTTGGCGGCCTGTTTGCTTCTTTGATGCTGATGATCATCATAGGCCCGTCAACAAGGGGAGCGCTTGGCTTTTTGGTATCTCAAGCGGTTATGCGGTTTTATGGAAACCCGGGGGCTCAGGTCGGAATATATAGTGAATTCGTCAGAGTCTATGGTTATACATATTATAGCCAGGTCAACCTGTTCAGTTGGTTGTTCTGGGAGTATCCATTTCAGTTGCCACTCGGCCAAATGGTCGGATGGTTCTGGGCCAATTCATTTTCGTACAATGCAAATGCCAGTTTCTGGGCCACTGATGGTGTTGCGTCTTTCGGCAACTGGGGAGTGATTTTCATTGGCCTTGTGTTGACCGCTTATGTCACTTTCATGGACAGGGTTCTGGCGCACTCGAATGTGATGCTGTTATGTTTGGCATCATTTATGTCGATATGGTCATTGGTTGACTCGTCGTTTTTTTCCTTTCTGTTAACGGGGGGCGCTTTCTTTCACGTCCTCATCGGTATGGTGTACTCAAATTCAGCACGACGATCTGTGGCGGTGAACAGATTCCCAGGACATCAACGATTGCGGCGTACTGGACGTTGATCAGACAGGCTCAACATCACTCCACGCTTGGCAGAGGGAAACGAGAGGCGGGCATCGTTCCCTGCCTTCCCATGAACGAAACATCAAAATGAATAATTGCAACTTTGAGACAATCGTGACTTTGGAATCGGCAGGCGCAGAGTGAAAGTCTTTCAAAATTCCGGATTGATGAGAGGCTATGTTCCCCGACTGCGCAGGCTTGCGGAAAGGGCAAAGACTTTTGCTGCAAAACGCGCTGCCTTCCTGAATGATCGCTATGGTGCCAGCCATTTTCTGCTGCCTGTGCTCGTTGGTGACGCCAACGCATTTTTTGCCAACGGTGACGATCCTGAATTGCAGGGGGCCTGGGCCTTCGAAAATGGTGTTAAAGCTGATAGCAGTCTGGAAGACATTCTGTTGGCGCAGATTGAAGCACATGGCGCGGAGGTTTTTTACAATCTTGATCCTGTCAGGTTTCCGTCGGCGTTTTTGCAGCGTTTGCCGGGTTGCGTGAAACGCAAAATTGCATGGAGTGCGTCTCCAGCAAAAAATGCGGATTTCAGTGCCTATGATCGCCTGCTATGCAATTTTCCCAGCCTGATTGCAGACTATGAAGCGCGTGGATTGTCTTGCGCCTACTTCACGCCGTCGCATGATCCCGTCATGGACGAATACGCGAAGCGAAGGGACCGGCCCATCGATGTGTTGTTTGTCGGTGGCTACAGTCAGTACCACATGAATCGGGCCGCGATACTCGATGCTGTGGCGGAACTGGGCGGCACCTACAAGATTGCCTATCACATGTACAGATCGCGGCTGACCAGGCTTTCTGACACGCCGCTGGGATGGGTGGGTCCGTTGACGAAGTACAGAACGCCACGCAGCGTTCTCAATATTGCGAAAGACCCGGTATTTGGCCGGGACTACTATGATGTGCTTTCGCGTTCGAAAATTGTTCTCAACATTGCGACCGAAATTGCGGGAGAGTTTCGTGGGAACATGCGGTGTTGGGAGGCCATGGGCAGTGCCGGCCTGCTGCTCACTGATGAAGGTGTCTATCCCGAGGGCATGAACGAAACGAACATGGCGACCTATAGCGGGCGGGACGAGGTTGTAAAATCCATCCGCAGGCTGCTAGACAATCCCGATGACATGAAACAGCTGTCCAATCGTGGCCATGAAATGATCAGAACCGAGTATTCGAAACAAAAACAATGGGAGGCATTTCAAGCGCTCCTCTAGGCACCAGCTTGAACCATCACGGCATGATCAGATCATTTGTAAAAGCCAATCGCGACCTTGCTGCTGCGCTGGAAAAGCGATTTCCAGGATTTTTCCTCAGTCCATCTTACAAGGATGAATTGGAGCAGCGCATAGCAGCCGATATTGCCAGCACAAAGCCCGCAGTCATTCTGGAAGTTGGCGGCATTGATCGGCCCCTGCTATCACGTTCTCCGCAGTTTCGGTACGTCGGTCTGGATATTGAATCGCAGCCCACATGCTATGATATCTACGACCAGTTCATTGTGCAGTCGATTGAACAGCCGGTGGACATCAAGGCCAACATGGTGATCTCGATCACGCTTCTGGAGCATGTGCCCAACAATACTGCCGCGATCACCAACATGTATGCGGC
>JANNNG010000260.1:0-3347 GCA_031398425.1 Hyphomicrobiales bacterium | reverse complement strand
GGATCATGCGACGGCGTGAAGTAGGCGCAAGACAATCCACGCGCTTCATAGTCTGCAATCAGGCTGGGAAAATTGCACAGCAGGCGGTCATAGCCGCTGAAGTCAGCGTTGCCCGATGGTGCTGCTCTCCACGCAAGTTTTATCTTGACGCTTTGCGGCAATCGCCGGGAAAACGCCGTTGGATATCGCACGGGGTCGAGATTGTAGAACACCTCTGTGCCGTGCGCTTCGATTTGGGCCAGCAGGATGTCATCCAGACTTGCATCAGCCTTCAAGCCGTTCTCGCGAGCCCACGCCTGCTGCAACTCGGGATCATCCGCATTCGTGAAAAATCCGTCTGCGTCACCATTAAGCACAGGCAGCAGAAAGTGGCTCGCACCATATCTGTCATTCAGAAAGGCATCCCGCTTGTCCGCAAATGTCGTCGCACCTTCGGTAAGCTTTCGAAGACGGGGGAGATAGCCCTTCATCAATCCTGAGTTTTGAAACACTTTCACGCAGCACCTGACGGTTCTGGAATGTACCCAGAGGAAACCAACCTAGGGTTCCGGTTTGGGACAGGCTGTGAGAGACTTGATCGCCGACAAAACATGCTGCTCTATGGCACGGGCAAAACGACCTTTCAAAGAAAAAGCGTGGAAGAAACCTTCGACTTCATAGCCGCCTTCGGCAATTTCATTGTCGCTGGGCATGTATCCAAATACGTGATTGCAATAGCCGGACATCAGCCAGTTGGAATTCGTCACCCTTCGACACGCCTGCGCGTAATGCGAAGTGGGCTCTGCCGATAGCAGCAGCATTCCAAAGTCACCGCCGTCCAGAACAAGGATTTCGAGCATTCCATCAACAGAGGCGGAACTGGATTGTTCCAACAAGTCGGCCAAAGGAACTGCCACTTTGTTAAAAGCGAGCTGTTGAGTAACACTGACCTCAACCAATTTCTGCAATGCGGAAGTGGTGGCCATGATCAAAGCATGTCCCATGGCAGCAAAGCTGCGTGGTGTCGTGCGTGCAAAAGGACGCTGTAACGGATATGTAACGAGCCCGGCTGGCGAAAACGGAAACAGCGCCGCATCTGGTCTGATGTCGCCGCAAAAACCGGGCAGGAAGACCACTGGTAACTGGTCATGACCGAATTTGCGGCGCAAAAATTCCCTCACAACACCAGGAAAGTCAGAGGAAACAGCACTTTCTTCAGGGAAAGTCGTGGCATGGCACGTCCATTGCCACGTCACCCAGAGGGCTTTTCCTTCGGCATCTTTCGCGACCACCACATGCAAATCATGCAGTTCCGGCGAAATCTTGCCGACAACCATGTTGATTGCAGTCGTGAGAGACAATGGACGCAATCGCAAACGCAATCCCTTGTGGCGCCGCGAGGCGTTGAAGCTGCAACTGGATTTGCCGCGCCACAGTGAAATGTTGCCCCGGCTTGGTGCAACCGCGACTTCCGCAATCAGCGCCGCAATCTGCTTGGCGGCGTAATTCAGGTACGTCTCGTCGACCTCACCCAACAGTCGTTTTGAACGATCAACAGCAGGCGCATGATGGGTGTGCGTCGCGACAAACACGATATCAACAATTCTGCTTCGCATGCCGCTTTCAAGACTGCGCAGTACTGCTGACTTGAGGTCAATTGACGCAAACAGCAGATCGACACCGACCAGCACAACAAGTCCGCGTCGCTCACGCAGCACAATCACATTGGCCTCAAGATCTGATGCAATTGAGGTGTAAGGCGTATCACGATTGATGCGGCCAGCAAGCGGCGCGGGGTTTTTGGGTGTGATCAAGGTTCGCCCGGCACCCACGCATATCCCCGTCTTTGCGCGACGGGTTGACATCTCAGACAACGGATCTTTTGCCTTTTGCATGAAACCGGTCGTGGATCAGCGCACCGCGTGCCGCAGTCTTTGCTGCTGCACAGGTTTTGGCCAAGCGGAATAAACCGGTCTCGGTTTTGAATAGACCATGGCCAGCAAGACGTGAAAGAACGCGCCACCGGTGAGCAGGAACGAAAAGAACGACGAGTCCACCAGTGACCAGATTGTCAGGAAAGATGACAGGCAAACAATCATGTAATCAGAGCGCACCAACATCCGGTCCATGAGCGTGGTGAAGCCGGTCAGAATGAGCCCGATGAAAATGACACCCCAATTGCCAAATGAAGCCACACCATCCGTGGCCCAGAAGCTGGCATTGGCATTATAGCCAAACTCGTTGGCCCAGAACCAGCCAACCATTCGCCCAAGTGGCAGTTGGAAAGGATATTCATAGAACAGGGAACTGAAAAGGTTGACCTGACTGTAATATGTATAGCCGTAAACCCTGATGAACTCGCTGTAAATACCCATTTGTGCACCGGGATTACCATAGAAGCGCATGATGGACTGAGAGACCAGCAATCCCGTCAGTCCTCTCGCACTCGGGCCAACAATCAACATCGCCATCAGCGAGAATAAAAGCCCCCCCAACAGGACCATCCCGATTCTGTGGGGCGAAATATGGTCGGCCTTGAAGCAGAAAAAACGCAAGAGTACCAGGAGGGTAAAGGCAAAAGGAATATACTTCGCAGCCACAATGGCATAAAACAAAAGCATTCCCAACGCACCAATCGCAACAAGCAACCAGCGCTTTTCAAGCAAACCCACGGCAACGATGTAAGGGCACAGAACCTTGGCAAACCAACTCAACACGTAGCCCATGCCGAAGATGGCGGTTGTCTCCTGGGCCAGCTGCGCTCGGTGCGCATACAAATCCTGAATGTTCGCCATGCTGACAATGTCCAGGCTGCGACCGTAGACCAGAAGCAAGACGATCACCGTCAGGACATAAACGACATAGACGGAAAACTTGAATTTCGCGATCCGTTTATCAAATCTCGCATCAATTGCCTTTTGTTGTGCAGTCATCACCCCGCCATTGTCGCGATTGGCGTTGGGTGCCAGAAACAATGGAATGAATGTGATGCAGGCAAAGGAAATGGCCAGGGCGAGCACGAGAAAAAAGTTCTTGTTCTCCCCCATGCCCTGCATGGGGACAATCACCATGCAGGGAACGAATATAAAATAGAACAGGATGCAACTCACAAATTGCGAGTAGAGTTTGATGGTCGTCGGCATGAACACCGCAAACAGCGCCACCGTGCCAACCCCCAACAACAACGTGCTTCCACTCGCCGAGGAATCAAAGGGCGGAAAACCGAGATAACCCCAAATCGGCGACAAATAATAATTATAGGCAAAATACAGGGCAAAACAGTAGGCCATTGACAAAAGAAGCGACAACGCGCGCGGCCACACCATGAGCCCGTGCATGGCGTGTTGCACCGGCAAGGACCGTTGAAA
>JANNNG010000257.1:0-5401 GCA_031398425.1 Hyphomicrobiales bacterium | reverse complement strand
GGAAATAGGGGACGCTTCTGGACTGCACCCCTAAAGTGAGACACGGCGGTAAAGAGGGGACATGATCGGCAGAGGAGTTTTTCATGTCCGACAAGTTGCCGTACAAATCATTTACGACTGTTTTCAAGGAAGCTGCGGTGTTGCGGATTTCGCGTGGCGACAAGGTGATGCCCTTGTCGCGCGAGCTTGGTGTTCCGCGCAAGCTTTTGTATAATTGGTTCAATGCGTGGAAAGTGGATGGGGTTGCGGGCTTGAACCGCAAACGAGGTCGTGCGTTGGGCACAAAGGTTGCGCACAAAATGCCCGATGCGCCCTCTGTGTTACAGGTGGAACCTTCCGAACTGGTTTCAGCCAAGGCCCGCATCGCTGAACTTGAACGGCGGCTCGGTCGCCAGCCGATTAATCTCGATTTTTTCCCCGAAGCCTTGCGCGCCTTGAGCGATCTGGACACGCAAGGCAAAACCGCGCCCGCGTCGTTGCGGTCATCAAAACCATGACTGTGTTGCAAACGCGCATTTTGAATCTGGATAGCCAGCAGAACAGTCATTCTTCCATTCCGCCGTCTGTTTTTTGGAACCAATCCGCGAAGTTTATAACTTCTTCATAGCTCCGCGCCGCAGCAAGCTTTGCGCCGGTACGTTTTTTATCTCTTTGCTGAACTCTGGACATCGGTTCACTGCCATACAAAATCAATGAAACTTCTTGTTTGTATGACTCGAGCGTGAGTTGTGAGGGGGTCGACAAATCAAGGCCGAACTTTGATCCGCAGATTAAGCGAAAGATGAGCCCGCCGAAGGTGTCGTCCAGTATGTGAACGAGCCATCCTGGGCGTCGCTTCCATCCCACCAAGGCGACGACTCTGAAATGGCGGCCTTCGGCATCCAGGATTCCTCCCGGAAAATACCAGTCTTCCGGAGGCCATCGCCAGAACCTAAAATAAGTGTTCCAATTAAGTTTGACGGAGTAGAATTTTTTGGGAGGTGGGCGTCCTTGTTCCGTATAAGCAATGCAAGGATACATCACAGCTTTTGGACCGTGCATATATGTAATTCACGCCTCCCTGTCGCATCTTCCACGACCAAATTTGAACGAATATTTGTGAGCGGTCAACGCCTTGCCTAATGGTCGCCCCAAGCGTTCAGCTATTTCACCCGCCCGCGAGCGATGTCTGGTGGGTCAAAATTGCATGCCGAAACACAGGAACCGAAAGGGAGACAGAATAGCCGTAGACATATCAAAATCTGGGATAAGACGCGTTGCCATCGTCGATGTTCAGCCCGCTTTGGATTTTCTGCAGATTCAAGTCTAGGGCAAATCCCAAGTTGACCGCATCGGAATTGGGATTCCCAAATCAACTCTGATCTGATTCTAAAGGTTTGGAGGCTGGGAAATTACGGTGACACCTCATTTTCTCAAGCAGAATTGCGGTGAGGCAAGACACCAGCAAAAAGCGCCGCATGATCTTCAAGCAGAGTGTCCAGGCGATCAATCACGGTTCGCACCTCTGGCCGGTGACGATCCTCGTGATGCATTACCAGCCATTGACCTTGATCCAGCTCGGGCAGGGGCTGTCCGATGCGTTCCAGCGCCGGGTTCCGGTCTCCGGCAAAGCAGGGCAGCACGCCAGTGCCAGCGCCTGCGCAAACGAGATCATACAATGTGCGGGGCGTGCTTGCCCATGCCACGATGCGCAGGTTTTTCTGCGCGTTCATCCAGAGTGTTGACTCAGTGACTGCATTTTCCGGCAAGATCGAAATCCAATTGTCTCGCACATTGGACGGTGCCTGCCTTGCGCAGTATACGGCATAGGCAACGCTGCCGGTTTTGCGGGCCGCGAGACTGGTTCCATCCGGCTTGTGGCTGCGAATACCGATATCGACCTCGCGGTGCGAGATATCCAGGCGCTTTTCAGTCGTCTTGAATGTAATCAGGAATGGATCGTTGACAGTCCAGAGTCTTGAAAAGTTTTCGCAGAGAAAATTCGTCGTAAATGTTCCAGCGGAAATGCGAACGGGCGGTTTTGCATCTTCGCCCTCAAGCCAATCCTCGATTGGTCTCGCACCGGCTTGCATTGCCAATGCGATTTGCAAAAGCTCTCGTCCATCGGCCGTGAGTTCATAGCCTGATTGTCGGCGTACAAACAACGTGCGGGATACAGCTTTTTCAAAGGCAATCATCCGACGTCCGATGGTGGCCGCATTCGACTGCGCGGCCACGGCAGCTGCGGTGAGACCGCCGGATTGCGCCACGAGAATGAACAGCCTGACATCATCCCAGTTGAGGTTTTTCATTTTTGAAATGTATGTCACATTCTTGAAGGGTTCAATCCTGCACCGCCACCTCCATCTTCATTCAAGAACGATGAAGGAGAAGAACCATGGTCCCGTATTTCTTGGTAGTGCAGCAACAGCCCTCTTGGTCAGAACACCTTAACACACGTGACGCAGCGAAAAGGGAAAACTTGTTCTATGAACAATTTGGCACACCCACAATAAAGGCGCGAGTTCAAGAAGCGCTGAAGCGTCTTGCGTGGCGGCAAGAACGTCGCAGCGCTGTATGTCCTCCGTCATCCGATTGTTCATCTGGCAGATTCAACGAGGTGAAAATCAAAGACTGCTATTCGATGGCATCGTTGCCGAAAAATGCCTGATTCTGGTTCCGAATTACCGTGTTTCAGTTATGGGAAATAGAGGAAATAGAGGACGCTTCCCTTTTGGTAGCTAACTAACTGCTGTCTGTGAACTTGCTGATAGACCCCACCCCCGGCCCCTCCCCACTTCGTGGGTAGGATTGAGGAATTTAATGGGGTATAGAGGGACGGTTCCTTTTTCATGCTTGGCTACCGACAACAAGCATGCTGACAAATTGCACCCCCTGACTCCTCCCCACTTCGTGTGTAGGGCGTAAAGACGGCATAGGAAACACCTGCCCAATATCTGAGATTTATCGCAGCCGCCAGGCCGCCCCATCACGCAATACAGCCTCGGCATCAGCGGTGAACGCATTACCGTCACCATGCAAGATCAACCCCGGCAGCAACTGCATCGGTGCCTTTGATCCCCGCATACCCTGCACGATCACGCGGCTCGCTGCCGTTCCTTCGCGGGCGTACAAGGGTGCCACGCGGATGTCGCCGAATTTTTCTTCCATTGCGGTCAAGATCTTGCCCAGCGTATCAGCTCGGTGCACCAGTGTCACGGTGCCGCGCAGGCCCACCATGGCATACATGACCTTGATCCAGAGTTCGAGATCATCGGGTCCAAACGAATGGGCCTGAGCTTTCAGCAATGTGGGCGAGGCCGTGACCTTGCCGTCTTCGAAATAGGGTGGGTTGGCGAAGGCGTGGGCGAAGGTGCCGTGTTCCGGCATGCTCGACAAGTCGCGGCGCAGCGCTTCCTTCACATCAGCATGAATGACGCGCATGTTGCCGCCAAAGCCATTTCGTTTCGCATTTTCCTCGGCCATCATGGCGTAGCGGGCGTTGATTTCCATACCCGTCACGTGAATATCGCGGCAGCGCGACAGCAGGCAAAGCGAGGCTACGCCCACACCGATACCGGCTTCAAACACCGTATCGCCTTGCTTGACGGGGATGGTTGCGCCGAGAAAAACAGCGTCGATGCCGGCGCGATAGCCTTTTTCGGGCTGCAACACGTTAAGCTTGCCGCCAAGAAAGGCGTCTTCCGTCAGTGAGGCGGGCACACCCTGGGGCACCGCTGCGGGAGCAGGGGCGGGGGGCGTGTAGGCGGTTTCGGTTGCCAGTTGCATGCCCTCCAACATTAAGCGAAGTTTGGTGAACGAGAGGTTACCGTGGTCAAGTGTTTCTAAACCAACAGCGGCAATGCGCCACGCCTTTTCAACAGGCTGACTTGCTAAGCTCAAAAAACGGGCAAAAAGGAATGGGTTGCGATGGGCGTTGTCATACCATTTGAAGCAGGGCTGGACAAACCAGCTCCCACGCTGGACGCGCTGGTGCAGCTCACCACGCAGGACATGAACCTGATCAATGATCTCATTCTGGAAAAGGCCCAGAGCCATGTGGAACTCATTCCGCAGCTTGCAGGTCATCTCATCAATTCCGGGGGAAAGCGCATTCGCCCCATGCTCACCGTGGCGGCTGCGCGCATGTGCGGCTACAAGGGCCTGCACCATGTGAAACTTGCGATGGCCGTTGAGTTCATGCACACGGCAACGCTGCTGCATGATGATGTCGTCGATGAAAGCGATATGCGGCGCGGCAAGGATGCGGCCCGTGTCATCTGGGGCAATCAGGCCTCCGTGCTGGTTGGCGATTATCTGCTGGGCCAGGCCTTCAAGATGATGGTTGAAACCGGTTCTCTCGAATGTCTGCGCATTCTCTCGGAAGCGGCCTGCATCATCGCCGAGGGTGAAGTGCTGCAACTTGCCGTGTCGCAGGATACGTCAACGACCGAAGATTCTTATCTGAAGGTGGTGGGGGCCAAGACCGCCGCACTTTTTTGTGCCGCCACGCGTGTGGGAGCCGTGATTTCAAATCGCCCGCGCAATGAGCAGGAGGCATTGGAATCCTACGGTCGCAATCTGGGTATCGCCTTTCAGTTGGTTGATGATGCGCTGGATTATTCCGGCTCGCAGGCCAAGCTTGGCAAGAGTGTGGGCGATGATTTCCGCGAACGCAAGATCACGCTCCCCATCATCATGGCCTTCAGGCGCGGTGGAACGACGGAGCGGAATTTCTGGAAGCGCACCATGGAAGAGGGCAACCAGACCGATGATGATCTCGTCCATGCGCAAAAACTAATGGATCGGCACAACACCCTGGCCGACACGCTGGACCGAGCCCGGCATTACGGCCAACTCTCAAAAGACGCGCTGGCCATTTTTGCCGACAGCGCATGGAAGGCAGCGCTTCTCGAGTCGGTGGATTTCTGCATCGCACGCTCGCATTGAAATGACTAAACTTCCTGCACATTATAACATGGTCGCCATGCCCTTCGTGCTGTCGCTCATGATGTCGTTCATCATTTCCGGTGTCAGCACATTGCGTGCCCTGGGTTGGGTTGAAGGTTTTCTGATGAAGTGGATGGCGGCCTGGGGTGTGTCCTGGCTGATTGCCTTCCCCACCGTGTTGCTGGTGTTGCCGCTCGTTCGCAAAATCGTGGCGGCCTTTGTGGAGCCGCCGGGCAAGGGCTAGAGGTTCTTGTTTGAAGGTGACGTCCGCCCGGCTCCGTGATTGCCGCCTTCGCGCACGACTGTCCGGGGAAAATCGCGACTGAAACTCATACCCACGGTTGGATGAATTGACTCTGTGGGGGGATTCCCAAATCATTTGATTGGTGATTCATTGCTGACCTCGATTGAGGGAGGTGAGCGATGTCTGGAGCTGTGCGGATTACGCGTTTGGATTTGTCTGCGGCGGAGT
>JANNNG010000218.1:0-9024 GCA_031398425.1 Hyphomicrobiales bacterium | reverse complement strand
GACTGGTTTACCGACAAAGTTTTTCTGATGCCGCAGGTGGCCTGGCACGCCACCCCATGGTAGCGACCTGGCCCATGGAAATGTTGACAGTCATGGAGTTCATCCCTGAAGGCGAAAAACAAACGCGCCTCAAGATCTCATGGATTTATGCAGGTATCGACGATGTCGAGGGAGAAACTTTCCGTTCGGCCCATGCGGGCATGAACGGTGGCTGGACGGGCACGCTGGATGGGCTTTATGCTTATCTCAGCAACAACCCATGAAATGAGTTCACAATGTCTCTGACGGAAATGGCCACGCTGACGGCCTCGCTTGGCTTCATGGATCGCAATGATCCCTTCGGACTTTTTGCAGAATGGTTCGAGGATGCAAAAAAATCCGAACCCAACGATCCCAACGGCATGGCGCTGTCGACTGTGGATGACGAAGGCCTGCCCAATGTGCGCATGGTACTGATGAAGGACTATGACGCGCGCGGGTTTGTGTTCTACACCAATTTCGAAAGCCAGAAGGGGCAGGAAATTCTGGCCACTGGCAAGGCAGCGGCAGTGTTCCACTGGAAATCGCTGCGTCGGCAGGTTCGGCTGCGGGGGTTGACGGAAACGGTCAGCGATGCGGAAGCCGATGCCTATTTCAAATCCCGCCCGCGCGACTCTCGCATCGGTGCCTGGGCGAGCGCGCAGTCCAGACCCTTGACCGGACGCTTCGAACTTGAAACCGCCGTGGCCATGAACACGGCCCGCTTCGGCATCGCCGATATCCCAAGGCCGCCCTATTGGTCCGGCTTTCGCATCAAGCCCTTGTCGATCGAATTCTGGCACGACAGGCCATTCCGCTTGCATGACCGGGTAGTGTTCCGACGGGGGTCGCCAGACGGCGCATGGAGCAAGGCGCGGTTGTATCCGTAAATACATTGTATTGACAGTGTATTTACGATTTGGTAACGGCCATCACGGAATCTGATGTCAAATGGAACCCAGAGAAAGAAATCTGGCTAAGACGACATCGCGGTCTGTCATTTGTGGCAGCAGAAGAGGCCATTCTACGCAACGACATTGTCGACGATTTTATGCATCCAAATCCGGATCGTAGAAACCAAAGGATACTTGTGATCCGAATTGGTGGTCGGTGTGTGGCAGTCCCATATGTGCAAGACGGCCACATCAAGTTCTTGAAGACAATGTATTTCAATCGCGATTTCGACAGTCGATACGGAGGTTCACATGGGCAAACTCATCACTGAGATGACCAAGGAAGAGATTGAGGAAGTCGTATCGAGGCAAGTTCTCGATCCTGAAGAACAGGAAATCGAAGATGCCTTGGCGGCGGGCCAGTATGTGGCTGACCCCGACTTGCCCAAACGCATCGAAGAGTGGAAAGAGGCGGTTGCAAACTCGCGCCGCAAGAAGCTCGTAAGTATGCGCATGACAAACCTCATGATCGGCCAGTTGAAGCTGAAAGCTAAGGAAGAAGGTCTTCCTTATCAGACATTCATCCATTCGATTCTGCACAAGTATCTCAGCGGCAAGTTTGTCGAACGTGACTGACGCCCGCAAGACCTTGATTCTCACCGGTGCCTCACGCGGTATCGGCCATGCAACAGTAAAGCGCTTCTCCACAGCGGGGTGGCGGGTCATTACCTGTTCGCGGCATCCCTTCCCTGATGATTGCCCCTGGGATGCGGGGCCGGATGATCATATCGTGGTTGATCTTGCGTCGTCTGAAGATACGCACAAGGCGATTGCCGTAATGCGTGAGAAACTCAGCGAACATGGTGGCAAGCTGGATGCACTGGTCAACAATGCGGCGATCAGCCCGAAATTGTCCGGTGGTGCACGGATGAATTCGCTGGAGACAGCAGAGCAGGATTGGAAGACGGTGTTTCAAATCAACTTCTTTGCACCGATCATGCTGGCACGTGGA
Organism: Hyphomicrobiales bacterium; assembly: GCA_031398425.1. Classification (GTDB taxonomy): domain Bacteria; phylum Pseudomonadota; class Alphaproteobacteria; order Rhizobiales; family Aestuariivirgaceae; genus Aestuariivirga. The sequence goes on along the minus strand of JANNNG010000218.1, from coordinate 7,101 downwards.
TTGCTGAATGAGCTGAAGAATGCAAAGGGTGCAGTGGTGAATGTCACTTCGATTGCGGGAACGAAAGTGCATCCCTTTGCTGGTGCGGCCTATTCCACGTCGAAAGCAGCGCTGGCTTCTTTGACCCGCGAAATGGCGCATGATTTTGGACCGCTGGGTGTGCGGGTGAATTCGATTTCCCCGGGGGAAATTGAGACCTCGATCCTTTCTCCCGGAACGGAAAAAATCATTCCGCAAATTCCCTTGCGTCGCCTGGGCCAGCCGGAAGAAGTGGCCAAGGCGATTTATTTTCTGTGTACGGAACAATCGTCTTACATCTCAGGAGCGGAACTTCACATCAATGGCGGGCAACATGTCTAACCGCGTATTGCGGCCTGAAACGGTTGCCGCCCATGCCTTGCACGCCACGGACGCAACAACCGGTGCTGTCGTTCCGCCAATTCACCTGGCGACAACCTTTGCTCGCGACGAAAACTATGTACCGCTGTTGAAAGAAAACTATCAGCGAAGCGGCGGACCCACGCTCTGGCAGGCAGAAGAACTTCTCGCCAAGCTGGAACAGGGGCCGGAATGCCTGCTGTTTCCATCGGGCATGCAGGCGGTCGCAACACTGCTGGAAACCGTGCCGATGGGCGGACATGTGGCGGCACTCGATACGATGTATTATGGCACGCGGGATTGGCTGAAGCTTCTCGAAAGCAGGGGCCGCATTGCCTTGACGTTGTTCAGCGCACGCCACTCCACAGGTCTGGTTGACGCCCTGCGGCCCGGCAAAACGGATCTGGTCTGGATTGAAACGCCGCTGAACCCGACATGGGATGTTGTCGATATCGCAGAGGCGGCGAAAGCTGCACAAGCGGCGGGAGCGATCCTCGCAGTTGATGCTACGGCCACTGCAGCAGTGACTACGCAGCCTCTAACGCTCGGCGCGGACATTGTTTTCCATTCCGTCACCAAATATCTGAACGGTCATTCCGATGTTCTCGCTGGCGGATTGATCACCCGCGAGATTAACGAGCGCTGGAAAATGATCCGCATGCTGAGGAACAAGGTGGGGGCACCGCTGGCTCCGTTTGAATGCTGGTTGCTGATGCGCGGCATGCGGACATTGTTCGTGCGCTATCGCGAAGCATCGGCCAACGCCAAGGCCATCGCCCGACATTTTGCCAATCACACCAAAATCGAGGCCGTGCTTTATCCCGGCCTTGTAACGCACCCCGGCCATGAGATCGCCAGGAAGCAGATGCTGGATGGTTATGGCGGCATGATGAGCCTGTTGATCAAGACGGATTTTGCGGGAGCGCAGAAATTCTGCACGAAGCTGAACGTAATCACGCCAGCAACCTCCTTGGGTGGTTGCGAGAGTCTGGCCGAACACCGCAAAACCGTTGAGGGCCCTTCAAGCCCGGTACCGGACAGTCTGGTCCGCCTTTCGATTGGCATTGAAAACGTCAATGATCTGATCGCCGATATCGAGCAGGCCTTGCAACAGGTGTGACAATTTTGAGATTGTCGTGGAATATGACAACAGATTATCCTAGCGTCTGACACGAAAGAGTGGAGTAGCCAGATTGAAAACAATGATGCGAGTATTGTTTGTTGCGCTAGCGTGCAGCACGGCTGCGGCCACCACTCATGCTGCGGACCCTGAACCCGCAGTGCCTTCACTTTTTGATGATGGCCTTCGCATTGGCCTTGGCGGCGGTGCAGCGCCTGATTATTTTGGCTCTGACGAATACCAGTTCGTGCCACTTCCCTATTTCAGCTTCAAACACCAGGGTTTTGGCGTCAGCAGCTCTCAACTCGGGGTGGAAGCTGATGTCATTCCCTTTCTCGGTTTTGATGGTGGCCCCATTGTTCGTTACAACATGGGCCGCGAAAATGTGAAGGACAACGTTGTGGACCTGCTGCCAGAGGTCGACGGCACAATTGAAGTTGGCGCATATCTGGCAGGCGGCATTCCCTTGTCGGATGCTTCTGCGGGCGCACCCACCATTCTCACGGCGCGCATCGAGGCCACAAAAGGCGTGTCCGGCGGTCATGACGGCAGTCTGTTTTCTGGATCCCTTGGACTGATTGCTCCGCTCACGGATGATTTGACTCTCATTACCAGTGTATCCGCCACCTACATGTCGGCATCCTATGCCAATAGCTTTTTCGATATTTCTGCGGCCAGTGCTGCTGCAAGTGGCCTCACTGCCTTCAATGCAGATGCCGGTTTTCGAGATGTGGGCGTTGGCCTGACGGCAAATTACAGCCTGACGGAAAATCTTGGCGTATTCGCACTCGGGCGTTACACTCACATTGTGGGCGATGCGGCAGACAGCCCGATTGTCAAAGTGCGCGGAAGTGCCAATCAGTTCCTGGTCGGTGCGGGCTTGACCTACACGTTCCGATAACACCACGGCAGCGCCACGATTTAACCATCATCATTACAAGTGCGTAGGAGTGCGACGGAATTGCCGCACCACCACGTCCTATGGGCATCGATCACCCAATGGAGATGAAAAACGATGAATACCTTTGCAAAACTCTCAATTGCCTCAGCCCTCATGCTGTCGGCAGCGACCAGCGTGGCTCTCGCCCAGCAGGCCAATGATGCACCACCGCCTCCCGACATGTCCGAGGTCGATGGCGGCCCGCACGGTGAAGGACGAGACGGTGGCCGCCATCACGGCAAGCATGGCAAGGGTCACGGCGGCAAAGGCATGCGCATCATTGATGCCAACAATGATGGTGTGATTGGCGAAGATGAAGCTGCGGCCCTGGCCGATCGCGCCTTCATGCGCATGGACGATGACCGCGATGGCAAGGTGACGGAAGCCGAATTCACCCAGGGCCCCCGCGGCAAGCGTGGCGGCTGGTTCAACTGGAACAGCGATGAAGCAGCGGCCGTGCAGAAGGTTCGCACTGAAAAGTTTGCGGCCCTTGACACCAACAAGGACAAGAGCCTGGACAAGGCTGAATTCTTCGCCGACGCCAAGGCCAAGCTTGCTGCTGCCGACACCGACAAGGACGGCAAGGTAAGCCCATGGGAATTCCGCGCAAGTCGTTGATTTCTCTATATGTGAAAATAGTGCTTGACACCGCACGGTAAATCGGCAAGAAGAGCCATGCTCCAGAAATGGGTCATGGCTCTCCTTTTTTGACGTTTCAACAATAGTCTGAGATAGATCAGGCAGACGACGTTGAGTGTTGCGGGAGTGAAACCATGATTGACGGTTCGTGTCACTGCGGAGCCGTTCAATATCGATTTGATGGAATGCCGGACTCCGCCACTGTGTGCAATTGCACGATCTGCCAGAGGTATGCGGGGTTATGGGTCTATGATTTCGAGAATGAGCGGATACAGGTGTCTGGTCCGACGAAACTTTATACATGGGGACATCGCACGATTGCCTATCACTCGTGCGACGTCTGTGGGTGTGTGGCCTATTGGCGGGCAATGTCGTTAGGGAAAGATGGCCGACGACGCATTGCCGTTAATTTGCGTCTGGCAAATCCCGAGGCGGTAGCGAACATCGTGATTGACCACTTCGATGGGCTCAAGACATTTGAACATCTGCCGCGCGATGGCAGATGCGTGAAGGACCTGATGTTCTGACACTTTAATTCTGCTGGATTCCGCAATTTTCTTGTGGTGATCTTGCATAATCTCACCAGAGGAGTGCGACATGATCAAGCGTATTGCAATTGCCGTTTTGAGCTATTTCTTCTTGTCATCCTGGGCGTTGGCGGAGGTCAGGGAAGAGGTTGTCAAGTTCCAGGTTGATGGCCAGAATGTTGTGGGTACACTCGCATTACCCGACGGCGGTCCAGCACCGGTTGTGCTGCTGTTTCATGGCTTTACGGGAAAGCGCGATGAACTGGCGGTGGCCACCACCAAGGAAGGCGTGTTTCAGCGCACCGCAAGATTGCTGGCGGAAAAAGGCATTGCCAGCCTGCGGATTGATTTCAGAGGCTCCGGCGAGAGTACTGATATCAGCTTTGCCGACACCACCTTCGAAAAGCAGATCGCTGACGGTTTGGCGGCAATCAAGTTTGTTGAGGGAGATGCGCGGGTTGATGGGCAGAAGCTGGGCATCATTGGCTGGAGTCAGGGGGGCATGGTGGCGTCAGCCGTTGCCGGGCGCAGCAAAGCGCCTGATGTGGTCGCACTCTGGGCTGCGGTTGCAACACCTGCCGAAACATTCGCAGGCCTGATTGGAGCAGACAGCATGAAGGCCGGTATGACTACGGGGGACACACCGCTGAACATCAAGCTGCCGTGGGGCGCTGAAATTGCGCTGAAGCAAGGGTTTTTTGACGGCATTGCTGCAATCAAGCCCGGAGATGAGATCGCGGCCTACAAAGGCCCGCTGTTTGTGGCACAGGGTAGCGAAGACACAACTGTTGTGCCCGCCTCTGCCAATGTGTTTCTGGACCAGCATGAGGGAACGGAAGTGAAGTGGACGGACAAGATGGACCATGTCTTCAACGCATTCACAGGCCCGGAAACACTGGACAAGATGGTGGGCGCCACGATTGATTTCATGGGGCCGAATTTGAAGTAGCCGGGGTTCAGCCTCAATCATGACGGTGATCCTCGACTCCCGGACCGACTTCACGCTTGACCACTTCAAACGGGTGGCCTGGTGTGGTGAAAGTGTTGCGTTGGGTGCGACAGCGAAGCTGGCGATTTCGGCGGCACGCCATGCTCTTCTGCACCTCATCGAAAACCCCGACGTGTCGATCTACGGCGTCAACACGGGTTACGGCGGGCGGGCCCATTTGCGACTGGATGCAGAAGCGCGCAAGGCCCAGGCGCGGCTTCCCACGCACCATCGTGCGGCATCCTGGGGTGAGGCTTTGCCGGATCGTGTGACGCGCGGAATTGTTTTTGCGCGTCTTGCAAACTTCATCGAGGGACATGGTGCCGTGTCACCTGCTGTGGCACAGGCGGTGGCGGATATGTTGCAAGGCACTTCGATGCCTTATGTGCCGGTGCGGGGACAGGGTGGTGCGGGGGAAATCCTGTCGTTGTCGCATGTATTCCTCGGGGCGTCGAAAGCCTGGCCGCTGGCAGAAAAGGACATGTTGTCACTGCTCAATGGCTCACCTGCGGCTTCGGCGCTGATTGCAGATGCAGCGCTGGCCACGGAGAGCCGGTTGCTGCTGACGGCGGAAGTGTTTGCTCTGGCGGCAGAGGCGTTCAACACACCGCATGGACATTTCGCTGAAGAATTGGAGGGCTGCTGGAACAACCCCCACGATGCCTGGGCCTTGCAGCAGTTGCGGGACCTGATGCGAGGTGGGCACGGGCCGCGCCGCCCCTATCAAACGCCGGTCAGCATTCGCATTCTGCCGCGCGTGCTGGGTCAGGCGCATCGGGCATGGCAGACTGCACTTGAGGTGGCTGCGCAGTCACTGGGCGCTGTGACTGATAATCCAGTGGTGTTTCCGCCGGGGCAGCAGTTGGGGCGTGACCCTGTTGTCAGTACGGGAGGCTACCACAATATGCAGGCTGCGGCAGCACTTGATGGGCTGGTGTGTGCCCATACCAATCTTGCGGTTTTGACGGGACGCATTGCAGCGAAACTGCTGGATGGAAACGTGTCGCTGTTGCCGCCCTATCTCGGATACGAAGCGGGCGAGAGTTATCTCGGCTGCCTGCCCATGGCGATTGTGGGATATGAAGAGGAGATGCGCATGCTGGCCATGCCCACGTTGCTGCCGGGGTCCGAGTCCGGTGGATTTGGACAAGACGACGTGGCGTCACCGGTGTTTCTGGCCTGGCAGAAATATGACCGCTCATCGGTGTTGTTCGAGCAGTGCCTGGCCAGTCTGGCACCGATTGCTGTGCGGGCGTTCAAGGTGACGGGACGAGGTGTGCCGGAGCAGTTGCAGGAATTAGTGGATGAGACGAGTGCGTGTTTTCCTGATAATGGTGATGATCGGGCCATGGGGTTTGACATTGCGAGGTTGGCACAGGGGTTTCGCGAAAGGGTTTTTGGCGTGAAGAAATAAACACTCCGTCGTGCGCCACCAGGATACATCACTGTCACCAAAGCAGCTAGGGAAGGCCCCATCGCCCCACGAGCATCAGTGACCAACGGGGCGCAACAGCGGGGCCAATCCCTCATTCAGGGTGACAAAGACAAAGCCTTTTGATTGCAGCGCAGCGATGCCTTCAACCACACCTGTGCCTGCAGGCTTTAATGGCTGGTTGATGTGGGCAATGATGATGTCGCCGTCTATTGCTTCAGCGAAAGTTTTGGCGACGCGCCTTGCAGAAAATTTCGTGCCGTCGTCACCGAGTCGGCTGAAGCCTGCGATGTGATAGCCCTGTGAGGTGATGCGTTGCTTGCTGGTCTTGCTGTAGATGGCGGTGGCACCACGGAACCACCGGGGGGAGTGCCCGAAGCTCGTACGAATTGCGGCAGCTCCACCTTCGATTTCTGCTTCCAATGCGTGCGGACTGCCAGCGGATTTGACGCCGAACACCGTCATGGGAAAGTCGATTGCCACCACGTGCCGGGCCCCATGGTTTTCGATCTGGAAAAGGTGGGAATGGGCTTTCATTGTCGCAATGGCTTGTGGGTTGCGTTTCAGCCAGCGGGCGGTGACAAAGATCGTGGATTTGATGTTCATTGCGACGAGCGCATTGAGAATGCGCGCATCCACCCTGCCGCTGCAGGCATCAAAGGTAAGCGCAACGCGAGGTGCGTGCGGGCGCGGAGCCAGACGCTGTTGCGGAATGTCCAGCGGTGCTGCGGTCGTTGGTGCTGTGCAGATGGCCAACGCGACGATGAGTGATTTCAGCACTAGAACCTCAAAATCCGGAGCCAGCGTGCGACGTTCAGCAAGCTTACAAGTGCGCCTGACACATAGGTGAAAGCAGCGGCTTTCAGTACGGAACGGGCACCGGCCATCTCTTCGGGTGGCAGGTAGTTTTGCAGCACAGGCAATGCCTTCTTGAAGCTGGCGTCAAACTCGGTGGGCAATGTGAAAATGTGAATGACGATGGATGATGCGAGGATGCCGAGTGCCACTGCCACTTCGAGAATAAGCACGACAGGACTGCGGATCAGTGCAAACACCAGCGGTGTGGCCATCAGCACC
>JANNNG010000156.1:0-3621 GCA_031398425.1 Hyphomicrobiales bacterium | reverse complement strand
GGGCTCATTTTTAAAGTGAATCTCAAAAAACAAAGGCCTTGAGTAGAAGAGGTTTACGCTCCACTCAAGGCCCGGAATTGATGATCGTCTTAAACTTTAAGCGAGAGCGGCTTGCGCCTTCTCGACGATGACCTTGAAGGCCACCGGATCATGAATTGCCAAATCAGAGAGAACCTTGCGGTCCACAGTGATCCCGGCCCGGTTGAGGCCGTTGATAAATCGACCGTAGGTCACGCCATGTTCGCGGGTGCCTGCGTTGATGCGCTGAATCCACAGAGCGCGGAAATTGCGCTTTTTGGCGCGGCGGTCACGGTATTGATATTGTTCCGCCTTCTCGACCGCCTGGACGGCCACGCGGAAAATGTTCTTGCGGCGCGAGAAATAACCCTTCGCGCGGTCTATGATCTTCTTGTGTGAACGGCGCGCTACGACGCCGCCTTTTGAACGTGGCATGTCTCAAGCCCTCCTTAGCGTTTGGCAGCGTAGGGCATGTGAATCTTGACCAGGCCTTCATCGCCAGGGGCCAGAATCATGGTGCCGCGCTGGTTGCGGATTTGCTTGTTGCTGCGCTTGATCATGCCGTGGCGCTTGCCTGCTGCACCGGCCTTCACGAGGCCGGAGGCCGTGAAGCGGAACCGCTTCTTGGCGGCCGACTTGGTCTTCATCTTGGGCATTTTCTGTTGTCCTTTCAGAACGTTAGTGGAAACCGCCGTGGCATGCCCTAACAGGCCAGGCGACTTTAACCTCAAACTTGCGCTGGAGATTACGGGGATAAAGCAGAAATGCACGCAAAACACAAGCTGTGCACGGCAAGGGAACCAAAGTTGCCGCAAAAACGTTTTATAGCGCAAAATATGTGGGGAGTTTTTCCAAGTGACGAAAATAAACGGCATGGGCGCAGTCTTGCATGACGGCGGCTGCACATTCCGCGTGTGGGCACCTCACGCCAGCAATGTGTCGGTTCGATTGAACGAAACTTCCTCTATAGTGGCACTCGAACCGGAAGAAGGCGGCGTGTGGGCGGTCAACATCGCCGACGCAAAGGCGGGGCAAACTTACAAATTCATCATTCAAAACGGTGATGCTCGCTTCGAGCGCATCGACCCTTATGCCCGCGAGGTCACGAATTCCGTGGGTGATGGCATCATTGTTGACCCCCACACCTTCGACTGGCAGGACATTCACTTCGAACTGCCACCACACAATGAACTCGTGATTTATGAAATGCATGTCGGCTCTTTCGTGGCCAGCGAGGGTGCGACGGGGCAATTTGCAACGGCGCTTAAAAACCTCGGGCATCTCAAGAAGCTTGGTATCAATGCGATCCAGATCATGCCCGTTGGTGAATTCGCGGGCGATCGGTCCTGGGGTTACAACCCCGCCCACATTTTTGCCGTTGAAAGCGCATACGGCGGACCTGATGGCTTGAAAACCTTTGTGCGGGAATGTCACCGCAACAATATCGCAGTCATCCTCGACGTGGTGTTCAACCACTTCGGTCCCAGCGACCTAGACCTCTGGCGCTTTGATGGCTGGAGCGAGAATGATGGCGGCGGGATTTATTTCTACAACGATCATCGCGCCGAGACACCCTGGGGAAAAACCAGACCTGATTACGGCCGTGCAGAAGTGCGGCAGTTTATGCGCGACAATATCTTGATGTGGCTCGATGACTATCACATCAACGGCCTGCGGTTTGACATGACACTCTACATCCGCTCCATTGGCGGTGGCGGCGGTGACGATATTCCCGAAGGCTGGACACTGATGCAATGGCTGAACTCAGAAATGCGCAGCGTCGCAGGCCGCCACATCAGTATTGCCGAAGACTTGCGCTCCGTCGATGCCATGACGATGGATGTGGACCATGGTGGTGCCGGCTTCAACGCCCAGTGGGATGCCAACTTCGTCCACCCCGTACGCGCCGCCGTGGTGACAACGGAAGATGGTGACCGTTCCATGGATGCGATATGCGATGCCATCACCTTCCGCTATGGCAATGACGCCTTCCGCCGAGTCATCTATTCCGAGTCGCATGATGAAGTGGCCAATGGCAAGGCGCGTGTGCCTCATGAAATTGACCCTGCTGACCCCAAGGGCTGGTTTGCGCAGAAGCGCTCAACCCTCGCCGCAGCGCTGGTTTTCACAGCTCCCGGCATTCCCATGCTGTTTCAGGGCCAGGAGTTTCTGCAGGGCGAATGGTTCAGGGACAATGTGCCGCTGGACTGGAATCTTGATGCTGAGTTCAAGGGCATCGTGCGCCTGTACCGCGACCTCATTGCACTGCGCCTCAATCACGCAGGCAATACCAAGGGCCTCATGGGCCAGCACGTCAATGTATTCCATGTTAATGACGGAGCCAATGTCATCGCCTTCCACCGCTTTGATCAACAAGGTGCAGGCGACGACGTTGTCGTTGTGATGAATTTCAGCACCGACACGCGCGGCGATTATCGCATCGGCTTTCCCGCCGCAGGACCTTGGCAACTGCGTTTCAACAGTGATGCGTCGATCTACAGCCCGGACTTCGGCAATGCCTCCATTGGCGATGTTACGACAGAGGATCATGCGCAGGATGGTCTTGAACATTCCGCCGTGATTGAGATTCCACCCTATTCCACTCTGATCTTTACGCGAGCAACATAAGTCATGGCAGCCATAACCTCAGTCTGCTTGACGCATGATAAGGCCAGAGCCTAACGCCAACCGCATGTCACAAGCAGAAATCACACATCCCTCACGCATCGTTGGGCGCCTTGGCCGCACTGAGTTCATCACGCTTGTTGCGGGCCTCATCACGATAAACGCCTTTGCAATCGACATCATGCTGCCGGGGCTGCAACAAATCGGACAGTCCCTGGGTGAGGCCGATGAAAATCGCAGGCAACTCGTGATCCCCGCCTACATGCTGGGCTTTGGTGTATTGCAACTGGTGTTCGGTCCCCTGTCTGACCGCTTTGGACGTCGCCTGCCGCTGCTCTGCGGTGTCGGCATTTATTGTCTGGCCGCACTTTCTGCTTTTTTCGTCACCGACTTCAACAGCCTGCTCATCCTGCGTTTGCTGCAAGGTGCGGGTGCAGCCGCATCGGCGGTCATTGCCATGGCGCTGGTGCGGGATTTGTTCTTCGGCGATGAAATGGCAAAAACCCTTTCGCTTGTCTTCATGGTCATGATGGTGTCGCCTATCATTGCTCCGGGCCTTGGCCAGTTCCTGTTGACGGTGATGGATTGGCGTGGCCTGTTTGGCTTCATGGCGGGGCTGGGTGGGATCATCCTGATATGGATTTTCTTCCGCCTGCCGGAAACCCTGAAGCCCGAAAACCAGCGGCCCTTCACGGCGCGCTCCATTGTTGATGGCTTCGGCATTGTGTTCCGCAACCGCACGTCCCTCAGCTACATTCTGGCCACCGCACTTTTATTTGGCGCGTTGATGGGCTTTCTCACCTCATCGCAGCAAATCTATGTCCAGCTTTATGGCATGGGTGCCTGGTTCCCCGTGTTCTTTGCGCTGGGTGGCGTGGCGGCAGCGATTTCCGGTTTCGCCAACTCACAACTTGTGGTGCGCTTTGGCATGGAGAAACTGTCGCAACGGGCCCTCATTGTCTTCGGCCTCAATTCCAT
>JANNNG010000103.1:0-7908 GCA_031398425.1 Hyphomicrobiales bacterium | reverse complement strand
GCGCAGGGTCTGCCTGTCCATGCCACAGCTGCGGGCCGCAGTTTGCCTGTCCACACCCTCCAGAACCAACGCAATCGCCAGCATTCGCCGAACAATCAATGGCTTCGTCTGCTTCTTCGCAAGCTTGCGCAACTCCGCCGCGGACAAATCCAAACGTGTAATCCGCACAGCTCCAGACATCGCTCACCTCCCTCAATCGAGGTCAGCAATGAATCACCAATCAAATGATTTGGGAATCCCCCCACAGAGTCAATTCATCCAACCGTGGGTATTATGTAAGTCGAACATGACCGATACCCACCCGCAATCGCGCACGGCGCAACAAGGTCTGCTCAGACGCGTCATGACGATGCCTGCGGGTTCTGTTCTGTGGTGTTCGTCACATTGCAAGTCTGTTGTTTCGTTGCTGCTCTGATTTTCCCCGACCAATTCCGCTATCTGTCGCCGCAGAACCTGACCATTCTGATGTAGGCCATACCTGTGCTCCGGTGTTTGGCGCTTGGGGCTGGCGTGTTGATGCTTGCGGGAGAGTTCGATCTTTCGATTGGATCCGTCTACACGTTTACGGCCATCCTGATGGCGACGCTGGTTGCCGGTTGCGTCAGCGCATTCATTGCGGCCCCAATCGGCATCATTGTAGGCATTCTGATCGGCGTGCTGCACGGATTGATAACACTGCGGTTTGGCATGCCATCATTCATCGTAACACTTGGAGGCCTGTTATTCTGGCGCGGGGCTGTGCTGCTCTACAACGGAGCTGTTCAAGTGAGGTTTGATCCCGGACCAGCGTTCTCCGGTCTCTTCGCTGGCACGTTGTTTGGCGTCAATGCGGCGTTCTATTGGTCTATTGCACTCGCGGCAGCGTTTTACGTCTTGCTCCACAATCACAAATTCGGAAACCACGTTTTCGCCACAGGTGGAAATCCGGCTGCTGCAACAGCAATTGGCATCAACACCAGGCGAGTCAAGATTTTCGCCTTCGGTATCGCAGGTGGCATGGCAGCAATGGCGGGCATTCTGGCGACATCGCGTGTTGGAAGTGTGCAGCCAGGCCAGGGAGTGGGCCTCGAACTGCAAGCCATTGCAGCGTGTGTGATTGGCGGCGTGTCTCTGCAGGGCGGGCGTGGTTCAATCATTGGAATTGCTCTGGGCGTCATGCTGATCCACACGATCACTGATGTGTTGCTGCTTTTGCGCGCGCCTGGCTTCTATCTCGACATGTTCATCGCGGTGCTGATCGTTGCCGCAGCGGCAACCAATCATGGCATCGAACGGCGGGGGTCAGCATGAGTGCGCCCTTGATTGAGCTTCATTATATTTCGAAGAGCTTTGGTCCCCTCACCGCTCTCAGGTCATTGAGCTTCAGCGTCGGGCAAGGCGACGTCGTCGGTTTACTTGGCGACAACGGTGCTGGCAAGTCAACTGCCGTCAATCTGATCTCCGGCATCCACAGGCCAACGTCAGGACACTTGAGCATCAACGGTCAAAGAACAGATTTCACGTGCCGCGCTGACTCTGCAAGGGCTGGCATTGAGACCATCTACCATAACACCGCATTGGTCGATTCATTTTCAATCACGCGCAACATTTTCATGGACCGGGAGATAACGAGCGCCTTTGGCTTCCTCAAGCAACGCGAGATGCGGGACATTGCAATGCAAGTGTTGGAAGGCGCTGTCCATATTTCGGGTATCGACTCTCCTGAAAAGATGGTGGGGGAGCTTTCAGGTGGTCAGAAACAAGCTGTCGCCATTGCGCGCGCAGTCTTCTTCAAGCGTAATGTGTTGCTGCCTTTTTGACGTCAAGAAAGCCGAAACCACCATCAAGGAACTGACTGAACATGTTGTGCTGACATGACGCGCGACAACACGATCAAGGAGAAATGCATATGACCCTAGTGGTCAATACACGCCAAGTCGTTGGTTCTGAAGATGCTGAAAACCGCGGTACGCAAGGTTTGCGGGATGCATTTCTGATCGGCAACCTGTTTGCACCCGGTCGCATTGTGATGACTTACAGCCATCTTGACCGCATGGTCATCGGCAGCATTCTACCGCTCAAAGAATCGTTGACCATCGATCACGTGGAGGAGGTTGGTACGGCTCAGTTTCTGCAACGGCGGGAAGCAGCTGTTATCAATATAGGTGGGGCAGGCACGATCCTGGTTGGCGGAACCGAATATGTGATTGGTCCTCGGGAAGCTATCTATGTGGGCATGGGTGCTGGAGCAATATCTTTTTCAACTGCCGACGCAGCACACCCAGCACTTTTCTATCTGGTGAGCGCGCCTGCTCAACACGCCTATCCAACCAGGTTGATCAGGCTTGATATGACGAAGAACGTGCACCTGGGGTCAAAGGAGAATGCAAATCTCCGTACCATCAACCAGTATGTTCATCCAGACGAGTGCGAGAGTTGCCAGCTGCTTGTGGGCCTGACCAGCTTTGAGCCTGTGTCTGTGTGGAATACCATGCCTGCGCACGTTCACGACCGGCGCATGGAGGTGTATTTGTATTTTGGCATGAACGAAGAAACCCGAGTGTTCCACCTCATGGGAAGGCCAGAAGAGACACGTCATCTCGTGCTCCAAAATCATGAGGCCGTCTTGTCGCCGGGCTGGTCATTGCATTCCGGGGTCGGAACAGGTCAATATGCCTTTATCTGGGCCATGGCAGGTGACAACATGGACTTTATCGACATGGACAAAGTCCCCATGGCGGCCCTTCGATGAAACTGTTTGACCTCAGCGGGCAGTGCGCGATTGTGACAGGTGCGGGATCTGGCATTGGACAGGCGGTGGCCATTGCCATGGCGCAGGCTGGTGCAGATGTTGTGGGTGTCGGGCGCTCTTTGATGGCTGCGACAGAAGCAAAAATGATTGCCACAGGTCGAAACTTCTACGCTCTTCAAGCAGACCTTTCGCAACATGCATACGTTCGCGATATCATCCCTCGTGTTCTGAAATTGTCTCAAAGTCCCACGATACTGGTGAACAACGCAGGAATTATCCGTCGCAATGACGCTTTGGAATTCACCGAGGAGGATTGGGACACAGTGATGGATACAAATCTGAAGGCGGCGTCTTTCCTCAGTCAGGATTTTGCCAAGGCAGCACTGGCTGAAAAGCGGCCAGCCAAGATCATCAACATCGCGTCGCTCTTGTCATTTCGGGGCGGCATTCGCGTTGCGTCTTACACGGCCTCCAAAAGCGGCCCGGCTGGCATCACGCGGCTTCTTGCAAACGGGTGGGCGGCGCACGGTATTAACGTCAATGGCATCGCACCGGGCTATGTCGAGACTGACAACACATCAGCACTCCGCGCAGACCCGCAACGCTATGGAGACATTCTGAAACGAATTCCGGCAGGGCGATGGGCAAAAGCGGATGATATTGCAAGCACAGCAGTCTATCTTGCATCCAACGCGTCAAACTATGTCCACGGGGCAATCATCCCAGTGGATGGCGGCTGGCTGGCGCGCTGAAAGGAGAAATATGAGATGCAAAAGACATCCAGCATGATGGAAGATGCAGCATGGGTAGAGGTTTCGCCCGGCAACCGCCGCGCAGTCCTTTCGCACAGGCCAGAACTCATGCTGGTGGCTTTCAGTTTTGACAAGGGCGCGGTGGGCGCTCTGCACTCCCATCCCCATACACAGGTGAGCTACGTAGCAAAAGGCGCATTTGACGTCACTGTCGATGGCGAAACAGTAACACTCCACGACGGTGCCAGCTTCATCGTTTCACCCAACCTTGTCCATGGCGTTGTGGCACTTGAGGATGGACTTCTGATCGACACCTTCACACCGCGTCGGGACGACTTTCTGTCTTTGTGAACCGCCCCTCGATTGCCGGAGGCTTGTTGGTTTAAGTTTTGCGGCCAAGGGGACGTTGTCCATGGCTGCGGTTGCTTCGTGGTAGTTTTGTTCGGCTTCGGCAGGTGGGATGAAGCCCAAGGGTTCGAGCAGTTGATGGTTTCGGCGAGAGCGTTGTCATAGGAGTCCCCGACACTGCCGACTGAGGGTTCGATTCCAGCCTCTGCCATTGTCTCTGTGTACTTGATCAAGAGGTATTGGCCACCACGATCCGAGTGGTGAATGAGGCCAGCTTTTGCTGACTCTTGGAGACGATACCCACCGAGAATGAGCTTCAGTGATTCAAGAACTGCACTCTTGGAACGCCCGATAGTTTTGTCCACCTCCAGCATATCTTGGATATGCAGATCGATGATTTCATTGAACGTGGTGACTGAGCGCGGGTCGACGGCTTTGGGGTCTATGCCCTTGTCGATTGTACGTTCGGTTTCAAGTGCCCAAGTATCTGCATCTGCTCGTCGCCGAAACGTGTTGCTGATATACTTTCCCTTGCGCCGCACTTGGCACGCCAATTTCCTGAAAGCAGCTTGACGATCACGGGCATTCGTGTGCACTCCTTACCAAAGTCGTGTGCGATATGTGTGCAGCAAGGGAACGAAACAAGTATAAAAGCCGGGAAATCGAGAGATAAAAACTGCTCATGTTCGCATTTGTTCACTTCAGCATACAAGGATAAACTATTGAATTACAAGGATAAAACATTCGCCGTTGCCCCCATGATGGATTGGACTGACCGGCATGCCCGTGTCTTCCATCGTGCGCTCACGCGTCATGCGCTGCTTTACACCGAAATGGTGACGGCTTTGGCGGTGAAGCATGGTGATCGGGGGAAGCTTTTGGGTTCTGATGTCAAAGAGCAGCCCGTCGCCCTGCAACTTGGTGGCAGCGACCCTGCCATTTTGGCTGAGGTGGCACGGATTGGCGAAGACTGGGGCTATTGCGAAATCAACCTGAACGTCGGTTGTCCATCGGACCGGGTGCAGGGTGGACATTTTGGGGCTTGTCTGATGGCAACGCCTCAATTGGTGGCAGACTGTGTGGCGGCCATGCGAAAAGCGGTCGAAATTCCCGTGACTGTGAAATGCAGGATTGGCATTGACGACCAGGATTCAGAGAAAGATTTCCAGACCTTTGTCGACATGGTTGCGGATACGGGCTGCAATACCTTCATTGTCCACGCCCGCAAGGCATGGCTCAAAGGATTGAGCCCGAAAGAGAACCGCGAAATTCCGCCGCTGGACTATGATCGCGTGCATCGGCTCAAAACCACCCGTCCGGATTTAAACATAGTCCTTAATGGAGGGTTGACGAGTCTTGAGGAAGATATTTCTCATCTCGGCAATTTAGACGGCCTTATGTATGGCAGAGAGGCTTACCAGCGTCCGTGGATGCTGGCCGAGGTGGACCCGTTGTTTGCGGGCCAGTCGCCGCCCGTGGGGTCTCGTCGTGAGGTGGTTGAGGCGATGTTTGACGATATCGGCTCAAACCTGAAAGCGGGCTTGCCGCTGCACCGCATGACCCGGCATATGTTGGGGCTGTATCACGGTCAGCCGGGTGGGCGGTTGTGGCGGCAAGTGCTTTCGGTTGAAGGCTGCAAGCATGGAGCCGACCTTGATGTCGTTCACCGCGCCCTCGATGCTGTGGAACATCAGGCCGCAAGACAGGTCGCCGCTGCATGAAAAAAGGGCGATGACCGGGGTTGCCGACCACCGCTCCAAGTGCAGGGTGTTCGCAGACAAAACTATTTTGAATTCCCCAAGCCGTCATCACTCAAATGGGTGAGAGAGCGATTATTCTGCGGCAAGCCGACCGCGCCGTCCGCCGCGGCGGGTTTTGCGCAAGGTCAAGGTGGAAATGCGCTCCGGCAGGGCCAGAACCAGCTCGTGCCGATCGCCGGGCGACATGGAAAGCCAGTCGCCAATTTCTTCGCGTGTGCGCCCGCAACCGATGCAGAAGCCGGTTTCAGGCTCAACCACGCAGATCTTGATGCAAGGCGTTTCGATATCGTTGTGGTTCAAGTGGTCCATGATCGGCAATGTGGGGTGTTGGCTTGCCGCCGCAATGGCATGGCGCGACATGCCGTGTCAAACCCGCGTCAATTCTTGAGCACGAGCTTGCCGTTTTCAACGCTGAAACTGCGCAGGCGCGACAGGAAGCTCATGCCCAGCAGGGTGCCGCGCAGGGCACCCTTTTGCAACACAACGCCCTCCACGTCTGACACGCGCACTGTGTCAATCTCGACATCGCGCAACATCACACGGGCAGCCTTGCCAACGCCGTTTGCTGTGTTGACCGGAATATCGAATTTCAGCGTGCCGGGACGCAAGCCCACTTTTTCGGCATCTTCATAGCTCAGTGCAACCGTACTGGCACCGGTGTCCACCAGCACTTGAATGCCGCGGTTGTTGATATCAGCCTTGGTGAAGAAGTGACCGTTGGTTCCCGCTTTCAGTTCCGTCATCGCATAGAAGGTCAGGGGGTCGGCTGTGGGCTCCGCCAACGGCGTCACGCCGGGCAAGCCTGCGCCAATCGTGAACAACAGGGCAAGAATGACACTTGGCATGGGACCGGATTGACGCATGGGAACCTCGATTGCAGACCCCGCAATCTAGGCGGCCAAACCTTCACCAGGCTTTCACGCCGGCCGCCAACTTGCAAGAACGGTTAATGAAGTCTTGCAACAAAGGCCGTGAGCATCATGACTTCGCAGGTGACCTGTGCTGCGCCACACACATCGCCAGTCTGACCACCGATCAGGCGCACAGCAAACAGCCGGATGGTGGCAGTGGCGGCAAGGCCAAGAGCCAGGGCCAGCACAGCGTTTTCAAATGCGGTGAAGTACCCGGCAGCAAGTGTCAACAACAATCCAACCATGATCGCTGACATGGCCACCGTGCGTGAGGGTTGGCCAGCATGAGCAGACAGGCCGTCGACACGGGCAGGGCGTGTGGCCCACATCATGTCCACCATCAGGGCGCGCGAGAAGGATTGGCAGGCAACAACGATGAACAGCAGGGCCACGGCTTTGAGGGGCAGCAGGGCGGCATAGCAGGCAACGCGCATCCCAACGGCAATGATGAGCGCCAGGGTGCCATAGGACCCGATGCGGCTGTCCCGCATGATTTCCAGCCGCCGTTCACGAGTCTTGCCACCACCAAAACCATCGGCGGTATCAGCCAAACCGTCCTCATGCAGTGCCCCGGTCACCAGCAATCCCGCTGCCACAGCGATGAGTGCTGCAAGCAGTGGCGGCAGTTGCACGGTTCGCCCGGCCAGCAACACTGCCGCAAGTCCGCAGCCAATCAATGCGCCAACAACCGAAAACATGCGCAGCGTCTGATTGAACGGTGGTGCATCAATCGTGCGGGAAAAGGGCACAGGCAGGCGTGTCAGGAATTTCAGGCTGTGGACAAATTCCGCCAGAGGCCGAAACGACGAGGGACTGGCAGAAAGGGCTGGGGGCAGGTCGCTCATGGCTGTGCTTGAGTCTTCAATGACGTTGACGTGTGCCCCAAGCGGGCCGCAAAAGCCACCCACAATTTTGCATCGAGATGATTCCAGAAAGGATCAACCATGGCCACCGGGCTACCCTTTGACGACATCCGCGCCCTGCTGGCAACCATGCCGGAAGCTGACGCGGAGGCTGTGGCAGCGGTGCGCACGAGGGATGCGCAATTGACCAAGCCGCCCGGCGCCCTGGGTCGTCTTGAGGAGATCGTCGAATGGCTGGCGGCATGGCAACGGCGGGCGTCGCCCCGTGTAGAGCGCCCCGTGGTGGCAGTGTTTGCAGGCAATCACGGTGTTGTGTCGCAGGGTGTGGCAGCTTACCCCCAGGCCGTGACGGCCCAGATGGTGGCGAATTTCCAGAATGATGGCGCTGCCGTCAACCAGATATGCAAGACCTTTGATCTCGGGCTCAAGGTGTTTGAACTCGCACTGGACGTGCCCACGGGCGATATCACACAGGGCCCCGCACTTTCCGAGCAGGACTGTGCTGCCACCATGGCCTACGGCATGGAAGCCATCGCCAATGGC
>JANNNG010000077.1:0-10333 GCA_031398425.1 Hyphomicrobiales bacterium | reverse complement strand
CGTACAAATGGCAGCTCGGGCCATACGGAGTCGGTCTGCTCTACGTTTCCAAAGCCTGGCGCGGATCGCGGCCGCTCGAGGAGAGCTGGCTGGCCCGCGACAACGCGGATGAAGTTTTTCGTGGTTTGTAGTGGTCCCTGCACCACATGTCCAGAAAGTCACCATAAGTAGTCACCTTGGTCGTCTCAATGATTATCCCGCGGCACCGGGTGCACCTTGCCCACGCGCTGGAACTTCACGGCACCTTTCAACACCATGCCTTGCGCCAATTGGTCGGTTTCCTTGCGGAAGATTTCCTGCCAGGGAGTTTGGGCCTCCGGCACCTTGTAGCCGCCGCTCGCTTCTAATTCAGCGTGGCGGGTTTTGAGTTCAGCGTCGGAGATCAGCAGATTGCATTCGCCTTTATTGAGGTCGATGCGCACCTTGTCCCCGTTCTTCAAGACAGCGAGTCCACCACCAGCAGCGGCTTCGGGGGAGGCGTTCAGGATAGAGGGAGAGCCTGACGTGCCGGACTGTCTGCCGTCGCCCACGCAAGGGAGAGAACGAATGCCTCTTTCGAGCAAATAATTGGGTGCGCGCATGTTTACGACTTCGGCGGCACCGGGATAGCCCAAGGGGCCAACGCCGCGGATGAATAGAATGGTGTTTTCATCAACATCCAGCTTCTTGTTGTCGATATTGGCGTGGTAATCCTCGGGGCCATCAAACACGATGGCCTTGGCTTCGAAGGCGTTCAGGTCTTTCGGGTTCGCGAGATAGCGTTGGCGGAACTCTTCAGAGATCACGCTCGTCTTCATGATGGCGCTATCAAACAGGTTGCCTTTCAGCATCTTGAAGCCCGCGTGTTTCTTGATGGGGTTGTTGAATTCGCGGATGACCTTGCGGTTCCACGAGAACTTGCCCTTGTTGTTTTCGCCGATGGTCTTGCCATTGGCCGTGATGCAGTCCTCATGAATTTTTCCGGCTGAAATGAGTTCGGCGATGACCGATGGCACCGCTCCGGCGCGGTGGAAATCTTCGCCGAGATATTCGCCAGCAGGCATCATGTTGACGAGCAGTGGCAGGTCGAGGCCTTCCTGTTCCCAGTCAATGACGTCAAGCTGTAGCCCCAAGTGCCGCGCAATCGCATTCAAATGATTGGGCGCATTGGTGGAACCGCCAATGGCGGTGTTGACACGGATGGCATTGATGAAGGCCTCACGGGTCATGATCTTCGACGGCGTCAAATCTTCATGCACCATCTCGACGATGCGCTTGCCGGTTTCATAGGCCATCTGCCCGCGTTCACGATAGGGTGCGGGGATGACGGCGTTGTAGGGCAGGCACATGCCCAGCGCTTCCGTGAGCGAGTTCATGGTGGAGGCGGTGCCCATGGTGTTGCAGTAACCCGTGGAGGGCGCCGACGAAGCCACAAGGTCAGTAAATTCCTTGTAGTTGATTTCACCCGTGGCATATTTCTCCCGCGCCAGCCAGACAATGGTGCCGGACCCCGTGCGCATGCCCTTGTAGTCACCGTTCAACATAGGGCCCGATGAGAGTGCAATGGCCGGAATATCAACGGTGGCCGCTGCCATCAGACAGGCGGGCGTTGTCTTGTCGCAACCGACGGTGAGAACGACGCCATCCAGCGGGTAGCCATGCAGCACTTCCACAAGCGAGAGATATGCGAGGTTACGGTCCAGCGACGCTGTGGGGCGTTTTCCGGTTTCCTGGATGGGGTGAATAGGAAACTCCAGGGGAATGCCGCCCATGGCAATAATGCCGTCACGCACACGCCGCACCCAGTCCACATGGGCGCGATTGCAAGGCGAAAGATCAGACCCCGTCTGCGCAATGCCGATGATGGGTTTGCCACCCTGCAATTCGCCTTGGGTGAAGCCGTAGTTGAGATAGCGCTCGACGTAGAGCGCTGTCATATCGGCATTGGCCGGGTTGTCGAACCAGTATTGCGAGCGGAGTTTCAGGGGCGTGCTTGACATGAGGTGCGGGCCTTTTGTGAATTGTCATACAAAAGATAGCGCGGAGGATTGGGAGCGTCCAATGCTTTGAGGCGGGATTGACGCAAGTACGGAAATCCAGTACATAAATTGCATGGAGTTCGACTGGGACCTGGACAAGGCAGCTTCGAATCTTCGAAAACATGGCGTCACTTTTGTCGACGCAAGTTATGTTTTCGATGATCTCCAGGCAATTGACGAGTTCGATGAATTCAATAGCACGAACGAAAATCGCTACATCATCATCGGTATGTGTAGAGGTTTTATTTTGCACGTTGTCTACACGGAACGGGAAGAAAGAACCGTCTGATTTCAGCCAGAAAGGCAACAAAACATGAGCAGTCATTTTATCAGAGCGCGAAAACGTCCAGATGGTAAATTAGTCCAAGTGATGGACGACGGATCAGAAAGGGAATTTGAAGAGAGGGGCAATCTTGCCGTTGCCCCTGTTCCGCCAGATGAAGAGGGGTTGTCAGATGAACAACTGTCGAAAATGCGGCGCGTTCCGCGCTCTAAAACCATGCGTCGGGCCTTGGGGCTGACGCAGGAACAATTCTCCGAACGTTATCGTATTCCGCTTGGCACCCTGCGGGACTGGGAACAGGGGCGGTCAGAACCCGATGCACCGGCAAGGGCCTATTTGCAGGTGATTGCGAAAGAGCCTGAATTTGTCAGGCTTGCACTGGCGTCATAAGGCCACTCAAAAATTTGACCGTTTGAACAAATTCTGCCAACCTCCGATTCAAGATCAAAACGTGTCGGAGGGATAATGGCACAGCAGAAGGGTCCGGATATCTCCGGCGGTCGTTTGCCGAAGGCGCAGTATCAGGAGAATTTTGCGGATTTGCATCCGCCGTTGTCCGCTCGCGAAGCTCTGGTTGAATCCGACCGCTGTTTCTTCTGTTACGAAGCCCCCTGCCAGACCGCCTGCCCCACGTCCATCGACATCCCCCTGTTCATTCGTGAGATTGCGGCAGGGCATGAGAAGAGTGCCGCGGTCACCATCTTCAACCAGAATATTCTGGGCGGCATGTGCGCCCGCGTCTGCCCCACGGAAACCCTGTGCGAAGAGGCTTGCGTGCGCAACACTTCGGAAGACCAGCCCGTGAAGATCGGCTTGTTGCAGCGTTATGCCACGGATGCTGCAATGACAGAGAACAAGCATCCCTATGTGCGGTCAACGTCAACGGGGAAATCCGTAGCGGTTCTGGGCGCTGGCCCTGCGGGACTGGCTTGCGCCCATCGCCTGGCCATGCATGGTC
The DNA here is from genome assembly GCA_031398425.1 of Hyphomicrobiales bacterium. Classification (GTDB taxonomy): domain Bacteria; phylum Pseudomonadota; class Alphaproteobacteria; order Rhizobiales; family Aestuariivirgaceae; genus Aestuariivirga. Next base: position 7,074 of record JANNNG010000077.1, on the reverse strand, counting down.
ATGACACTACAATTTTTGAGCGTCGCAAGAAATCAGGCGGCCTCAATGAATATGGTATTGCTGCCTACAAAAGCGTTGACAATTTTGCCCAGCAGGAAGTGGATTTTGTTCTCGCCGTTGGTGGCATCAACATTGTCAATGGCAGTCAGCCCAAACTTCCGGAACTGCAAAAACGCTTCGATGCGGTATTCATCTGCGTGGGCCTTGCTGGCGTCAATGATCTTGGAATGAAAGACGAAAATGTGCCAGGCGTCGAAGATGCCGTTGACTACATTTCAGACCTGCGTCAAGCCAAGGATGTGTCAAAACTGAAAGTGGGACGCCGTGTCGTTGTCATCGGTGGCGGTATGACGGCCATTGACGTTGCCGTGCAATCGAAATTGCTGGGTGCCGAGGATGTAACCATTCTCTATCGCCGTGGGCGAGAGCACATGAAGGCATCGCAATTTGAACAGAACCTGGCACAGACCAAAGGGGTGAAAATCAAGCATTGGGTTGCTCCGAAAAAAGTGCTGGTGAAGGCGGGCAAGGCTGTGGGCCTCAAATGCGAATACATGGAAATGAAAAACGGCAATCTGGTCGCAACAGGTGAAACCCTTAAGATCGCTGCCGACACAATTTTCAAGGCCATCGGCCAGACCTATGTCGATGCTACGGGCGGTGCCTTGAAACTCGACGGCGGGCGTATCGTCATTGATGGTGAAAAGCGCACCAGCGTCAAAGGTGTCTGGGCCGGAGGTGATTGTGCTGCGGGCGGCAAGGACTTGACGGTGGCCGCTGTTGATGACGGCAGGCGTGCGGCTGAGAGTATTCACGCGTTTTTGATGGCCTAGGAGAATAACCATGGCAGACCTGCGCTCAAACTTTGTTGGTATCAAATCGCCCAATCCGTTCTGGCTGGCATCAGCGCCACCAACGGACAAGGAATATAATGTCGTGCGTGCCTTCAAAGCGGGTTGGGGTGGTGTGGTCTGGAAGACACTGGGTGAAGAAGGCCCGCCCGTGGTCAACGTCAATGGTCCGCGCTATGGCGCCATCCATGGTCCTGACCGGCGCTTGCTTGGCCTTAACAACATCGAATTGATCACCGACCGTCCGCTTGAAATCAATTTGCAGGAAATCAAGAAAGTGAAACGCGAATGGCCGGACCGCGCCATGGTGGTGTCGCTGATGGTGCCCTGCGAGGAAGACGCGTGGAAAAAGATTCTGCTCCGCGTCGACGAGACTGACGCTGATGGCATTGAGCTGAACTTCGGCTGCCCCCACGGCATGAGTGAGCGCGGCATGGGCGCTGCCGTGGGTCAGGTGCCGGAATATATCGAGATGGTGGCGCGCTGGTGCAAACAATATTCGCGCATGCCCGTGATCGTGAAGCTCACACCGAATATCACGGATATCAGAAAGCCTGCTGCGGCTGCATTTCGCGGTGGAGCAGATGCCGTGTCACTGATCAACACCATCAACTCCATCACCCATGTGGATCTCGACAGCTTTGCGCCTATGCCGACGATTGATGGCAAGGGTTCGCACGGCGGCTATTGCGGGCCTGCCGTCAAACCCATCGCACTGTCCATGGTGTCTGACATTGCCCGCGACCCCGAAACCGCAGGCAAACCCATCTCTGCCATTGGCGGCATCACCACGTGGCGCGATGCAGCAGAATTCATCTCGATGTCGGCAGGCACCGTGCAGGTCTGCACCGCCGCCATGACCTATGGCTTCAAGATTGTCGAGGAGATGAAGTCAGGCTTGTCGCGCTGGATGGATGAAAAGGGCTACAGCACAATCGAAGACTTTCGCGGCCGCGCCGTGCCCAACGTCACGGATTGGCAGTATCTGAATTTGAACTACGTCGCCAAGGCCCATATCGACCAGGACGCCTGCATCAAATGCGGCCGCTGCTATGCCGCCTGTGAAGACACCTCCCACCAGGCCATCATGAAAGAAAAGAATGGCCTGCGCCACTTCGAAGTGATGGATGATGAATGCGTGGCGTGCAATCTCTGCGTTGAAGTGTGCCCGGTGCCGGACTGCATCACCATGGTGCAGCAGACGTCGGGTGTTGATGCGCGGACGGGCAAGAAGATTGAGCGGGGCTATGCGAACTGGACGACGCATCCGAACAATCCGATGGCGAAGTTGGCGGCGGAGTGAGGGCGAAATTTCCTGTCGCAGCAGCAACTTTGTTTACGGTGTTGACCTGTCTGGTGTTAACTCCCAGTCGCTTTTCCTGAAACATTCCGGAACACGCTATGTTGCGACTCGCTTTTGTGCGGGGCAAGAGATGCCGAGGTTACCATGGCTATCAGTGGGGCAAGCATAGTCTCTGAAGCTACCGATAAACCACCCCTCGATGTCCGACTTGCACGACAAATATTCTTACGACTTCAAATTTGATTTCAGCAATGATCCGATAGTCGCCAACGCGGTAGCGCCATTGGTTCTCATATTTCTTTCCTACAAGCGCCTTGCCAAGCTGGCGTGGGTCTTCCAGAACCGCCAGGCGGTTGTTCAGAAAATTCAGTATTCTTTGCCGTGATTTGCTGTTGATCTTGTCCAAATCCTTGAGGGCCGCTGGAGCAATATCAACCGTCCAGACCATAACGCTTCATGACCTCTTCAAGAGGGATGGCTTTTTCCCCGGAAGCATAGAATTCATCCAGGCGCTTTTCAGCAATATAGGCATCTTCCATATCTTCCAGATATCTCAGAATGGCTTCTCTTGCGTGCGAGGTTTTTGTGCGACCAGTTCTTTTTACCAGCGCTGCAAGTTCAGCGTCAATCTCACTCGATAAGCGAATTGCCAACATGATTTTTCCTCCTGCTATACATGTATAGCAGTGCTATAATTTGTTCAAGACACAATATAGTCATCCAAATGGTCGCGTCACAATTCTGTAACATAACTGTCGTGTAAGCTTAACCCGGCGGCGTGAAAAATCACTATCCAACAGTGAGGACCGATGATGACCTACGACCTTTCCCATGATTTCAAGACCCTGACCGACATCCGCGAAGAGCGCGAAGACCAAGGGCGCAACCCGTCTCTGAACCCCACCATGGGAGACGTGATCAACTTTCGTTTTTCGCGCCGTGACATGCTCACCGGATCTTTGGCCGTGGCTGCCATCACGGCGACTGTCAGTCCCATGGCGCTGCTTGCCGCAGGTGAGGCGAAGGCAGCGGGTGTCAGTTCTTTCGCATTTGACGAAATTGACGTGGCCATTGGGGAGTCGCATTTCGTTGCACCGGGTTACGACGCCAATGTGTTGCTGCGCTGGGGCGACAAACTGTTTGCCGATTCGCCGGACTTTGACCCCCTGAAGCAGACCGCACAAGCACAGCTCAAGCAGTTTGGCTACAACAATGATTACGTCGGATTCATCCCGCTGGAAGGCTCTGCTGACCGCGGTCTTCTCGTGGTCAATCACGAATACACCAATGCCGAATTGATGTTCCCAACATGGGCCACCATCGGCAAGGACGACGAAGGCAAGGACAAGGTGAAGCTCGGCGAATATACGCCGGAACTTGTGGCCATCGAAATGGCGGCTCATGGCGGCACCATCGTCGAGATCGCCAGAAAAGACGGCAAGTGGTCACCCGTGCTTGATGGCAAGATGAACCGCCGCATTCACGCAGGCACAGAGATGGAAGTGACCGGTCCTGCAGCGGGCCACGCACGCTTGCAGACCACAGCCGATGCCACGGGCAAGAAGGTTCTGGGCACCATCAACAATTGCGCAGGCGGGGTCACCCCCTGGGGCACCTATCTGATGGCAGAGGAAAACTTCAACAATTACTTCGGTGGTGAACTTGGCTCCGACAGCAAGGAAGCCGCCAACCACAAACGCTACGGCGTGCCCGCTGGTGAATATGCCTGGTCGAAATTTGATGCGCGTTTTGACGTGTCGAAGGACCCCAACGAACCCAACCGTTTCGGCTGGGTGGTTGAAGTGGACCCCATGGACCCAAATTCCATTCCCAAGAAGCGCACAGCCTTGGGCCGCATGAAACATGAAGGCGCTGAAAGCGTTGTCAACAAGGATGGTCGCGTTGTGCTTTACTGTGGAGATGACGAGCGCTTTGACTATGTCTACAAATTCGTGACACGCGCAACTTATAATCCCGCTGATCGCGCCGCCAACATGAACCTGCTGGATGATGGCACACTCTACGTGGCTCGCTTTAACGCCGATGGTGCTGTGGATTGGCTGCCACTGGAATTCGGCCAGGGTGCGCTCAACACAGAAAACGGTTTTGCCTCGCAGGCCGATGTGGTGATTGAAGCCCGCCGTGCCGCTGACCTTTTGGGGGCTACCAAAATGGACCGCCCGGAGGATGTGCAACCCAATGCAAAGACTGGCAAGGTCTATTGTATGCTGACCAACAACACCAAGCGCAAGGCAGGCCAGGAAGACACGGCCAACCCAAGGGCGGAAAACGCCTTTGGTCACATCATCGAAATCACGGAAACAGATGGTGACTTTGCGTCGATGAAGTCCACATGGAACGTTCTGCTAAAGTGCGGTGACCCATCAATTGCCGAAGTAGGTGCCAGCTTCTCCTCCGCCACCACAAAGAACGGCTGGTTCGGCATGCCCGACAATTGCGCCATTGATGCCGATGGCCGCCTGTGGGTGGCAACCGATGGAAACGACCAGAAGAAGACAGGCCGAACCGATGGCCTCTGGGCCGTTGAAACCGAAGGCGAAATGCGTGGCACGTCAAAGCTATTCTTCCGGGTACCCGTGGGCGCTGAAATGTGCGGACCGCACTTTACACCCGATGCACAAGCCGTGTTCCTCGCCGTGCAGCATCCCGGTGACGCAGGTCTTGCCACCTTTGAAACCCCAGCCACCCGCTGGCCGGATTTCAAACCCGACATGCCCGTGCGCCCTGCTGTTGTGGTGGTGACGAAACAGGCAGGCGGCAAGATAGCCTGATCCCGGTTTCACTTTCGAAGCCTGTTTCCATTGGTTTTTGGTTTCTCCACCTCACCATCCCTGGCGATCAGCGATGGTGGGGTGGCTAAAGCCGCCGTTTCCGTCACACCACTGTCGACTCGGCTCGTCGGTCACGACATTAGGTCAGCCCTTGTGACTTGATGCAGATCAAGACGTCCCCACCTTAGTTGCAGCATACTGTGCTTCAACTCTGGAGGACTGTCATGACGCCGAAGACCATTTTGCTCTGTCTCAATGAAATTGCCAGCAATGACCAGGCCATCGCAGCGGCGAGGCAGCTGGCCAATACATTCAGCGCGCATGTGACCGGGCTGTATGTCATCCCTGCAGTGCAGATTTACCCAAGTTTGGGTATTGATGTGACGTCACAGGTTTATGACATGAACCGCGTGTTTTTCCAGCAGAGCCGTGAACTGGTGCAGGACGCGTTTGAAAAAGCCATGAAGGCGGATAGTTTGTCATATGGATTTCAAGTTGTCGACGGGCATGCGCCGCAAATAGCCGGAGACATTGTCAAGGCGGCCCGCAGTGCTGACCTCGTCGTGATGGTGCCGACGCAAGCCAATGGTGGCTCTGGCGTCGAGTCGGGGCTTGCTCAAGATGTTGTGATGCAAGCCGGGCGACCCGTGCTGCTGATGCCGCCTGGCAAAAGGACAGAATTGAAACTCGATGATGTTGTGCTCGCCTGGGATGGTGGCCGCGAAGCCGCGCGTGCTGCGTTTGATGCGCTTGCTTTCCTGCGGCTGGCAAAGAAGGTCTGGATCTTTGGCGTGGATGAAGCCAAGCGTGGGTTTGAGCCGGAGGCCGACATTGCAACCACACTGGCACGCCACAAGGTCAAGGCGGAGATCACGCATGTGTCCTCAAATGGCATGAGCACTGGCGAGACTTTGTTCGGAGCCGCCAAGGATCATGGTGCGGGCTTGCTGGTGATGGGTGCCTATGGCCACAACAGGCTATCGGAATTTGTCTTCGGCGGTGCCACACGCCATGTGCTGCGCCATCTCACCATGCCGGTGTTGATGTCGCATTGAGGCTGCCCTTGAAACGGTGTGCCTGACAGGCTAACCCCCGCTCTTCCAAGGACATTCGGAGAGCGCAACATGGCTTCATATCATCTCCTTTATCTTCCCGGTGACGGCATCGGTCCTGAGGTGATGGCCGAGGTCAAGAAAATTGTGGGTTGGATGGGGAGCCAAGGGATTGCCAAGTTTGAAACCGATCAGGGTCTTGTAGGCGGTTCGGCTTATGATGCCCATGGCAAGGCTGTGTCGGATGCTGACATGGACAAGGCACAAGCAGCAGATGCAGTTCTTTTTGGAGCTGTTGGTGGTCCGAAGTGGGACAAGGTACCCTATGATGTGCGTCCGGAAGCTGGCCTGCTCCGGTTGCGCAAAGACCTCGGCCTCTTTGCAAACTTGCGCCCGGCCATTTGTTATCCCGCTCTGGCCAATGCGTCATCTTTGAAAAAGAATGTGGTCGAAGGTCTCGATATCCTCATCGTGCGTGAACTCACGGGTGGCGTCTATTTCGGCGAACCCAAGACCATCACCGATCTCGGCAACGGCCAGAAGCGCGGCATTGATACGCAGGTGTACGACACCTTTGAAATCGAGCGTATTGCGCGGGTCGCCTTTGACTTGGCCAAGACACGCAAGAGCAAGGTCTCGTCCGCCGAAAAGCGCAATGTGATGAAAACGGGCGTGCTTTGGAACGAAGTGGTAACCCGCGTGCACGCCAACGAATATCCAGGTATCACGCTGGAACACGTGCTGGCAGACAACTGCGCCATGCAGTTGGTGCGCTGGCCCAAGCAGTATGACGTGATTGTGACGGACAATCTGTTTGGCGATGTTCTGTCGGATGTCGCGGCCATGCTTACAGGGTCACTGGGCATGTTGCCCTCCGCATCGTTGGGTGCGCCCGATGCAAAGACCAAGCGGCGCAAATCGCTCTATGAACCCGTGCATGGCTCGGCCCCTGATATTGCGGGCACGGGCGCTGCGAACCCCATCGCCATGATCGCGTCTTTCGGCATGGCACTGCGATATTCTTTGGGCTTGGGTGAATGGGCGGACAAGCTGGATCAGGCCATCTCCGCCGTGCT
>JANNNG010000074.1:0-12263 GCA_031398425.1 Hyphomicrobiales bacterium | reverse complement strand
CCATCGCGTGAAGCCCGCATGCGATCACCATCAACGCCCTTTGCCTTGATCAAGGCAACATCAATCTTGCCCTGCGGTGGCACAGGCACACCCTTCACAACGGCCCAATAGGTTTTCTGCACATTGCGTGACGCAAACAACTTGCCCAAAGCGGAGGCCACGGCACGGCGCTTTGCCACCACGATGACGCCGGAGGTGTCCCTGTCCAGCCGGTGCACCAGCAACGGCCGTTCACCCAACTCTGTTGCGAGGCCCATCAGCAGTCCGTCTAGATGCTGAAAAGTCTTTGTTCCACCTTGCACCGCAAATCCCGAAGGCTTGTTCAGCACATAGATGTCCTTGTCCTCATGCAGGATCATGGATTGAAACAAGCGGCGTTCTTCGCGCGTCAAGGGTTTCACATCTGCCTTCGGAGCATCTGCAGGTCTTGTATCAAAAGCCAGCGGCGGCACGCGAATGTCGTCGCCTGACTTTAGGCGCGAACTGGTCTTGCATCGCCCTGCTCCCACGCGCACCTGGCCAGTACGCGTGAGTTTGTTCAAATAGGCAAAAGTCACCTGCGGAAAATGCAGCTTGAACCAGCGGTCAAGCCTCATGCCATCTTCATCGGCAGAAACTGCATGGCGCTTGACTTCGCTCATGCGGTGATACCCTCGCCCAGGGCATAGCCTGCAAACACTGCAAGAATTGCCAACCCGACCGATGCGAGCACGTAGAGCAGTGCCCGTTGTGTTTCACCCAGTTGCAACAACGTCAGCACTTCAATCGAAAAAGCAGAAAATGTCGTGAAGCCTCCTAAAAAACCTGTGGCCAGAAAATAGCGTACTGGTTCATCTGCAGAAAACCGCCGCAGCATGACCGCAATAACCAAACCGATGGCAAAACTGCCGATGACATTCACCAACTGAGTTCCAAAGGGAAACCCGGTACCAAACCAGCGGGACATGCCAGTCACAGTTAAAAACCGCGCCACCGACCCCAGCGCACCGCCTGCAGCAACTGCAACCAGAATGGACGTCACAGCCATCCTTTCTGCTTGAAATAAAGGAAGGGCAAAATTGCCGACAGGACCATCAAGCCGATAGCCATGGGATAGCCGTAGACCCACTGCAGTTCCGGCATGTGAACAAAGTTCATGCCATACAGACTGGCCACCAGTGTGGGCGGCAAGAAAACCACGGCTGCAACCGAGAAGATTTTGATGATACCATTCTGTTGAATGGAAATCATGCCGAGTACGGCATCGAGCAGGAACGATATCTTTCCTGACAAGAAGGACGCATGATCTGTGAGTGACGAAATATCGCGCTGCAGAATCTTGATGCGCGCCCGGTTTTCTTTCATGTCCTTGGTAAGTTTCGTCTGGTCGATCAGCGCCTGCATATACGCCACCATGCGACCAATCGACACCAGGCTTTCGCGCATCTTGGAATTGAAATCACCTTCTTCGCCGATCATACCCAGAAGTTCCTCCAGGTTCTTGGGCTTGCGACGCTTGCGGCGTTCGCGTTTGACTTTCTTGGCAACAAACGACGAGTCAAATACCCGCTTGGATGTATCGTCGATGATGGCACTCACCCGCTCCAGATGGTCCGCAGCACGGTCCACCACCGCTTCCACGATGCTGATCAGAATGCCCCAACTCGTCATGGCCGTCGCCTGTGGCTTCATCGCCTGCTTGATGTAGACGGGAAATGCTTGCGGATGATGATAACGTATTGTTATCAACTTGTTACCAGCAATAATAAATGTGACGGGTGAAGATTCTGGCCGCTCGTCGTCGCCCCGGCGGATCAGGGTTGCCGTCATGAACGCCGCGCCATCTTCTTGATAAAGTCGACTTGACGCTTCGATTTCCGCCAACTCGCCCCGCGTGGGAATATCGATGTTGAGGGACGTTTCCACGATGACTTCTTCATCGTGCGTCGGTTCAACAAGATCAATCCAGACAGTTCCTTCCGGCACGCTGCCAGTTGCTGAAATCTTTCCGTGTTCAACCAGACAGCCCTTGTCCGTCCCGTATGTTTGCAGCATGTTTCAACCACTCCAAACTCCCCTTTGCCCGACTAAATTGACACTCGCAAGGGCAACGGGCACAAACCCCGGCATGACAAAATCCATTCATATCATCGGCGGTGGCATGGCCGGCTGCGAGGCCGCCTGGGCTGCCGCAAACACCGGGGTACCCGTAGTACTGCACGAAATGCGCCCCCATGTGGCTACCGACGCACACAAGACCGACGGCCTTGCAGAGCTCGTGTGCTCCAATTCGTTTCGAAGCGACGATCATGAGCAAAATGCGGTGGGCTTGCTGCATGAGGAAATGCGGTTGATGGGTTCACTCATCATGGATGTAGCCAAGCATCATCAAGTGCCGGCAGGAGGTGCTTTGGCCGTTGATCGAGAAGGTTTCAGCCAGGAGGTGACGCGACGCATTGAGGGGCACCCCCTGATCACCGTCGTGCGTGGCGAGGTGGCTGGCCTGCCGCCTGACGACTGGGACAATGTGATTGTAGCAACGGGGCCGCTGACGTCTCCGGCCCTTGCCCATGCAGTCCGCCAACTCACGGGCGAAGATGATCTTGCTTTTTTCGACGCCATTGCTCCCATCCTGCACCGCGACTCCATCAATATGGATATTGCCTGGTTCCAGTCTCGTTACGACAAAGTCGGCCCCGGCGGCACTGGCAAGGACTACATCAACTGCCCACTGGATCGCGCCCAGTATGATGCTTTCATCCAGGCTCTGAATGACGGTGAGAAGGGAGACTTCAAGCAATGGGAAAAGTCCACGCCGTATTTCAATGGCTGCCTGCCTATTGAGGTGATGGCCGAGCGTGGACCGGAAACCTTGCGCCATGGCCCAATGAAACCCATGGGCTTGACGAACACTCATAACCCGACAGTCAAGGCCTATGCGGTCGTACAACTGCGTCAAGACAATGCTCTGGCCACGCTCTTCAACATGGTGGGCTTTCAGACCAAGCTTAAATATGCCGACCAGGTCCGTGTGTTCCGCAGCATACCCGGATTGGAAAATGCTGAATTTGCAAGGTTGGGCGGCCTGCATCGCAACACCTATTTGAATTCTCCCAAGGTCCTTGATGGGCAGCTCCGACTGAAGGCCATGCCGCGTCTGCGTTTTGCCGGACAGATCACGGGTGTGGAAGGCTATGTTGAAAGTGCCGCCATGGGCATCATGACGGGCCGCATGGCCGCTGCCGAGCGCATGGGACACGATTTCAAGCCTCCACCAGCAACCACAGCCCACGGTGCCCTGATCAACCACATTACCGGTGGACACATAGCAACAACGGACAATGCCACGTTGTCATTTCAACCCATGAATATCAATTTCGGCCTGATGCCGCCGCCAGAAGATGTGCCAGTGAAGGGTTTGAAGCATGCGGAGAAGGCTGTGTCGCGGAAGCGGGCTTACACGTCCCGTGCGCTGCGGGATTTTGAAGAGTGGTTGGCAGCAAGTTGAAAGACATTCCCTCTCCGTCAGTCGCTTCGCACGCGGAACGCGTGACAGAGAGGGAATGTTAAATCCTGCCCCGTCGCGCCGCCCGCCAAAGCGCCCATTGGCTTCGTATGGCTGACGGTGTTCCCTTCATATGCAATTCAGTCAAAGTCGCAGGCAAGACTGCGGGCAACATGGACGCTGGTACAATCTCTTTCCGCGCCTCCTGCAACCGCTTCCACACGAGTTTCCTCAAATCCTCGACTGTTTCCCCCGGCGGGACCAACTTCTGGTTGCCGCGCGACAGCAATCGCGAAAGTCCAAACGCCGTTGCAGCAGGTCCGACAAATGCGCTGGCATGTGTGGCCACTTCCCGGTCCAGCACCATGCACGCAAACTGCATCACGGCCGCTTCCGTCTCGGCGATGTATCCTTCAAGTTCCCCTATCGTCGCAAATTTATCCTCGTACAGATCATTGCGCCGCGCATCGATCATGCGGTTGATATATTCAACTGGCAGTTCATATCGCTGCAACACCGCCGCAAATGCCTGAGCAACTGGATGGTCAACCATCTGCCCTGCTGCACTTGCCTTTACGGTGTCGGCCCACCACTGCAAGCGTATTTCGCCAATCGATGGTTCGCTGACCAGCAAAGGAACGCGCGCCAGTTCGATTGCAAAAGCATAGAGCGCAAACAAATCATCCCGTTTTTCGTCGGGAGCAAACAAGGTAGCGATGTAACGGTCACGGTCATGCAGGCGCACGATCTCCGCGCAGGTGTCAGGCATGGGCCTTGTCCACCGCCATGAGGATAGCAGCCACACGCCGCTCTTCCTCAAGAACCACGTTGTACGTCCGCACGGCAGCATTGGTGCCCATCACATCATAGGTTAAACCCTGATCACGGAACGCTTGCATCAAAGACTTGGGCAAGGGCAAAATGTCATACCCGGTGCCGATGAGGATCATGTCGATGTTGGATTTCTCGGCAATCATTGGCGCGATATGTTCAGGACGCAAATCATTCACATCCGCCGCGACCAACGCGCGAGCGCCCGAAGGTGTGATAAGCAATGACCCCAGATGCGAAACGCCACCCAGCCTGAACCCACCGTTGCCAAAACTGTCAATCAAGTGACGTCCCGGCAGGAGCCGTTGCATCACGGTCTGGCAGCTTCGGCTTCCAGTCGAGCACTCCGCTTGGCCTCACGCGGCAGGCCCAGCAGCATCAACACAGGAACAGCCACGAACACTGACGAATAAGTGCCCACAAACACACCCCAGATCATGGCGAAGGCAAAGCCGCGGATGACTTCGCCGCCAAAAATGTAAAGTGACAGCAAGGCAATCAATGTGCAGATAGAAGTGAGAAGAGTGCGCGGCAAAACCGAGTTGATGGAAAAATCAAGGAGGTCCGCCATGTTCATGGACTTGTACTTGCGCATGTACTCGCGCACCCGGTCAAAGTTCACCACCGTATCATTCAGCGAATATCCAATGATCGTGAGAATGGCCGCAATGATGTTGAGGTTGAATTCCAAACCGATCAAACTGAACAGGCCGATGGACAACAGCACGTCATGCAACAACGAAATCACGGCGCCCGCCGCATATTGCCACTCGAATCTAGCCCACAGATAAATCAGCACACCGACAATTGAAATCAATACAGCGAGGATGGCCTGCTCCGTGAGTTCGTTGGACACCTTGGCACCAACAATCTCAGCACTTCGCACTTCAACTGTGCTGCCGAGGGTTTCCTTGACCTTGGTCTGCGCCACCTGTTCCGCATCGGGCCCGCCGACTTGCGCCTCAAGCCTGATCAACAGATCCGAAGGTCCACCGAATTCCTGCACTTCGACGTCACCAAGATCCAGACCGCCCAGCTTCTGACGAATTTCGTCGATGTTTGCGGGCCCTTGGGTGCGAACGGTAATGACCGAACCGCCTTTGAAATCGATGCCATAGTTCAAGCCTTGATAGGCAAACAGCCAGATCGACAGCAGGCACAAAATTCCAGAGGCAATATAGCCGTAGCGACTCCACTGCACGAAGGGCAGATTGGTGCCGTCGGGTACGGGGCGAAAGGGTTTCCAGCGCATCAGAGATTGATTTCCTTGGGACGACGACGCTGCACCCAGATGGCAACAAGCATGCGCGTCACGGTAAAGGCGGTGAACATGGTGGTGAAAATGCCGATGGCGAGTGTCACGGCAAATCCGCGGACGGGGCCGGAGCCAACACCAAAAAGAACAACGGCCGCAATGAGCGTGGTGATATTGGCATCCAGCACGGTTCCCAGCGCTGACTTGAACCCGACTTCAAGGGACGACAAGGCAGTTCGGCCATTGCGCCACTCCTCGCGGATGCGCTCGTAGATCAACACATTGGAATCAACGGCCATGCCAAGTGTGAGCAGAATGCCCGCGATCCCTGGAAGCGTCAGTGTGAATCCAAAAAAACTCATGGCCGCCAACAGTATCAATAGATTGATCAGCAATGCCGCATTGGCCACCCAGCCAAAAAAACCGTAGGGCAGGATCATGAAAGCCATGACGCCTATCAAGCCAACAAGGCAGGCAATAAAGCCGGCATTGACGGAATCAGCTCCCAGGCTTGGACCCACCGTTTGTTCCTGGACGATGTTGATCTTGGCTGGCAAGGCACCGGACTTCAGAACAATTGAAAGCCGTCCAGCCTCTTCCGTCGTGTAGCTTCCCGAAATCTGCCCCGACCCTCCAAGGATGGGCTCATTGATGACCGGGGCGGTTTGCACTACCTTGTCCAGAATAATCGCAAACGGCTTTCCAACATTGTCCTTTGTCAGGTTGCCAAAGCGCAGCGCACCCTTCTGATTGAATTTGAACGTGACGACCGTGTTGTTGTTCTGGTCAAAGCCCGGTTGCGCATCAGTCAGGTCTGCGCCGTCGACGATGGATCGACTGGATGTCTGAACCCACAACTTCGGCAACGCTTTGATCTCTGCATCTGTCAAAAGAACCGTCTTGCCGCTGGGATCTTTCTTCTTCAGGGCTGCATCATAAGCTTCCTTGTATGGATAGGACGCACAATCCTGTGGAGGCACTTGCCCGTCGGCATTGGGTTGTTGCTCACAGACCAGATTGAATGTCATCTTGCCCGTGCCGGTAAAGCGCTTCTTCAAATCCTCGATGTTGTCGACACCAGGCAATTGGATATTGATGCGGTCCGCCCCCTGTTGCTGCACGCTGATTTCCTTCGTGCCCGACGGGTCGATGCGGTAGGCCAGAATCTTCAACGACTGGTTGATGGCTGATGCCACCTTGGCCTCGAGGCCAAGTTCAGTGACTTTCATGCTGTAACCATCTGCAACGCTATCCAGCGCATAGAGATTGACAGGTGCCGTTCCAGCAAACACACCGGCCTGCTGCGGCTGCAGAAGCGTGTTCAATCTTTCCTTTGCCTTCTCCATATCCTCGGGCTTGGATATTTTCACACTGACACCACCCGGTATCCTTGCGATATTGCTGTAGGCAATTTTTGCTTCTCGCAACGTTGCGCGAATGTCACCTGCAGCAAGGGTCTGCAACTGTTCCGCCATGTCAGCCTTGTCGATTTCAAGAAGCAGGTTTGATCCACCTTGCAGATCAAGCCCCAAGGTCATCGGACGAATGCCGATGCTGGCCATCTGGTCCTGCTGCGCCTTGGGCAGAATGTTGGGCAACGCCAGCATGAGCGCCAGCAAAACCGAAGCTAGGATGGTCAATGTTTTCCAGCGGGCAAATTGTAACACGGGTTTGATCCTTGAAAGTTACTTGGCGGGTTCGCCCTTGGCGCGCACTTCGTAAACGCCACCACGCAACACGCGGACCTTCACATTTTCACCCACTTCAACCTGAATTTCCTTGTCATCGACGATTTTCGTGACCTTGCCAATCAATCCGCCATGGGTCACGACGGTGTCCCCCTTGGAGATTTTAGTCAGCATGTCCTGCTGTTCCCGCGCTTTCTTCTGCTGCGGGCGGATCAAAAGAAAATAGAACACACCCATGATCAACACCAGCGGCAACACCATGCCGATGAGATCGCCAGCACCGGGTGCCGCAGCTTGCGCAATAAACATCGAGAACGACTCCAAGCGGTGTGACCACCGGCGAACAGGTTAAAAGGTTGCGCTAGATATAACGATGCAATAGGTCATTGCAAGTTGCGAAAAATTGAGCCGTGGGAATGGGTTATGACTAACAGTTTGGACAGCTCGTTGTTATTGCGCATTGCCGAGGCCTTGGAACGGCTTGCTCCTGTTCTCCCGGTTTCCGCTGATATTGCCAAACATGAGGCATTTGTCTGGCGCTCTTCGCCCCCAGGTCTCGATGCGGTGATCCGCATCAATCGGGTTGAACTGGCGTCGCTCAAAGGCATTGACCACACCCGCGATCAACTAATGGAGAACACCCGCCGCTTCGCCAAGGGCCTTCCTGCCAACAACGCTTTACTCTGGGGCGCCCGAGGCATGGGCAAATCATCGCTCGTAAAAGCCGCACAAGCGAGTGTGAATTCCGACGTCGGCGGCAGTTTAAAGATCGTTGAAATTCATCGCGAAGACATCAGCAGCCTGCCGCAGCTGACCACCCTGTTGCGACGCCATGCCGAGTTCCAATTCATCATCTTCTGTGATGATCTGTCGTTCGACAATCAGGATACATCGTATAAATCACTGAAAGCTGCCCTCGACGGAGGCCTCGAAGGCCGCCCGCGTAACGTGATTTTCTATGCCACATCAAATCGCAGGCATTTGCTGCCCCGCGACATGATTGAGAACGAGCGCTCCACCGCTATCAACCCGTCGGAAGCGGTGCAGGAAAAAGTGTCATTGTCGGATCGCTTCGGTTTGTGGCTGGGTTTTCACACGTGCTCCCAGGATGAGTATTTTGAAATGATTGAGGGATATGCCGAGCGTTACAAACTAGAGATTTCAAATGACGCGCTCCACGCCGCCGCCATCGAATGGAGTGTTACGAGAGGCGCCAGATCAGGCCGCGTCGCTTGGCAGTTTATTCAAGATTTGGCTGGTAAGCTTCAACAGAAGATCGAATAACCCCGGGCACCCCTCCCCCCTTTCGGGGTACTCCCCCGGCCCCAAGAGGCCGAGGGAGGAAGTTGGCACTTTTCTCCCTCGGCCATCTTGGGCCGGGGGAGTACGGCGAAGCCGAGAGGGGGTGTTTCCACCAGCGCGGTCTTCCTGTAGAAAAAGACATGACCTACGACCCGCAAAACATCTTCGCCAAAATCCTTCGCGGCGAAATTCCAGCTCATAAAATCTACGAAGACGAACATGCCTTTGCCTTCATGGACGTAATGCCGCAAACTGAAGGGCACTGCCTCGTGATCCCAAAAACCGCATCACGGGGCCTGTTGGACGCCGATCCAACGGTTTTGGCTCATCTCATGGTCACAGTCCAGAAAGTAGCCGCAGCCGCCGTCAAAGCCACCAACGCCGATGGCTTTCAGCTCAGGCAGTACAATGAGAGTGCTGGCGGACAGACAGTGTTTCATCTGCACTTTCACATATTGCCGATGAAGGAGGGAGTGTCGTTAAAACCTCATTCTGGGAACATGGCAGATCAGGCAGGCCTGGCGGCTCTGGCGACTGCCATTCAGGAGCAGCTTTAACGCGCTATTTCACCCGAGCCTGGCGCACCTTTTTTACCGCCGACTTTTCCTTGACAGCCCGTGGCAAGGACTTCCGTTCCACCGGTTTCGGCAAGGAAGACCTTTCCTCGTCGCGGCTGAGATAAGCAAGATCCAGTTTATCGTCCTTCATCAGAATGCGCACCGTGCCGCCTTTTGTCAGCTTGCCAAACAACACCTCTTCGGCCAGCGGTTTCTTCACGTGTTCCTGAATGACGCGCGACAAGGGCCTCGCCCCCATTTGCTGGTCGTAACCGGTCTTGGCCAACCAGTCAGCAGCTTCCGCTGAAATTTCAATATTGATCTGGCGTTCGGCCAGTTGGGCCTCAAGCTGCAACACGAATTTCTCCACCACCTTTCGCACCACTTCCGGCGGCAGATGGCTAAAGTTTACAGTAGCATCAAGTCGATTGCGGAACTCCGGTGTGAACATGCGGGTGATCGCTTCATTGTCCTCGGCAAGGCGCACATTCGAACCAAAGCCGATGCCGGGTTTGGCCAGATCTGCAGCCCCCGCATTGGTCGTCATGATCAGCACGACGTTGCGGAAATCAACGCTTTTACCATTGTGGTCCGTCAATTTGCCGTGGTCCATGACCTGCAACAGAATATTGAACAGGTCCGGGTGCGCCTTCTCAATTTCATCGAGAAGCAATACACAATAGGGATTCTGGTCAATGCCATCGGTCAGTAAGCCGCCCTGATCGAAACCAACATAGCCCGGAGGTGCGCCAATGAGGCGCGAGACTGAATGCCGCTCCATATACTCCGACATGTCAAAGCGCAGGAACTTCACACCAAGGACTTCTGAAAGTCGCTTGGCCACTTCGGTTTTGCCAACACCGGTGGGGCCGGCAAACAGATAGCTGCCGATCGGCTTTTCCGGCTCGCGAAGCCCTGCCCGCGCCAGCTTGATAGCGGAGGCCACCTGTTCAATCGCCTTGTCCTGACCAAATACCAGCCGCTTCAATTCGGATTCAAGATTCTTGAGCACCGTAGCGTCGTCGCGTGATACGGTCTTGGCGGGTATCCGTGCCATGGTGGCAATCGTCGCCTCGATCTCCTCTACGCCGATAATTTTTTTCCGCTTGTTTTCAGGCAGCAACATCAGCGCAGCACCAGACTCATCAATCACATCGATCGCCTTGTCCGGAAGCTTGCGGTCACTCATGTAACGGGCCGACAGTTGAACAGCTGTTTCGATGGCATCATCCGTGTACTGAACCTTGTGATATTCTTCGTAATAGGGTTTCAGGCCCTTGAGAATGGCTATGGCGTCCGGCAGTGACGGTTCGTTCACATCAATCTTCTGGAAGCGGCGCACGAGCGCGCGGTCCTTCTCAAAATGCTGGCGATATTCCTTGTAAGTCGTTGATCCGATGCAACGAAGTGTTCCAGACGCCAGGGCGGGCTTCAACAGGTTGGATGCGTCCATCGCACCACCCGACGTGGCCCCTGCCCCAATGATGGTGTGGATTTCATCAATGAACATGATGGCACCGGGCTTGGCCTCGATCTCTTTCATCACTGCTTTCAGGCGCTCTTCAAAATCGCCGCGATAGCGCGTGCCAGCGAGCAGAATACCCATGTCGAGCTGATAGACTGTACAGCCTTTGAGGACGTCCGGCACCTCGTCCTTGATGATCTTGCGAGCCAACCCTTCTGCAATTGCTGTTTTGCCCACGCCGGGTTCACCGACCAGCAGCGGATTGTTTTTCTGACGCCGACAGAGAATCTGGATGGTGCGGTTCACCTCGGCCTCGCGCCCGATCAAGGGGTCAATCTTGCCATTCTCGGCTTTTTTATTGAGGTCAACACAATAGGCTTCCAGGGCGCTTTGCTCTTTCTTGCCCTTGCCACCTGCATTCCCGCCCCCGCTGCCGCTATGGTCGTCTCCGCTGTGATCTTCCTCTTCAGCACCGCGCACCGCGCGAGACTCGCTGAGGCCCGGCCGCTTGGCGATACCATGTGAAATGTAGTTGACCGCGTCGTAGCGGGTCATGTCCTGTTCCTGCAGGAAAAATGCGGCATGGCTCTCGCGTTCAGCAAAGATCGCGACCAGCACATTGGCCCCCGTCACTTCTTCGCGGCCCGACGATTGCACGTGGATCACGGCCCTCTGGATGACGCGTTGAAAACCCGCCGTCGGCTTGGCCTCCTGGTTAAGGTCAGTCACCAGATTGCTGAGCTCATTGTCCAGATAGTCCGTCAAGTCTTCGCGGAGTTCATCCAGATCGACTCCGCACGCCTTCAACACTGAGACGGCATCCTTGTCTTCCGTCAGTGAAAGCAGCAGGTGCTCGAGTGTAGCATATTCCTGGCGGCGCTCGGCAGCGAAGGACAGTGCGCGGTGGAGGGCTTTTTCAAGACTTCGGGAAAATGTCGGCAAGGTGGCACTCCTTCAGGGGAAACCGAACCACTGCCCGGCACCAAATCAATCAAGCACCCAATATAGGTCGGAATTTGGATTTGACGAGGGGGTATGCCGCAGGGCCGCACCTACTCCTTTTCAAGGGTGCATTGCAGTGGGTGGCCAGCTTTGGCGGCCATATCCATGACCTGGGTCACTTTGGTTTCCGCCACTTCGAACGTATAAACCCCACAGACACCCACACCTTTCTGGTGAACATGCAACATGATGGTGTAGGCATCTTCCCGGCTTTTGCCGAAGAACTGCTCCAACACCATCACGACAAATTCCATGGGTGTGTAGTCGTCGTTCAGTAATAGAACCTTGTAGAGTGAAGGTTTCTTGGTCTTCGGCTTCACGCGCGTGAGAACGCCCGTATCCGTGCCGTTGTCATGTTTGTCAGGTGCTTTGGCCATGCCCCTATATAGCAAGCAAAATCAATTCTGTGCAGGGGGATGTGGCAAAACTCACATCGGCCGACGATTACGCGTGTTAATCTTGATTTTAATAAAAGTTGAAAATAACGACGATTTGGCATAGGGTTTATCGACGGTAGGTGTGTGGGGGCCATTATGAGTAGAGGTGGCGCAATGAAAATGACTGAAGCAGATATTGACCGCGTGTGTACTGCGGTCAAGCGCGGTGCCCGCATGATGGTCGGCCGAGACCACATGGGCCGTCAAAAAATCAAGCTGATCAAGGGACCGTTCGGGTTGTT